>CAZPYU010000199.1:0-16573 GCA_964590905.1 uncultured Thermoanaerobaculia bacterium
CAGCACCGTGCCGTCCAGCTTGATCGAGATCGTCAGCTGCTTGGCCCCCTCCACCATCTTTTCGGGCAGGTTGGTCTGCGGCAGCGCCACGCCGACTCCCTGCTGCAGCAAGGGGGTGACCACCATGAAGATGATCAGCAGCACGAGGCAGACGTCGACCAGGGGCGTGACGTTGATCTCCGCCCGGAACGTGTTTTCGATCGTGCCGTGAACGTCAGCGGATTTCATCACTCCCGCCGTGCTTCTTCAGGAAGTAGTCGACGAGCTCGGAGCTGGCGTTCGACATCTCCACCGAGAAGCGTTCGAGGGCGTTGGTGAAATAGTTGAACATCCAGGAAGCCGGGATCGCGACGAGCAGGCCGAAAGCCGTCGTCACCAGCGCTTCGGAGATGCCGGCGGAGACGGTCGCGATACCGCCCGAGCCCGCCTCGGCCATGCCGCGGAAGGCGTTGATGATGCCGATCACCGTGCCGAACAGCCCGACGAACGGCGCCGTGGTGGCGATGGTGGCGAGCGAGCCGATGCCGCGCTTGAAATCGGAGTAAGTGATCAGCGTCTCGCGTTCGATCGCCCGCCGTCCGGCCTCGGCCTTCTCGGGCCCCGACAGCGGATTCGAGGCGGTTGCGTCGAGCTGGAACTCGACCAGACCGGCGCGCGTTACCCGAGCCAGGTGGCTCGCCATGAACTTCTTCGACAGGGCAACCGCATCGTCGACCTTGTCACGGGAGAGCGCCTGCGCCGAAGCGCGGGCGAAGTCCAGCGACTGCTGTCGCGCCTTCTTGAAATACAGGATCCGATCGATCGAGACGTAGAGGGAGTAGACCGACATCATGGCAAGGATCAAAACCACCGACTTGCCGATCCATCCCATCTGACCCCACATGTGCATGATTCCCATATCCATATCGCTACTCCTCCTCGCCTTTCGATTCGCCTATTGGAGCTGGAATTTGACCGTCAGATTGAAGTAAACCGAAACCGGCCGCCCGTTGAGCGTGGCCGGCTTGAACTTCCACTTCTTGACCGCCTCGACCGCCGCCTCGGCGAGCCCCATCGGCAGCGGCTTGAGGATGCGCACGTTGGTGACGTTCCCCTGCGGGTCGATGATCGCTTCGACGATGACCACACCCTGGGTACGCGACTTGCGCGCGATCTCGGTGTAAACCGGAGGCACGCGGACGATCGCTACCGGGGGGTTGACGGCGCCACCGACGTGCAGGATCTCGTCTCCCGTCCCGCCCGGCACGCCTCCGGTCACCCCTCCCATGACGCCGCCTTCCACACCGCCCGGAACTCCGCCCTCGACCCCCTCACCCTCACCGGGGTCTTCGATCGGAGTGGGGGGGATCTCCTTCGGGATCTCGACCGGCTGGACCGGGGCCGTCGGTACGACCGTCGCGACCGGTTTCGGCGCGGCCGCTTTTGGGGGCGGCGGAGGCGGGGGAGGAGGAGGAGGAGGAGGCGCCGCGGCCGAGAAGAAGCTGACCTGAATCGGCGGCTCGGCTACCGGTTGGATCGTCCAGTACTGGGCAAAGACGGCCGTTCCGAGCGCCACCACGTGGATGATGACGGCGATCGGTACGACCCAGAAGCGCGCTTTGGAGCGCGGCTTCTGATTGTCGAGGAGGGCGGTTTCGAACATTCGAATCCTCCGTGACGGCGTTACGCCGCCGTCGCCCGCTTCTGCTTCAAGATCTCCGAGGCGCGCGTCCGCCACTCCTCGGCCTTGGTGTACAAGAGCTGCTGCGCCTCGGGATCCGGCTCGAGTTTCGCCCGTTCGCGAGCGAGCAGACCGAGATAGACCATCGCCTCCGCGTACCCTCGGTCCATCGTCACGGCGCGGTTGAGCGCCTTCTCGCCGGTCTCGATCATTCTCAATCGGACCGCCGGATCGAGCATCGGATCACGGTACGCCTTGTCCCAACAGGCGACACCGATCGTGTAGTGCGCGGTCGCAGGGGCGCGAGGGCCTGCCCGCTCGAGACGTTTCGAGGCGTCCTCGAATCGGCCGGCCTTGATCAGCACCCCGATCGCCGCCTGGAGCAGCTGCGGCTCGTCCGGCTTTTTCACCATCTCCCTCTCGAGCTCGGCGAGAGCGCGGTCGTAGAGATTCGCGTTGAGCAGAGTCATCAGGAGGTATTCCCGGACCTTCTCGTCGTTCGGCTTCGCGGCGAGGTACCTCTCGAACGCCTCGGTCGCAGTCTTCGCCAGCGCCACGTTGTCTGGACGATCGTCGCCGGCCCGATAGAGCGCCATCGCCGAGAGGCCGACCGAGCGCCAAACGTCCTTGGCGCTCGGGTCCATCGACAGCCCGCGCTGGAAGTTGTCGAGCGCGCCGCGGTAGTTGCCGCCCTTGTATTCGGCGTTGCCTTTCTTGAACTCGATCCGCGCCGAGAACTGATCGCAGCCGCCCGCGACGAGCGGGATGAAGAGCAGAACGACTTTCGATATCAGGCGAGAGCTCTGCATGGGTGGCGAATCGTTAGGCAACCGTTGTGCCAGGCATTCTAAAGCCGAAACGGTTGCCTTTGTCGAGCCCTGCGGATTTCGCAGCGCGCCCCGGACCAGAAACCGGCTGCAACGAGGGCCTCGGCTTCTTGTTCGGCCGGTCCGGGAGACGAGTTTTTTCACCGGGTGATCGGAGCCATCGGAGCGCTCTCAGCTTTCGGGCTGGCTCACGAACGACTCCAGGAAGCCATGCCGGCTGAAGCGCCGAGTCAGCGTTGCGAATCGCTTGCGCCCACGAAGCTTGAGAGCTCCCCACCACCACTTCATCTCGGCTTTCATCGCGCTCTCTCCTCCCCGCGTTGGTACCGCTTGCCCCGATCGCTCCGCAAGCGGCCCCGCTCGGCGAGCGCGCCACGCAGGAGGAACTCGATCTGCGCGTTCAGGCTCCGCAGCTCGTCTGCCGCCCAGCGCTCGAGCGCCGCGTGCACCTCGCGATCCAGCCGCAGCAGAAATGGCTTGCGCTCGCTCAGCGTCGGCTCCTCTCCCGAGGTCCCGCATCCGTTCTCTTCACCCGCTGTACAGCGTGCCGGTGTTAACGACCGGGGTCACCGCCCGGTCGCTGCACAGGACGACGAGCAGGTTCGAGACCATGGCCGCCTTGCGCTCCTCGTCGAGCTCGACGATCTTCTTCTCGGAGAGCTTGGTCAACGCCATCTCGACCATTCCCACCGCGCCGTCGACGATCAGCTGTCGCGCCGCGATGATCGCCGACGCCTGTTGACGCTGCAGCATCGCCTGCGCGATCTCGGGGGAGTAGGCCAGGTGGCTGATCCGCGCCTCCAACACTTCGACGCCCGCCTGCCGCAACCGATCGTGGATTTCGCGCTGCAGCCGCTCGGCAATGGTCGCGGTCGAGCCGCGCAGCGAGAACTCGTGATCGCCGTGGGAGTCGTACGGATACTGCGTGGCGAGATTGCGCAGCGCCGCTTCACTCTGCACGTGCACGAAATTTTCGTAGTTGTCGACCTCGAACACGGCTTCGAAACTGTCGACCACCCGCCAGACGACGACCGCCGCGATTTCGACCGGATTGCCTTCGGCGTCGTTGACCTTGAGATGCTCGGTCTCGAAGTTGCGGATCCGGAGCGAGATGGCTCGCTTGGCGTAGAACGGGTTCGCCCAGCGCAGTCCCGGCTGTCGCTCGCTGCCGCGATAGGCGCCGAACAGGGTCAAGACTCGCGACTGGTTCGGTTCGACCATGAACAGTCCGGCGAGCGAGAAGAGGGCGACGATCAGAAGAGCGATCGCCATCAAGACGCCTGCGATCTCCGCAGCGCCGGCCGAACGGATCAGGAATCTGACGTCGAACCCGATCGCGACGAGGAGAACGAGGAGCAGCGGAATACCGGGAAGCGAGAGCGCGGATCTTTCTTTCGACATGGTTTCCTCTCCTGGAATAGAGTAATGATATCACAGTGAAATCTCAAAGCAAGCACACTGCCGAAGCCGGTCGTTCCGTCTAGGATTCGAGATCGGCAACCGCGATGAGATCTCCGTCGAAGCTCCCTCGAACCCTGATCCTGCTGGCACTGAGCTCCGAGCCGTCGCTCGCCGCCGTCTCCGGCTCGCCGCTGCGGGTCGCCGGCCGGGCATTCGACTTCGCCGCCGAGATCGAAGTGCGGGATCGCGAGCCGGCCGCCGCCTCGGCGACGATCGCGGCGGCGTTCGTCGAGCTCGAGCGCGTGCGCCCTCTCCTGCGCGCGATCGAACAGGCGGCGGTCAGCGGTCGGCCGGTTCAGCTCGAGGCGCCTACCGCCGAGCTGGTACGGCGCGCGCAGGGCTTCTGCTACTGGAGCGAGGGGAGGGTCGGTCTCTTGGGCGGCGAGCTCTTCCGGCTCTGGGGGTTGCGCTCGCCCCGCGGCTCGCTGCCGACACCGGCGGAGCTCGGGGCCGCGAGCGCTGCGGCCGCCTGCGAGCGGCTGACGCTCGACGAGGCGCGCGCAACGATGACCGTCGCCGCCGGCAGCTCGCTCGATTTCTTTCCGTTCGAGCTCGGATGGGCTGTCGACCGCGCCGCCGAGCTCTTACGAGCCGGCGGTAGCTCGAACTTCTTGATCGCGGTCGGACCGGTGGTGCGCGCCGCCGGCCCCGGTCCCGATGGCAAGGGGTGGAAGATCGTGCCGCCGCTCTTCCCCGGCCTCGACGCGCCGCTCTCGCCGTTCTACCTGCGCGACCGCGCCCTCGCCATCTTGACGCCGACCGATCGTCCGCTGGCGATCGCCGGCGAGACGTTCGTGCCGTACATCGATTTTCGCCGTGCTCGGCCGGGATCCGGCCTGGTCGCCGTCATGGCGGTCGGCGAGCTGGGTGTCGACGCCGCCGGCGTGGCCTACACCATGTACGCCCTCGGCCCTTCCGACGGCTTGATGCTCGCCGGCAGCCTCGCGCCCCGCCCCTCGGTGCGTTGGCTCTTGGGCGCCGGCGCCGGTCCGCCGGTCCTCTCCGATTTCAACTGGTCGGCGGTGCCGCGGAAGTAGCGTGGAGCCCGACGAAGCCCGTCCGGGCGTCTCGCCTCCGTCGACCGCCGTCGTTCTGGTACGCCCGCAGGAGGAGGGGAACGTCGGCGCGGCGGCGCGCGCGATGGGGAACTTCGGCCTCGAGCGGCTCGTCCTGGTGGAGCCGGCGGTACGGCTCGGAGCTACCGCCTACGCCTTCGCCGTCAGCGCCGGTTCGATCCTCGATCGCTCTGAACGACGCCGCGACCTCGGCGAAGCGTTGGCCGAGTTTGGGCAGATCGTCGCCACCACCGC
This sequence comes from uncultured Thermoanaerobaculia bacterium, assembly GCA_964590905.1. Classification (GTDB taxonomy): domain Bacteria; phylum Acidobacteriota; class Thermoanaerobaculia; order Multivoradales; family JAGPDF01; genus JACTMI01. The sequence goes on from CAZPYU010000199.1 coordinate 5,259, forward strand.
CGCACGCGGCCGCCCCTGGCCGCGCGTGCTGGTCGCTCCGCGCGATCTCGCGGCGCTACTCGCCCGAGATCCTCCCGACACACCTACCGCGCTCGTCTTCGGACCGGAGCGGTCGGGGTTGACCAACGACGAGCTGGCGCTGGCGAACACTCTCGTCCAGATCCCCAGCTCGTCCCGGCTCCCGACCCTGAACCTCGCGCAGGCGGTCGGCATCGTCGCCTACGAGCTCTATCGCGCCCGAGAGCCGGCGGTCGGCTCGCCGGCGCGCGAGCCCGAGCCGCGGGCCGTTGGCGCCGAGATCGCTGGCTTTTCCTCGCAGTTGACCGCGCTCCTCCACCGCGTGCGTTTCGCTCGCGACACGACGATCGTGGCCGTCGAACGCGATCTGCGCGCTCTCGTCGCACGGGCCTCGCCCACGCGGCGCGAGATCGCCATCCTGCGCGGCATCCTGCGCCGATTCGACCGCGCGCTCGGCACGGGCAGCGCTAGCGAGAGGCGCGGCGGTCGGCGTGGAAGCGGATGATAAAGTCGCGCCCGATGCCGGTCGCCGTCGCCAGTGCCCCGAAGCGAGCGGTCGCCGCCACTCTCGCCCGCTCTCCGATCATCGGCGTCGTCCGCCACCGCGATCGCGCCGAAGCGGCGCGGCAGGCGCGGGCCTTCGTCACCGGCGGGCTCGAGCTCGTGGAAGTGACCTTCACCGTGCCGGGCGCCGTGGAGCTGGTGCAGGAGCTCCTGGCCAAGCGCGAGCGAGCGACGGGGCCGCCCTGGATCGGTATGGGCACCGTCACCACCCCCGACCGCGCCACCGAGGCGATCGCGGCCGGCGCGGAGTTCCTGGTCTCGCCCAACGTCTGCGCCGAGGTCGCGCGACAGGCACGCGAGGCCGGCATCTTCCTCGTCCTCGGCGCCTTGACACCGACCGAGATCGTCGCCGCCGATCGACTCGGTGCCGACCTGATCAAGATCTATCCGCTGCCTCCCGTCGGCGGACCGGCCTACCTCGCTGTCGTTCGTCAGCCGCTCGGAGACACGGTGCCGATGCTGGCCGGCGGCGGCTTCGGAATTGACGAGATCCCCGCCTACCGGCAGGCCGGCGCGGTCGCCTTCGGAATCGGCGCGCCGCTTGTCGGCGCGGACGACGACGAAACCCGGGGGCGCATCGTCCGCGCTCTCGCGCTGGCGCGTGGCGAGCGCCTCGGATAGGAACCATGGACGACGCGCGCGACGAACGAACGCTGCAGCTGCTTTTCGATCCGACGCCCGAGATTCACGCCACCGACTCTGCCGGCGCTTTCGTCTGGCCTCTGCTGGTCGACGGCGAGGCCTGGGTCGAGACCGAGAGCTTCGACGAGGTGCGCTTCGTCTTCTCGGCCTGGCATCCGGGCAACAAGCTGATCGATCTCGATCGCGCCTACATCGAGCTCCAGGCCGCGTTCGATCCCGAGGAGAACCACTGGACGAAGCTGGCCGAGATCGAGCCGGTCGTTGCCCCCTACGGCACCGGCGAGACTTTCGACGGCTGGATCGTGCTCCCGATCTTGGGCGGTCGCTGCGCCTTCGCTCTCATCGGCTCGGGCTTCGAAGCGCGCAGCCGCATCCAGGTCCGCGCCAGCGCCTACTTCGTCGCCTGAAGAGAGCGGCGGTCCGCATGCGGCACCTCGAGCTCCTCGCCCGTCTAGCGCGCCCGGCCGAGTCGAAGATCGTGCTCCTGGTGCTCGATGGCGTCGGCGATCTCGCCACTGCCGTTCAGCCGCAGACGGCGCTCGAGCTCGCCGCGACGCCCAACCTCGACGCGCTCGCGACACGCTCGTCGCTCGGCCGCATCGTCCCGGTCGCGACCGGGATCACGCCCGGTTCCGGACCCGGTCACCTGGCCCTCTTCGGCTACGACCCGGCGGCGCCCGAGTACGACATCGGCCGCGGCGTCCTCGAAGCGCTCGGCCTCGGCATCGCCCTCGGCCCCGACGACGTCACCGCGCGCGGTAACTTCGCGACCGCGAACGCCGCCGGAGAGTTGGTCGACCGGCGCGCCGGCAGGATCTCGAGCGACGAGTGTCGCCGCGTCGCCTCCATGCTGAATGCTGCTCTGGCGAGCTTCACCGAGCCCGTGGTCGAGATCGTGCCCGGTGAGGCGCACCGCTTCGTCTTCGTGGCGCGCGGCGTCGGGCTTTCGGCCGCGGTCGACGACACCGACCCGCAGGCGTTGGGTGTGCCGCCGCTCACGGCCAGGGAGACCGCGCCAGAAGGGGCAGCGACCGCCGCGTTGGTGCGCCGCGCGGTCGATGCCATGCAGCGGGCCATCGCGGACGAGCCGCGGGCCAATCGTGTGCTCTTGCGCGGCTTCTCCAAGCTGCCCCACCTGCCGTCGATGGCCGAGCTCTACAAGCTGCGCCTCGGCGCTTTCGCCGGCTATCCGCTCTACCGCGGCGTCGCCTCGGCCTGCGGCATGGAGGTCGTGCCGTGCGGCAAACGGATCGGTGAGATCTTGGCGACCGTCGCGTCGCGCTGGAACGATTTCGACTACTTCTTCGTGCACGTCAAGCAGACCGACCAGGCCGGCGAAGACGGCGACCTGGCGGCCAAGGTCGCTGTCGTCGAGGAGGTCGACCGGGCGCTGCCCGAGCTTCTGGCTCTCGCACCCGATGTGATCGCCATCACCGGCGACCACTCGACGCCAGCGCCGATGCGCGCCCACAGCTTTCATCCGGTGCCGCTCCTAATCTCGTCTCCGTTGGCCTTCGTCGACGGCTCTCGTCGCTTCGACGAACGCGCGGCCATGCGCGGTCACCTCGGAACCTTCCCGGCGCGCGAGCTGACCGGGCTGCTTCTGGCGCACGCCGGCCGACTCGAGAAGTACGGAGCCTGAGCTTGGCCCTCACCATCGAAGAGTCGATCCAGATCGCGGCGCCGCCGGAGACGATCTGGAGGTACATCTCCGATCCGTTCGGCTGGCGGATCTGGTGGCCGCAGTGCAAGTCGGCCGAGACCACCGACAGGAAGCCGCTCCGCGACGGCTCACAGCTCGAGATCGTGCTCGAAATCGGGGTGATCCCGATCACCCTTCGCCCCATTGTCGAGGTGGCGCAGCCGCACCGCGTATTACTCTGGACCGGCAAGTCTCTCGGCGTTACCCGCCGCCACGCCTTCTACCTCGAGCCGCGTCCAACCGGGACTTTCGTTCGCCAGTGCGAGACGTTCGACGGCCCCGGCCTGCCGCTCTTCCGCCTCTTCCGCCTCGATCACGCCACGATCATGATGTTCAAGGAGAACCTGAAAGGGCTGAAGCGGGCCGCCGAGCGCGCGCTCTGACGCCGCGGGCGTAGGATAGAAGGTAGTTCGGGGTTTTTCTCGACGGCTGTCGTTACGACCTGCTGAGGAGAGTCGCCATGAGACTGCGTTCCCTGGTTACCACGTCGCTCGTCCTGACCGTCGTCGCCGGCTCGCTGGCACCGGCCCTTGCCGCCGATCGCTGGGATCTCCTGGGATCCCGGCGCGTCACCGATCGGGTCGATCACGATGAGATCGTGATCACCGCCAAGGAGGGGACGTTTACCGCGCTCCAACTGCGCGTCAAGGGCGTCGCGGTGCAGTTCCGCTCGATGACAATCCACTTCGCCAACGACGAGAAGCAGGAAGTCGAGCTCAAGAACGTCATCCCCGCCGGCGGGCAGTCGCGGGTGATCGACGTCGTGGGAGCCGAGCGGATTATCCGCCGGGTTTCATTCGTCTACGACTCGCAGTCGGTTCGCGGTCGCCGCGCCTACGTCCGCCTCTACGGGCGGCACTGAACCGTCAGCGAAAGCCGCGCCGGAGCTCGCGGGCGAAGATCTTGTAGGCGTCTTCGTCGTAGAGCACGACGATCACCTTTTGCAACTTGGTGCCGCCCTGCAGGTAGCGGTGGACCTCGGTCAACGTGATGCGCGCGGCGCGGTCCATCGGAAAGCCGAAGTTCCCGGTCGAGATGGCGGGGATGGCGAGCGACTTCAAACCGTGGCGATCGGCCAGCGCCAACGACGAGCGGACCGCCGCCGAGAGCTTGCGGTCTTCGTCGCCTTCGCCCATCTGCGGCCCCACGGCGTGGATGATGTGCTTGAACCGCATCTTGCCAGCGCCGGTGATGACCGCGGTTCCGGTCGAGGTCGAGCCGATCCGCCGGCACTCCTCCTGAACCGAAGGGCCGCCCTTGCGGCGGATGACGCCCGCGACGCCCCCGCCCAGGATCAACTTCTCGTTGGCGGGGTTGACGATCGCCTCGACCTCGAGCTCGGTGACGTCCCCCTCGACCAGCTCGAGAGTGGTGTTGTTCATCGGAATGACGATCCGATTCTCGGTCCGCGTTTCGGTCATGGGACGACCAGGACTCCGTTGGGTTCAGCCCCCGGGGAACCGGAGGTGCGTTGAACGCGCCAGATCCTATCAAGCCTGCTCCCCGCGCCCAAACCGTTCCAATACCGTGGGATACACTCCCGCGCCCATGCTCGGGCCCGAGAAACGCGAGTTGGCGGCCGGACTCGCCGAGACGATCCAGCGCCTCTATGGCCTGGAGCATGCCCCGGTGGCCGAGATCCCGCCCCGCCGCGAGCTCGGCGACCTCGCCTTCCCGGCGGCGCTCCACCTCGCCAAGGTTCTGGGCCGGAAGCCGCGGGAGCTCGCCGCCGAGCTTGCCGCCGCTTGGGCGCTGCCGCCTCGGATCCGCGAGTTGCGGATCGAGGGTCCGGGCTACCTCAACCTCTTTTTCGATCGCCCCGCCTTCGCGGCGCGCCTCGCCAACGCGACGATCGTGCCAGCCCTCCCGCTCGGGGAGGGCAAGACCGTCGTCGAGCACACCAACATCAACCCCAACAAGGCGGCGCACATCGGCCACCTCCGGAACGCGGTGCTCGGCGACGTCTTGGTGCGCTGCCTGCGCGCATTGGGGGGAGACGTCGAGATCCAGAACTACATCGACGACACGGGAGTGCAGGTCGCCGACGTGGTGATCGGCTTCGTCGACCTCGAACACCGCACCGTCGCCGAGGTCGCCGCGATCCCCGAGCCGTTCGATTTCCACTGCTGGGATCTCTACGGCCGCGTCGGACGCTGGCTCGAGGAGGATCCCTCTCGACAGACGTTGCGCCGCGAGACGCTCCACCAACTCGAGTCGGGCAAGGGCGAGCGCGCCGAGATGGGTCGCCTAGTGGCGCGGCGGATCGTCGTCCGCCATCTCGCCACCATGGCGCGGCTCGGCATCGGCTACGACCTGCTGACCCACGAGAGCGACATCCTGGCGCTGGATTTTTTTGAGGTTGCCTTCGAAAAGTTGAAAGGGGTGGGGGCGATCCAGCGGGAGGAGTCGGGCAAGAACGCCGGCTGCTGGGTGATGCCGCTCGCCGAGGCGGCCGAGTTCGCCGGGCTCGAAGACCCCGACAAGGTGATCGTCCGCTCCGACGGCACGGTGACCTACGTCGGCAAGGACATCGCCTACCAGCTCTGGAAGTTCGGGCTGCTGGGAAAAGAGTTCGGCTATCGCTGGTGGCGCGAGCAAGGACTCTGGACGACAACCGTCGAGGGCGCGACCGACCACCCCGCCTTTGGTGGCGCCACGCGGGTGGTCAACGTCATCGACGCCCGCCAGAGCTATCTGCAGAAAATCGTGCGCGCCGGCCTCACTGCGCTCGGCCACGACGACGCGGCGTCGAGCTCGGTCCACTTCGCCTACGAGATGGTGACGCTCTCACCGGCCACGGCAAGCCTCTTGGGCGTAGTCACCGAAGACGGCAAGGGCGTCGAGATGTCGGGGCGAAGGGGGATCGGCGTCAAAGCCGACGACCTGCTCGATCGGCTCGAGGAGAAGGCGCGGGAGGAGATCGCGACGCGCAACCGCGATCTCTCTCACGACGAGCTGGTGGGGCTAGCGAAGCAGATCGCCATCGCCGCGCTCCGCTTCTTCATGGTCAAGGCAACGACGACCCGAGTTCTGGCCTTCGACTTCGACGAGGCGCTCTCCTTCGAGGGCGACTCGGGGCCGTACCTGCAGTACTCGCTCGTCCGCGCCCAGAACATCGGCCGCAAGCTCGCCGCCGCCGGCCTAGCCAACGCGGTGACACCCGAGGAGACGTCGGCGCTCCGCGCCGAGCTCTGGAGCGACGATCTCTGGGAGCTCGTCCACCTGGTGGCGCGCATCGGCGAGGTGGTCGAGCGCGCCGCCGCGACGCTCGAGCTCTCGCTCGTCGCCCGCCACGCCCTCGAGCTGGCGCAGCAGTTCCACGCCCTCTACCACCACCACCCGGTGCTCCACGAGAGCGACCCCGAGCTGCGCCAGGTGCGGCTCGTCACCTTCCAGCTCTTCGCGAAGGGTCTGCGCGAGCTCGCCGACCTTCTCGGGCTGCCCGAACCGGAGAGGATGTAGGCGCTACTCCCCGACGTAGAGGACTTGGAGCCGCTTCGCGCCGCGGCTGGCGAGGAAGAGGAGCGCGGCGATGAGGACGAGTAGGCCGCCGATGGCGAGCGGCGCCGGAGTCGGCTCGGCGGGCAGCGCGAACGGCCCGGCCGGGAGCGGCACCGGGCAGAGCGACTGCAGATAGTGGAAGACCGAGAGCTTCTTGAGCGCCGGCGGCAGGAGGAAGTTAATCCACTCCCAGCCGAGGATCGCCGCCGCCGGTAGCATCGGATTCTTGGCCACGAAGCCGAGCGCCAGGAAGACCGCACCGTAGCCGGCGACGGCCAAGAGGGTGACCCCGAAGTAGGCGGCGGCCTGGCCGAGTCCCGGTCCGTCGAAGAAGTAACGCCCTCCCCCCTCGGTGGCGCGTGTTCCGAAGGCGAAGGCGAGCTGGAGCGCCAGCGAGCTCGTGAAGAGGACGCTCGCCGCCAAGACGCCGGCGACGTATTTGCCCGCCAGGAAGACCTCCCGCCGGAGCGGCGCCAGCAGGTAGAAGTGCAGGCTCCTCTCGGCCACCTCGCCGCGGACGAGGTAAGTGAAGATCCCGAAGCAGCCGAAGAAGAGCACCAGCCGAACGAAGAAGAGCTGGAAGATCCCGCCGTAGGCGCTGGTCACCTCCGGCGCGGTCATCACCCCCGCCCCGCCCCAGCGCACCGAGAGCACCCGCATTCCCAGGAGCAGCGCCGGCAGGAAGGCGAGAATCACGATCGGCAGCGCGCGCACGCGAAGAAACGTCTTCTTGAGCTCGAGGCCGATCATCGCCGCCACCTGCCGGCGCCAGAGCGCGAAGCCCGCGGGAAGCGTCAGCTCGTCCATCGCCTCACCTCAAGCCGCCCCCGGCGGCGGGCCGCCGATCAGGTACTGGTAGACCGCCTGCACGTCGTCGTCGGCCGGTAGCACGGCCTCGATCTCGATCTCCCCTTCCACCGCGACGCGGTTCAGGAGCTTGTAGAAGCGCTCGGCGTTCTGGGTACGCACCAGAAGCCCACGCTTGTCGGCGTCGAGGCGAGCTTCGACCACGTGGTCCTCCGAGAAGACGCGCGCCGCCAAGATCGACGGCCGGTCGCAGCGCACCAGCACCTGCAGCGGCCGCTCCTCCGCCATCTCGTCGCGCACCCCTTCGATCTCGCCTTCGGCCACGATATAGCCGCCGTGGATCAAGACGACGCGATCGGAGAGCTCGTCGACCTCGTGGAGCACGTGGCTGGAGACGATCAGGAACCGCCCTTGGGCGGCGAAGCCGCGGAAGAGCTCGATCGTCTCGGCGCGCGCCAGCGGGTCGAGGCCGTTGAGCGGCTCGTCGAGAATCAGGACCCGCGGCTCGTGCGCGATCGCCTGCGCGAGCTTGATCCGCTGCTTCATCCCCTTGCTGTAGCCGGCGATGCGGCGGTGGGCGGCGTCGCTCATCCCGACGCGCTCGATCGCCAGGCGAGCGCGCTCTACAGCTTGGCTCGCGGTCATGCCGTGCAGCCGGAGATAGAGCTCGACGAAATCCAACCCCTTCATGCCGCGCGGGAAGCTGTCGTACTGCGTGCAGTAGCCGACGGCGCGGAAGAGGCGTTCGGGATCGCCGGGATCGAGGTCGAGCACCGACACCCGCCCCTCGCTCGGGCGCAGGAGTCCGGCCAGGAGGTTCATCAGCGTCGACTTGCCCGACCCGTTCGGTCCCACCAGCGAGGTGATCCCCGGACCGATCGCGAGGTCGATCCGGTTGACGCCCAGGACCTCGCCGTAGAACTTGGAGACGTTCTCGAGGACGATGCGCCCCCCGCCGATCGCACCGTTCATCGCACCACCTCGAAGGCGCGGATCTTCTTGCGCAAGACGGCCAGGGTGGCCAAGGCGACCGCGGCGAGCGCCACGCAACAGACCGCGATCGGCAGCGGATCGCGCGCCAACTCCCCGCCCCCGGGCGGTACCTCGCCGAAGAGCGCCACCCAGAGCGTCTGCACCATCTCGGAGAGCATCAGGAGCTTCCCCCAGCGGGTGTCGAGCATTTCGTTGATCGCGGTGCCGAAGGCGGTGCCGAGAATGAAGAGCGCGAAGAGGGCGCTCGTCGCCAGCGGCCGCCAGCGAATCCAGGCTGAGATCGCCAGCGAGAGGAGCGCCAGGAGCAAGATCCAGATCCAAGAGCCGACGAAGAGCGCCACCGGCAGGCGCCAGCGTTCGAGGAGCCACCCTTGGCGCGCCATCGCCGCCTGCAGCCCGACGAGCAGGATGCCCGGCACCCAGGTCACCGCCGAGAGCAGCGTGATCAGCACGGTGAGCTTGCCCAACACGTAGTCGGCGCGCGAAATCGGCCGCGACAGATAGAGCGGCATCGCGCCGTGCACGAGATCGGGGCCGACCAGAGACGGCGTCACGAACGAGGCGAGCACGAAGGCAAACATCGACTGCGCGACCAGAAACCAGAAGAAGAGGCTGCCTTCGAGCGGTTTCATGAGCGGCGTGGCGTCGAAGCCTTGGAAGACGCTGAGGACATCGAGGTTGTTGCCGAGGTAGACGAGGGTCGCGAAGGGGAGGAACGGCAGACAGGAGGCGACGAAGAGGACGAGAACCAGTTTCGACGAGAAGAGGTCGACGAGGCCGAACCGCGCCACGGTCAGGAAGAGGGTGCGCGACGAGCGACGCTCGCCGACATACCCCTTGTAGCGGCGGTCATAGACCGGCACGGTTCTCCTCCATCGCTCTCAGGAAGAGGTGCTCGAGCGAGTTCTTGGCCACCGTCAAGCGCCGCAGCTGCACTCCGCTACTCTCGGCGAGGCGCCAGAGCTCGCGCTGCGCCACCGCCTCCGGCAGCACGATCTTGAGGCGCCGGTTGGCGAGCTCGGCCACCTCGCAGCCGAGCTCGGAGAGCGCGGTGACGAACGACAGCGGATCGGCGCCACGCGTTTCGACTTCCAGAAAGCGACGCTGGCTCTGCGCCTCTTCGGCGAGGTTGGCGATCGTCGCGACCTGCCCTTCGCGCAGGACGATCACTTCGTCGCAGACCGTCTCGACGTCGCGCAGCAAGTGCGACGAGAGGAGGATGCGCACGCCCGATTCGCTGATCTCGCGGATCAGCCTGAGCATGCGGGTGCGCGCCGCCGGATCGAGCCCGTTGGTCGGCTCGTCGAGGAGCAGCAGCTCCGGCCCGTGCACGATCGCCTGCGCCAGCTTGGCGAGCTGCTTCATGCCGAGCGAGTAGGTATCGAGCCGCCGGTAGCGGGCCTCGCCCAGGCCGACGTAGAAGAGCGCCTCGTGCGCCCGCTCGAGAGCCGGCTCGGGAGCGAGACCCGAGAGCTCCGCCATCATGCGCACGTAACGCACCGCCGAGAGATGGGCGATGAAAGCGTCGCTCTCGGGCATGTAGCCGAGCCGCTCGCGGATCGCCAGCCGCTCGCGACGAATGTCGCGGCCGAGCACGAGCGCGCTGCCGCTCGACGGCGGGTGGAAGCCGAGGAGCGTCGCCAAAAGCGTCGTCTTGCCGGCGCCGTTCGGGCCCAGGAGACCGACCACGCGGCCGGTCAGGCTGCCGGAGAGACCTCGCAGCACCGGCCGGCCGCCGAGGCGGACCTCCAACGCTTGCAACTCGAGGAGCGGCGGAGCCATCGTCCGCCGACTCTACGCCGAGGTCTCGATCGCGGTTTCGGTCGCCGGCAGCTCTTCGCTGACCGGCGGCGCTGTCGCTCCTCGGCCGGTCACCGCCCCCAGAATCGAGAGCAGCTTCTCGAACGAGAGGCCGAGCGGGCCGCTCGACCCTTCGGTGACGAAGCCGATCCGGTCGCGTTCGCCGTAAGCGACCACCAGTGTCGGTTCGCTCTCGGCGGCGATCGCCGCCATCTGCTCGCGGACCTCCGGTGCGACGCTTTCGCCCGCGAGCAGCTGACCGAGCTGGCCGAGCTGGCCCAAGGTACCGCCCAGGCTCTGCCAGAACATCGCCGAGAAGTCGGGGTCGACATCGCGCGGCAGCCGCGCCCGGAAAGCGCTCGACTCGCCGAGCGTCGTTCCGGCTGCCCGGTGGGCGATCGCCGCCACGATCAGCGCCTTCGACGGCGCGACGATGAGATAGCCGTCCACGACGGTGGCGTAGGCGAGCTCGACGCCGGCCTCGGTCGCCAGCCGATAGAAGAGGCGACCGTCGCTCTCCTCTTGCGAGAGGCGCACTCCCGGCTTGCCGTGCTCGGCTGCTTCGGCGTTGATCGCCTCGACGAAGCGCGCCGCCACGTAGTCGAGCCGTGCCGGATCGGCGAGCTCGACCACCACCTTCCAAGCCGGCTTCGGCAGCCACGGCCCGTCGATGGCGAGCGCGATGTCGCCTCCGAAGGCGGCCGCGAAGTCGTCGCGCAGCGAGAAGCCGAGCCTCTGTTCGAGCTCTTGCAGCTTCGCCGCGGCGGCCTCGCCCTCTTCCGCCGAGATCGCCGCCCAGACGTCGTCGAACATCGCCGCCGGACGTTTGACCAGCACCGCCAGCGCGACCTGCGCCTCGGCGGAGACGAACTCGAGCGCCTGCGACGAGGCCGGCGCCGCCAGCCACGAGGCGACGCCCTGCCGCGCGCCGGAGAAGCCGAGGGTGGCGCGGGTCTGCGTCGTTCCGTCCGCGCTCTCGCTCTCGACGATGAACTGCTCGGCTGTGGCGAGCCCCAGCCGGGCGAAGGCGCCGGAGTGCCGCTCGGCGGCCTCGGCGTGGGCGAGCACGCCGGCGGCGTCGACGCCCAGGAGCCAGCCGGCGCCGTCGCGATACACATCGCGCAAGCGGGCGTGGAACGGCGTTCCGACGAATCCGCTCTTTCCGGCGGCGAGCGTGGCCTCGATCTGGCGCAGCCCGTCGACCGAGGGGGAGGCGACCAGGAGATCGGGCGCCGCTAGCCAGACCAGGAGGCCCGGATCGCTTCCCGCCGTCGCCGGCGACTCGACG
>CAZPYU010000200.1:0-17515 GCA_964590905.1 uncultured Thermoanaerobaculia bacterium
GAGCCAGGTGAAGAGCACCGCGGCGCGTTCGCGCTCGCGATCGGTCAAGAGCGCCAGCGCCGGCCGCCACTCGACCTGCAGCGCCCTCTCCGCGCTCTCGATCCGGGCCGGCCGCTGCGGCGCGAAGAGCGCCCCCAGCGCGGAGGCGGCGTCGAGCGGCAGCGGCGAGAGCAGAGCCGGAAGTCGCTCGTCCGGCAAGAGCGAACGCGTCGGATTGGCGAGCGAGAGCGAGTCGACTGTCACTCGAGGAGACGCAGGAGCTCGTGTTGCGGTTCGCCGCCGGTGACCTCGACGGCGGTGGCGGTAAGCGCGAGGTTGACCTCGCAGCGGACGCCAAACTCGCCCGGGAGGTAGATGCCGGGCTCGATCGAGAAGCCGGTCATCGGCATCAGCCGGCGCGTGTCGTGGGTCTCGAAGTTGTCCATGTTCGCGCCTTGGCCGTGATCCTGGACGCCGATCGAATGCCCGGTGCGATGGATGAAGTAGTCGCCGTAGCCGGCGTTCACGATCACCTGACGGGCGGCGTCGTCGACCTCGAAGCCGCGAATCGAGCTCGACGGCCAGCGCGAGCGCACCAGCTCGATGCCGGCGTCGCGCGCCCGCGCGACGGTGGAAAAGATCTCCTCTTGACGCGCCGTAGGAGCTGACGCGCAGACTCCGCACCAGCAGATGTCGGCGTAGACGCTGTCGGCGACTTTCTCCTTCGCCCACAGGTCGATGAGCAGGAAGTCGCCGCGCACGATCGGCCAGGCGCTCTCGGCGGTCGGCTCGTAGTGGGGGTCGGCGGCGTGGGCGTTGACGCCGACGATCGGGTCGGCGAAGGTGTGGAGCCCGCTCTGCTCGAACGCTGCCAGGATGAAACGCAGCACCGCGTGCTCGTCGACAGCGGCGTTGGCGCGCAGGCGATCCGCTACCCACGCGAACGCCTCGCGCACGATGCGGTGCAGGTGGACGTTGGCGCGCCGATGGCCTTCCATCTGCTCGGGAGTCCAAGTGGCCGCAAATCGCTGCACGAGATCGGCCGACGAGTCGAGCTGGACTCCGAACGAGGCGAGGAGTTCGGCGGTCCCGGCGTCGAGTCGCGAGACGTTGGGCAGTTGATTTTGCGGGCTGTACTGGGCGGCCACCCGACGGCAGTCGCGCAGCAGCTGTTCGAGCTCGCGGCGGTGCTCCTGCCAGGTGCGATAGCCGGCCCGGCCGCCGGGGAGATGATCGAGCATCGCCGGCTCGAGGTCGTGCACGAGCTTGCGCGGCTCCCCTCGAGCCGGGATCAGGTAGTAGCAGCGGCGGGTGACCAGCCCCTTCTCCGCCAGGCCCAACAGATCGACGCTGATCGGATCGTTGCCCTGGAAAACGGCGAACAGCCAGCCGTCGACCTCGGCGTCGGCGAGGGCGGACTGAATCGCTGCGATCCTTTGGGCGAGCATCGAGCCCCTCCCGCGCCTGACGCGCTGCCAGAAAACTGCACAGGAAATTGTACAGCAAGGCGAGCGGCAGCGAGCGCATTCACGGTGGCACGGCGGGCAGCGCGGCGAGCAGCCGGCTGGCCTCCTCGCGATCGGCGGCGAAGCGCGCCAGCGGAGCGCCGCGAGCGAAGGCGGCGAGAGCTCGCCGCGCCGGCTCCACCCGGCCGAGCTTGGCCGACTGCACGCCCAGGTTCCAGAGCGCGTCCCAGAGACGCGGGTCGTTGTCGACCGCGCGCTGCCAGGCGTCGAGAGCCGCGGAAGGCCTGCCGAGCTGAAAGAGCGCCACACCGAGGTTGTTCCACGCGCGCGCCTGGCCGGGTGCCAGCTCGACCGCCTGTGCCGCCGCGGCGCGCGCGGCCTCGGGCCGGCCGCGGCGCAGCTCGACCAACGAGACCAGCTCGAGGGCGCGCGGATCGTCGGGGCGCGCGGCGAGAACCTGCTGGACCTCCGCTTCCGCCGGCGCGAGCCGGCCGGCGTCGGCGAGCGCCTGAGCGCGCACCAGCCGCGCGTCGAGATCGCCGGCGGCGACGAGCGACGCCACCGCGGCCAAGGCGGCCTCGGTCTCGCCGCGCTCGGCGAGCGTCAGGCCGAGCTGGCGCAGCAGCGTTTCGGTGGTGACGCCGTCGTCTCGGGCGCGGCGCATCTCGGCTAGTGCCTCGTCCTGGCGCCCCGCCTCGAGCAGCGCTTGGGCGAGCAGCGAGCGGCCGAGCGGCATCGTCGGTCGCGCGGCGACGATCTCGCGCGCCAGCGCCACGGCGTCGTCGGCACGCCCGCTCGAATACGCCTCGATGGTCGCGAAGATCTTGCGATCCAGCTCGAGCAGCCGTTTCGGGTCGTCCGCGGTACCGAACGAGCTGACCATCGGTGCGCTCGAGCTCAGGTAGCCGAGCGCCGCGAGACGCCGCCGCTCCTCGTCCGCGACCGCGCCCCGGTCGGGGGGCCACTTCGATTCGGTCGGCAAGAGCGCTAGAAGCTCGCGGAAGGCGCGGCGCTCGTCGTCGACGCGGTTCGCTGTTTCGAGTGGATCGGCGGCGAGATCGTAGAGCTCGGGGAGCGGCAGCTCGATCGCCTTGCGGTCGCCGCGCAGCACGCCGCGCAGCGGCGCCCAGCCGCGGTTCAAGGTCGCCGAAAGCGCTTCGAAGTAGCTGTCGATCGGCTCCTCTGGAGGAGTCGCCAGGAGCGAGCGGCCGAAGCGAGCTGAGCCGACGAGCCCCGCCGGCGCGAGCCCGGCGACTTCGAGCACGGTCGGATAGAGGTCAATGTGCCGCGCTGCACGCAGATCGATCAAGGGCGTCACCCGCGAGCCCCAGAGGATCAGCGGCACGCGCAAGGTCGACTCGTAGCAGAAGAGGCCGTGGGTCAGCTCGCCGTGATCTCCCAGCGCTTCACCGTGGTCGGCGGTCAGGGCGACGAAAATCTCGCGCTGAGCCGCGGTGCGCAGCTCGGCGAGGAGCGGCGCCAGGAAGGCGTCGACCGCGGCGACTTCGCCTTGATAAGGACGATCGCGGAAGTCGGAGGCGTACGGTTCGGGCGGAGCGTAAGGGGCGTGCGGATCGTAGAGGTGGATCCAGAGGAAGCGCGGCCGATCGGCGGCGCTCCGCCACCAGGCGAGGGCCGGGGTCACGACGTGATCGCCGCGCCGCTCCGCCATCGCGAACTCGTCGTCGCGCTGCGCGCTCGAGAAGCGATCGTCGTAGACCTCGAAGCCGCTCGCGAGGCCGAAACGCGACTCGAGCGGGTAGCCGCCGACGAAGGCGGCGGTGGCGTAGCCGGCCGTGGAGAGAATCGTGGCGAGGGTCGGAAACGCGGGCGCCAGGCGGAAGCCGCTGTTCTCTCGCACTCCGTGCTGGAACGGATAGAGGCCGGTCAGAATGTTGGCGTGCGAGGGCAGGGTGACGACGCTGTGCGCGTGCGCGTTGGGGAATCGGCGCCCTTCGTTGGCTAGTCGGTCGAGCTGCGGCGTGCTGCTGCGACCGTCGACGGCGACTCCCAGTGCGTCGGCGCGCAAGGTGTCGATCGTGACCAGGACGAGGTCCGGGCGGGTATCGGACGAGTGCGGCTCGCCCCACACTGCGGTCGCCGTCGCCAGCAGGATCGCCGAGAGCTGCAAGGCGCCGTACCTGCAAACGGAGCGCACGGTGCGATCGTACCGTTTTCGGGTGCGCCAGCAAGCGTGCTCCGACCGCCCGCTCGAACCTCTAGAATGACGGAGTGAGCGAGCCGGTTCCGCGCACCATCGACCGCTATCGGATCATCGAGGAGATCGGCCGTGGCGCGATGGGGGCCGTCTACCGCGCCCACGACCCGCGACTCGATCGCGAAGTCGCTGTCAAGACGATCGCCGGCGTGCTCGAAGGGGGCACCGCCGCCGACGAGACCACGATCCGTTTCGAGCGCGAAGCGCGGGTCGCGGCGCGGCTGCGCCATCCCAACGTTGTCACCGTCTACGACGCCGGTCGCGACGGCGATCGCCTCTTCCTGGTGCTCGAGCTTGTCGACGGCGAGAGCCTCGCGGCCCGCCTCCAGCGCGGCGACTACCCGGCGCTCGACGAGGCGCTGGCGATCGTGGCGCAGGCCGCCGACGCCCTCGCCGTGGCGCACGCCGCCGGCATCGTCCATCGCGACGTCAAGCCCGGCAATCTCCTCATGGCGAGCGACGGGCGCACCCTGGTCAGCGATTTCGGGATCGCCAAGGCGTTGGGCGAAACGAGCGAGCTCACCCGTACCGGGATGGTCGTCGGCAGTCCGGCTTACCTCTCGCCGGAGCAGGTGCAGGGGATTCCGCTCGACGGCCGCAGCGATCTCTTCTCGTTGGGTGTCGTGCTCTTCGAGCTGGTGCTGCGGAGAAAGCCGTTCAACGCCGACACTTTCACCTCGCTCGTCTACCAGATCCTGAAAGTCGATCCGCTCGATGAAGCGCCCGAGTTGGCGCGACTGCCAGGTGAGATCGCCAATCTGTTGCGTTCCTCGCTCGCCAAGGAGCCGGCGCGACGCATCGCCGACGCCCGTCTCTTCGCCGGCTCGGCGCGAGCGATTGCTCAGCGGCTTCCGGGCGTCGTGAGCTGGCACGGGCCGACGCTGATTCACGCACCGGAGCCGGTCGCCGAGGCGCCGACGAGCCGCATCGCGGCGACGGTGACCGCGCCGACAGTGCTCGCGCCGCAGCAGGCGCGGAGCCGGCTCGGGCTCGGGATTGCGCTCGGCGCCCTCGGGGCGACGGCGGCGGTCGTGGTGACCGCCCTGGTTCTCGCGGGTCGACCGGAGCCGCCGCAGATCGGTGCCGCTCCGCCGGCGGCGATCGTCGACGTGGCTCGCCCGCTCGCCCAGCCGGAAGTACCGGCGACGAGGGAGCAGCCGCCGCCGCCGGTCGTGGAGCTCGACGAGGAGGAGCTACCGAACGAAGCCGAAGAGCTCCGGGCACCTCTTCCGGGGAGCGTTTCGCCTCCGGCTCCCTGGCCTGTTGCGCCTTCGGCTCCCTCGCCTGTAGTGACGCCACTGCCGCAGCTCGAGTGGAGCCCGCCGGCGCCGACCGGGCGCGCCGCTCCGGAGCTGCCGACCGCGCCGACGAGAACCGTGGTGGCCGAGCCGGCTCCCCCGCGCGCGGCGGAGACGCCTGCGCCCGTGGTCGCCGCGCCGGCGGGGATCGTGCTTCTGCACACGAAAAGGGCCGCCGATTTCGATGTCTCACCCGAGCAGACGATCGTCGTCGTCAACGGCGTCGCCATCGGGCCGGCGGACGATTGGGACGGCTCCGGCGGTGGCCAGCTCTACGTTTTCGCAGGGCCCGGCGAGTACGTCGTGCGGCTCGAATTGACGGGCTACCGAACGGAATGGCTGCGCATCGTGGTCACGCCGCAGGCCGACGACGAGGTGGTCGAGGTGGACACCGACCTCGAGGAGATCGAGTGAGGGCGGGGACACGGGGAAATCCCGGCGCCCCCGTGTAGAATCGAAAAGATGGAGTCGCAGATCCCGGCCAAGGTCGGACGGTACGAGGTGCTCGCCGAGCTGGGCCGCGGCGCGATGGGCGCCGTCTATCGTGGCGTCGATCCCAAGCTCGACCGCGTCGTGGCGATCAAGATGATCAGCGCTTCGATGGCCGGCGGGGACGATCGCACCGAGATCCTCGCCCGTTTCGAGCGCGAGGCGCGCGTCGCGGCGAAGCTCCAGCATCCCAACGTGGTCGCGGTCTACGACGTCGGCGCCGAGGGCGACGAGCTCTACCTGGTGATGGAGCTTGTCGATGGCGAGACTCTCGGTCACCGTCTGGCGCGCGGCCAGTTCCCCTCCCTGATCGACGCCCTGGAGCTGATCGCCCAATCCGCGGACGCGCTCGCCGCGGCGCACGACGCGGGGATCATCCACCGCGACGTCAAGCCCGGCAATCTGCTCATCACCAAGAGCGGCAAGATCAAAGTCGGCGACTTCGGGGTCGCCAAGGCGATCGGCGAGAAGACCGATCTGACCCGCACCGGCATGATGGTCGGCAGTCCCGCCTACATGTCGCCCGAGCAGGTCAAGGGGATTCCGCTCGACAGCCGCAGCGACCTCTTTTCGCTCGGCGTCGTGCTCTACGAAGTCGTGCTGCACAAGAAGCCGTTCCCGGCCGACACTGTAACGAGCCTGGTCTATCAGATCCTGCACGAGGATCCGATGAGAGACGTGCCGATTCCGGAGGCTGTCTCGACCGATCTCGCCGATTTCCTGCGTTGGACGCTGGCGAAGGATCGCGATCAACGCGTTCCCGACGCGCGCAGCTTCGCGGCGCGCGCGCGGGCGATCGCCGCCGGCGATCCGATAGCGCGGCTCGACGCCACAGGTGAAACTTCGGCGATTCCGATGCCGGCGATTCCGGAGGCGAAGACCTCTCGGCTGGCGAAGCCCGCGGCACCGTCGCAGCAGACCACGACGATCGAGGGGCAGCCTTCGCGTGCCGGGCTCTACGTCGGGATCGCGGCGGCGCTGGCCGTGGTCGGCGGGCTGGCGGCTTGGCTGCTGCGCGGTCCGTCGCCGGAAGCGCCCGCTGCGGCGCCTTCCGCACAGGAGGTGCCGGTCGTTCAGGTTCAAACCGTCGAGCGCGCCGCACCGCCGCCGAGTGACGCCACCGACAGCCAGTTGACGGAGACGATTCCGGAAGAGGAGCTGGAAGAGGTGCCGCCGCCGGAGTCGTCCGGCGACGGCCTGTCGGCGCCGACGCCTTCGAGGCCAGTCACCCCCACCAAGCCCCGATTGCCGGGATCGGACAGCGAGGCGGGTTCGGGCGGAGCGGGTGCGACTGTCGCCGCGGGCGACGCCAGCCAGCCCGCGAATGCGTCCTCACCTGCCGGCTTCGTCGTGCCGCAGGTGGCGATCGCCGAGGAGTACGAGTCGAAGCGCGGCGTGCAGTTCCACGTCCGTCCCGATGAAACGGTTGTCACCATCAACGGCGTCGCGATCGGCATCGCCGACCAGTGGGACGGCTTCGGCGGCGGCAAGACCTACAACATCCCCGCCCACGGCGAGTACTACGTCGAGCTCAAGGCGAACGGCTATCAGACGGCTTGGATCCGGCTGACCATCAAGCCTGACGCCAGAGAGACGACGGTCAAAGTCCGCACCAAGTTGGCCAAGAATCAGTAGATCTGCTTGCCGAGCAGACTGACGGCGAGACCGACGAGAGTATTCGCGGTCCGGTTCTCGCGGTCGAGGATCGGATTTACCTCCACCAGGTCGAGACTCGTCACCCGCCTCGAATCGGCGAACAGCTCCATTAGCAGGTGCGCCTCGCGAAAGGTGAGGCCGCCCGGCACTGGCGTTCCAACTCCCGGCGCTACCTCGGGATCGAGCACGTCGGCGTCGAAGGAGACGTGCAGACGGGAGAGCCCCGCCAACTTTTCGAGCGTCTCCTCGGCGATCTTCGGTAGTCCGGCGCGGTCGATCTCCTTCATCGTATACACGGTGACGCCGGCCTCGCGCATCAGCCGCCGCTCCTGGTCGTCGAGGTCGCGCACGCCGATCAAGACGACATCCTCGGGCCGTACTTTGGGGCCCGGCCAGGCGACGTCGATCAGCCGCGGGTCGCCGACGCCGCAGAGCGTGGCGAGCGGCATGCCGTGGATGTTGCCCGAGGGCGAGGTCGCCGGAGTGTTGAAGTCGCCGTGCGCGTCGACCCAGATCAGCCCGGTCCGCTCCCGCCGCGAGCAGCCGGTGACCGAGCCGAGCGCGATCGAGTGGTCGCCGCCCAGGACGATCGGGAAGACCTCCGCGGGCACCTCGAGCAGCTTCGCCGCGGTCGCTTCGCACGCCTTACGGATCTCGTCGAGATAGTTCATGCCGCCGCCCGGTCCTGCGTGCGAGATCTCCAGCTCTTCGGCGGTGGGGACGTCGATGTCGCCGAGGTCGCGCACCACGAGGCCGATCGCCTCGAGCCGCTCCTCGAGGCGGCCGTAGCGCAGCGCCGACGGCCCCATGTCGACGCCGCGGCGCCCCTGGCCGAGGTCCATGGGGACGCCCAGCACCGCGATCTCTTGCGCCATGAAGGCGCGATGCTATCAGCGCGCTCGTGCTAGCTTTTTCATGTGGTAGTCGACGAACATCGTCGGTACGGCGTGGTGCGCTGCGGCTTCGCGCTCCTCACCGTTTCGGACAGCCGGACGGCGGCGACCGACAGTGGCGGTGCGCGGCTCGCCGAGCTGGTGGAGGTGGGCGGGCACGTCGTCGTCTCGCGCCGGCTGATACGGGACGAGAGCGAGGCGATCAGCGCGGCGGTCTTGGAAGCGCTCGCCGCGCCGGCGACTGACGTCGTACTGGTCACCGGCGGCAGCGGCGTCGCTCCGCGCGACGTGACGATCGAGGCGGTGACGCCGCTCTTCGACAGGGAGCTGCCCGGCTTCGGCGAGCTCTTCCGAGCCCTCTCGTTCGCCGCCATCGGCGCTGCCGCAATGCTGTCGCGCGCTACGGCGGGCGTCGCGAGGGGTAAGGCGATCTTCCTTCTTCCAGGGTCACCGGCCGCGCTCGAGCTGGCCATGGAGCGGCTGATTGTGCCCGAGATCGGCCACCTGCTAGCTCAGGCGCGCCGCTGAGGCGCTACGACGGACGCCTGTCGCCGCGGAAGAGCTTGGCGACGAGTAGCAACACGATCGCGCCGAGCGTCGCGACGATCAGCGAGTAGAGATCGAAACCGGAGAAGCCGCCGAAGCCCAAGAGCGTAGCGAGAAAACCGCCGAGGACGGCGCCCACGATGCCGGTCAGGAGCGTGGCGACACAGCCCATCCGATCGTCGCCCGGGGCGAGGAAGCGCGCCAGCGCGCCGGCGCAGAGCCCCATCAAGATCCACGAGAAGAGTCCCATCATCGCGAGATCCGGCATGCTGTGTGGCCCTCCCGGCCGAACTCTAACGCGCGCGTCAGCCGCCGCGCAGGATGCGCGCCATGAAGACCAGGAAGACGGCGCCGACGACAGCGACGAGGAGCGCCTCGAGCGAAACCTCGTAGAGGCTGCCGAAGCCGAGCTCGGCGGCGATCAGCCCGCCGGCGACGCCGCCCACGCCGCCGAACACGAAGGCGCCGATGCAGCCCCCCGGCTCGCCGCCGGGAGTCGTGGCGCGAGAGAGAAAAGCGACCACCCAGCCGGCCGCCAGCCAGGAGAGCAGTCCCAGGTACGGCCAGCTCCCGGGATCGAAGAGAGTGGTCATTGCGACCCGGATTCTAGGAGAGAGCGCGCCAGCCGTGCGTAGGCCGGGGAGCTGGTGCAGATCGTCTCCGGAGGAGCGACTGGCTGCCCGCTGACGGGCGTCGCCTCGGCTGCAACGACCACCTCATGCGGGCTCCCCGAAGAAGCGACGGAGGAGACGATCTGAGCCACGACTCGGCCGCGATCGACGTCGCCTGTTCCCCTGAACGCCGCGAGCGATCCGGGCTAGGCTCCGGCCTCATGTCCGCGCGCCCCAAGCTCCTCCTCGTCGACGGCTTTCACACCATCTTTCGCGCCTTCTACGCGCTGCCTCTCCTGACCAACTCGAAAGGCGTACCGACCAACGCGGTGCGCGGCTTCGTGCAGATCTTGGCCAAGCTCCTGCGCGACGAGCGGCCCGACTACCTGGGCGTGGCGTGGGACGTTTCGGACGACACCGTGCGCCGTGAGAAATTCGCCGACTACAAGGCGAACCGGGCGCCGATGCCGGAGGAGCTGCGGCCGCAGATTCCGCTCATCCGGCGCGCCGTCGAGGCGTTCCGCGTTCCGGTGCTCGAGCTCGACAGGTACGAGGCCGACGACGTGATGGGGACGCTCGCCAAGAAAGCGGCGCAGAGCGGCATCGACGTCGTCCTCGTCACCGCCGACAAGGACATGATGCAGTTGGTCGGCGACGGGGTGGCGCTCTTCCACACCGGACGCGGCAAGCTCTACGACGCCAAGGGAGTAGAGGAGGACTTCGGCGTGCCGCCGGCGCAAGTCGCCGACGTGTTGGCGCTGATGGGCGACGCGGTCGACAACGTGCCCGGCGTGCCGGGGATCGGCGAGAAGGGGGCGAAGCAGCTGGTGCGCGAGTTCGGCTCGGTCGAGGCGCTCCTCGAACGTTGCGCCGAGATTCCGCGCAAGGCGTACCGCGAGGGCTTGACGCAGCACCGCGAGCAGGCGCTGCTGTCGAAAGAGCTGGTGACCATTCACTGCGATCTGCCGATCGCGCTCGAGCTCGATCCGCTGGCGGTCTCCCCTCCGGACACCGAGGCGTTGCGTCAGCTCTACGCCGAGCTCGAGTTCAAGACGCTGCTCGACGAGCTGGGAGGGAGCGCTCCGGCTACGGCCGCAGAGCGCGAGGTCGTGGCGCTCGCGAGCGCCGACGAGGTCGCCTCGCGCTGCGCGGCGCTAGCCGGCGAGATCGCGATCGTGCTGGTGCCGTCGCAGGCGCCGGTGGCGGTGGCGATCGCCGCGGTCGCCGGGCCGGTGCTCGAAGTCGACCTGCGCCGCGACGGCCTCGCTGAGGCGCTGCAGAGCGCTCTCGCACGGCTCTTCGCATCCGCCGAGGTCGAGCTCGTCGGGCACGATCTCAAGGAGGCGCTGCGGTTGGCTCCGCCGGGCACGGCGCTCGGCTGCCGCCGCTTCGACACCATGCTGGCGTCGTATCTGCTGCGCGTCTCGTCGCATGGGCATCCGTTCGAAGAGCTGGCGCTCGAGCGGCTGGGGGTGCAGCCGAAGAGTCTCAAGGAGGCCGGCTTCGACAAGGAGCAGGCGCCGGCGATCGGCGATGCGCGGCTCACCGCCTTCGCCGCCGAACGGATCGATCTTTTGCAGCGGCTGGCGCCGGCGCTGGCGAGCGAGCTCGCGGCCAGCTCGGCGGCGAAGGTCTATCGCGAGATCGAAGCGCCGCTGACTCCGGTGCTCTTGCGCATGGAGGAGGTCGGGATCGGGCTCGACCGCGCTTTTCTCGCCGAGATGTCGGCGGCAATGGCGCGCGACCTGGCGGTGCTCGAGGAGGAGATCTACGCGCTCGCCGGTGAGCGCTTCAACATCCAGTCGCCGCAGCAGCTCGGCACCATCCTGTTCGAGAAGCTCGGCCTCAAGGCGCGCCGCAAGACCCAGAAGACCAAGAGCTCGTCGACCGACGCCGACACCTTGGCCGAGCTCGCGGGCGAAGGCCACCCGCTGCCCGAGCGGCTGCTCCGCTTCCGCGAGATCGCCAAGCTCAAGTCGACCTACGTCGACTCGCTTCCGACGACGGTCGCCGCCGACGGGCGAGTCCACACCCGCTTCCAGCAGGCGGTCGCGGCGACCGGCCGGATCTCGTCGTGGAATCCGAACCTGCAGAACATTCCGGTGCGCACCGAGCAGGGGCAGCGCATCCGCCTCGCCTTTCGCGCCGCGCCGGGCTTTCTCTTGGTGGTGGCCGACTACAGCCAGATCGAGCTGCGCATCCTGGCCCACATCGCGCGCGAGCCGGCGATGATCGCGAGCTTTCGGAGTGGCGAGGATATCCACCGTTCGACCGCCGCCGCGGTGCTCGGAATCGACCCCGCTCTGGTCAATTCCGAGCAGCGCCGCGCCGCCAAGGCGGTCAATTTCGGGCTCATCTACGGACAGGGCGCCTTCGGGCTCGCGCAGCAGCTCGGCATCGCGCCCAAGGAGGCGGAGCGCTTCATCGCCGCCTACTTCGCCCGCTACGCCGGCGTGCAGGCGTACATGAAGGAGACCGTCGAGCGCGCCGAGAGCGAAGGCCGGGTCGAGACGCTCTGGGGCCGGCCCCGTCTCCTCCCCGAGCTCAAACATCCGAACCGGGCGGTGCGCGAGAACGCCCGGCGGGTGGCGATCAACTCGCGCATCCAGGGCTCCGCGGCCGACCTCCTGAAGCTGGCCATGCTGGCGGTCGATCGTCGCCTCGCCGCCGAGCTCCCACGCGCCCGCCTGCTCCTCACGGTGCACGACGAGCTGGTGCTCGAGGCTCCCGAGGCCGACGCCGAGAGGGTAGCTGCCCTGGTCAAGGCCGAGATGGAGGGCGCCGCCGAGCTCGAGGTGCCGCTGGTGGTCGACACCGGCTGCGGCCCGAGCTGGGGCGAAGCGAAAGCGTAGATCGCCTCGCGGGGCGATACTGAGCCGCGCCAGGGGACAGTTCGGCTCTGTGGCGGTACGAGCGGCGGTCGGCGCTGCCTACATCGAGTAACATCGCTTCTTCTGCCGGACGGCCTGCTGCAACCGCCGCCCGGATTCTACGATCGCAACAACTGAGCACGATGGAGTCTCCCGAGATGAACAATCCCCTGCTTTCCACCCTCGGAGCGGCCGCGCTCCTGGTCGGCATCAGCTCGCCGGCGCTCGCCGACAATCCGCTTCTCCAGCCCTGGGTCGGCCTCTACGGAGGCGTGCCGCCGTTCGATCAGGCCGCGGTCGAGCAGTTCGAGCCGGCGCTCGCGGCGGCGATGGCCGAGCAGTTGGCCGAGATCGACGCCATCGTCGCCAACCCGGCGGCTCCGACCTTCGAGAACACGGTCGCCGCGCTCGAGCGGAGCGGCCGTACTCTCAGCCGCGTCGCCAACATCTACGGTGTCTTCGCTTCGACGATGAACGACCCGGAGTTTCAGAAAGTCGAGCTCGAGATGGCGCCCAAGCTCGCCGCCTTCTCGGACAAGAGCGTGCAGAACGAGAGGCTCTTCGCCCGCATCGCCGCGGTCGACGCCGAGCGCGAGAGCGCCACCGACTGGACGCCCGAGCAGAAGCGGTTGGTCTGGCTGCAGACGACCAACTTCGTGTTGGCTGGCGCCCGCCTCGACGCGGTGGCCAAGGCACGCGTGTCGGAGATCAATCAACGGTTGGCGACGCTCTTCACCAGCTTCAGCCAGAACGTGCTCGCCGACGAGACCGACTACTTCGTGCTGCTCGAGAGCGAGTCCGACCTCGCCGGCCTGCCCGCATCGGTGCGCACCGGCGCCGCCGCGGCAGCCGAGCGGAAGGGACATCCCGGCCAGTGGGCGATCCTCAACAGCCGCTCGAGCGTCGAGCCGTTTCTTACCTACTCCGATCGCCGCGACCTGCGCGAACGGGTCTGGCGCAGCTTCGCGACCCGCGGCGACCACGGCGACTCCAAGGACAACAACGCCATCATCGCCGAGATCCTGAAGCTGCGCGCCGAGCGGGCGCTGCTGCTCGGCTTTCCCACCCACGCCCACTGGAATCTCGAGAACAGCATGGCCAAGACCCCCGAGCGCGCTGTGGCGCTGATGGAGGCGGTCTGGCCGGCAGCGGTGGCGCGCGTGGGCGAAGAGGTCGCCGACATGCAGGCGATCGCCGATCGCGAAGCGGGTGCGAGCGGCGCCAAGACTCCGATCGCGCCGTGGGACTATCGTTTCTACGCCGAACGCGTGCGCAAGGCCAAGTACGATCTCGACGAGAACGAGATCAAACCGTACCTGCAGCTCGAAAAGTTGCGCGAGGGGATGTTCTGGGTCGCAGGTAGGCTCTTCGACCTTCGCTTCGCGCCGATCACGGGGGTGCCAGTTGTGCACGCCGACGTGCGCGTCTGGGAGGTGACGGACGGCCGCGGCGTCCACGTCGGCCTCTGGTACTTCGACCCCTACGCGCGCGCCGGCAAGCGCTCCGGCGCCTGGATGAACGCTTACCGGACACAGGAGCGGTTCGAGCGCGAGATCACCACCATCGTCTCCAACAACTCGAACTTCGTCGCCGGGCAGCCGGGACAGCCGGTGCTGATCAGCTGGAGCGACGCCGAGACTCTCTTCCACGAGTTCGGTCACGCGCTGCACGGGCTCTTGTCGAACGTCTCCTACCCGACGCTCTCGGGAACCAGCGTGGCGCGCGACTACGTGGAGTTTCCGTCGCAGCTCCTCGAGCACTGGCTCTCGACTCCCGAGGTGCTGGACCGCTTCGCCCTCCACTACCAGACCGGCGAGCCGCTTCCGCGCGCGCTAGTCGAGCGGATCGAGCGCGCGGCGACCTTCAATCAGGGCTTCACGACCGCCGAGTATCTGGGCAGCGCGCTGGTCGACATGAAGCTCCATCTCGCCGGCGGCCAGACGATCGATCCCGACGCTTTCGAGCGCGACACGCTCGCCGCGCTGGGGATGCCGGGCGAGATCGTCATGCGTCACCGCACGCCGCACTTCTCGCACGTCTTCTCCGGGGACGGCTACTCGGCCGGCTACTACAGCTACCTGTGGGCCGATACCCTCTCGGCCGACGCCTGGGAGGCGTTCCTCGAGGCCGGCGGCCCGTGGGACGCAAAGGTTGCCCAGGCGCTCCGTGATCACGTCTTCTCGGTCGGCAACACGATCGATCCGGCGGACGGCTATCGCGCCTTCCGCGGCCGCGAGGCCGGGATCGGCGCGCTAATGCGTCAGCGTGGCTTCCCAGTGCCGGCGGCGACGAAGCCGGGCTCCTGAGGCGCTCGCGCCGATCGGTCAGCGGGGTGGTTGCGCCCGGAGGGGAGCTACGGGCGCTTCGCGAGCAGCAGCAGCGCGCCGGCGGCGATCGCCCCGACGCTGGCCCAGGTCGGCACCTTCACGGTCTCCTTCTCCTTCACCGAGAACTCCACTGGCCCGAGCTTCACGTCGTGGCTGTCCTTGGTGTACGAGAGCTGGCCGTAGAGGAGGCCGAGAACTCCGGCGACGATCAGAATCACGGCCACGATTCGAGCGGTACTCATCTTTTCGGCCTCCGGCGTCGAGGGCCGAAAGCATCGCATACCGACCCAGAAAAGGGGTTGACGTGCGCGGCGCGGCGTTTTCTGCTAGGCTGTCTTTGCGAACCGCTACGGCGAGTGCCGTTCCAGGTCGCGAACGTCTCGTGAGGACAATCTCACAAAAAGTGTTGTGGTTGGGTGTGGGCTGAGAACCAGCTCCGACCGACACGAACAAGAGGAGCTGGAAGTATGAAGATCACCGGAACTGTGAAGTGGTTCAACGACAGCAAGGGCTTCGGATTCATCACGCGCGAAGACGGACAGAAGGACTGCTTCGTCCATCACTCCGCGATCAGCGGCGAGGGCTTCAAGAGCCTCGCCGAGGGTGACAAGGTCGAGTTCGACGTCGTGCAGGGCCAGAAGGGCCCGGCGGCCGAGAACGTCGTCAAGCTCTAAGCTTCGAATCGCTTTTCGATCACTGGGGCTGGTTCGCGTCATGCGAGCCAGCCTCTTTGCTTTTCCGTCAGAGCCGTCGTCGGCAGTGGCTCAGCCCGTCTCTCTCCGCCTCGCCAGCACCAGCGTAATGCCCTCGCGCAGCGCGGGCGGCAGGGCGCGATAAACGACGTTCTTGAGTGCGCCCAGGAACGGCTGCGGCTTCGGCGCAGCTCCGGCGTGATGCGCGAAGCGGGCGTCGAAGTAGTAGCGCCGGTCGGAAGCGACGACGGCGAGACCGGAGCGCTGGGCGAAGGCGTGGAGCTCGACCCAGGTGTACTCGCGGAAGTGGCCCGGATTGCCGGGCTCGTCGCGGATCAGATCGTACGGGTTGCGCCCGGCCAGGAGCTTGAGCCGCTTCGGCAGCGACGCCGCGTTGGGAGTCTGGACGACGAGCCGGCCGCCCTCCGCGAGGTGCGCGCCGAGAAAATCGAAGACCGTGGCCGGCGAGACGTGCAGATGCTCGATCACCTCGGCCAGGAAGATCCAGGCGTAGCGCGGCAGGTCGGGGCGCGGCGCGGCGGGATCGTCGAGCGCGTTGAGGTCGAATCGGAAGTGCCGTCGATCCTCCGCGCTCGGTTCCGCCTCGAGCCCGAGGGTGTCGACCGGGTGCCCGAGGCGATTCCGCAGCAGGTCGGTCAAAGGCGAGAGCCCGATGTCGAGGATGCGGCCGTCGGCCGGTGCGGCGTAGCGCGCCGCGAGCGCCAACAGGTAGCGGTAGCGCGGCGCGTGGTAGGCGAGGTAGCCGCGGTCGCCGCCCCGGATGTCGGCGACGGACGGCAGCGCGGACGGAGGTAGGGTCTCGGCGCGGGTCACCGGGTCGCCGTTCCCGATTGCGTCGAGATGCAGCAGCAGACGCGCGCCAAGAGCGCGGCCGCCAGGTCGCCGACGCCGCAGCCGAGATCGAGCACGGTCTGCCCGGTGAGCACGGGGAGCGCGGCGAAGAGTGGCGGCCAGTCGCGCCAGGCGTACTGGCGACGGTAGTAGTCGGCGAGCGTCACGGGAAGGGAGTCTCCTGGACGGAGGCGATGGCGTCAACCGGCCGATGGGTCAGCGTGCACTGAGGGAAAGGAGCACGACCAGAGGATCGCCTCCGCTCGCGGCGTCTACTCCCGGAGGGAGCCCTTCTGCGAAGGGCTAGACCGCTCGGCGCGAGCGTGGAGACGCTGGCCGGCCTGGAGCCGGCAGAGCGGAGATGACCGAGCGCAGGAGGATATTGACCGACTCCGAGGACCGGAACACCGAAGCCACGTCGGAGTCGAGCACCACTGCCACAGCGTTCTTCGAATTCGACGCAGCGAAACGATTCGGCTTCGACTTGGAGTAATCGAAACGATATTCGGGCCGCATGGGCGAAGACTTCCTACTTCCTCTCTTCGTAGTCATGGCGCTCTCGCGTGGTCGCCTGCCGCGCACTGACGATTCGCACGACGGGCTCCCGCTCGAGGAAACATACCACCAGCAGCCTCGACGGCTCGGAGTGCCCGATGATGATCTCGCGGTGATCGGACTCCGAATGGCCTGGATCGTCGAAGATCCTCGCGAGCGGATCTAGGAAGACCTGGGTGGCCTCCTGGAAGGAGGCCCCGTGCTTGGCAAGATTCGAGCTGGCCTTTCGAGGATCCCACTCGAAGATCAGATCCATCGCGCGGTGCGCAGACTAGCATCCGCTCGACCTGGAAGGCGGCGTGCGCTTCGCCCGCATCCCGACCTCCCGAGAGCGGATGCTCCTCCAGGCGGTCCCCGGCGACGCTCAACGGCGCCGATATCCGGCTGGCGTGCGACGAGATCGAGCACCTTCTCGAGCTCCTCCTCGAATGCCAGCGGCGCCTTCTCGCGATTGGAGCGCCACCATTCTCGCGCCTGCTGGATGCCCCGCCGTGCTCGCGGAGCGAAGAAGACCGAGAGCGGCCGGCTCACGCCTTCTTGAGCTCTGCCAACACCTCTTCCGCCGGAATCAACTCGCCGCGCTCAGCCTCCGCGATTGCAGCCAGGAGCATGGCCTCCTCTGCGGGGCTGGCTTCGAAGGTTTCGTCGCCCTCGCTGACCAGCACCGTTGCACGAGCTCCCTCGGGCAGCACTCCCGGTTCCAACTCGACGTTTCCCTGACGGACGATGCCGGTAGCGATGATCATGAGCGAATTCTACCAGGGCAATGCTTCCACCGAACGAATCGCGTGCTTCGCTGCGCTCGGAAGCTCGATCGGAGCGAAGAACCGGTCCGGGAACGGGTACTCTTCGCCGGACCCGCCCACGACTCTCGAGAATCCGCCCCCATCAGCCATCGGAAGTCAGCCACGGTCTGATCCGTAGGCTCGAGATCGATCCGCACGCCCATTGCGAAGAGCTCCGCGTGCACGGCGTCCACGTCGTCGACCAGCAGGTTGACCGCCGCGCCGGAGACGCCATCTCCCGAGGACGAGGAGAGGTGCAGCTAGACCCCGTCGCGACG
>CAZPYU010000201.1:0-7178 GCA_964590905.1 uncultured Thermoanaerobaculia bacterium
TGTGCTGGGCACGATCGGCGCCGGCGCCTCCAAGAGCGCCACCGTGGAGTACGCGCGGCCGTAGCGCGGAGCTGACCAGCGATCGGAAGGAGGGGACAGCCTGAGGGCTGTCCCCTCAGGCGAGGCAGAGAGGCCCGCTCACTCGGCGGCGATGAAGATCGACTTGTACTCGCTGTACGCCTCGAGCGCGGCCATCCCCTGCTCGCGGCCGAAGCCGCTCTTCTTGACGCCGCCGAACGGCGCCTCGACGTGCACGCTCGACGACGAGTTGATCGAAATCATGCCGGTCTCGAGAGCGCGCGCGACGCGCAGGGCGCGCCCGATGTCGCGCGTCCAGAGCGAGCCCGAGAGGCCGTAGTCGCCGTCGTTCGCCAGTCGGATCGCGTCGGCTTCGTCGGCGAACGGGGCGATCGAGACCACCGGACCGAACACCTCTTCGCGCTGCAGGCGCATCTCCGGACGGACCTGAACGTAGACCGCGGGCGAGAGGTAGTTGCCGGCGGCGAGCGGACCGTCGCTCGGCACCTCGCCACCGCAAAGCCGCTCGGCCCCTTCGCCGTCGCCGATCGCCAGGTAGCCGACGACCCGCGCCCGATGCGCGCGCGAGATGAGCGGCCCCATCTGGGTGTCGGCGGCGGCGGTCGGGCCGAGACGGATCTCCTGGGTCTTGGCCACGAAGCGGTCGACGAAGCGCTCGAAGAGCGAACGCTCGACGAAGATACGCGAGCGCGCGCAGCAGTCCTGTCCGGCGTTGTCGTAGACCGCCCAGAGCGACGACTCGACGCAGGCCTCGAGATCGACGTCGGCGAAGATCAGGCTCGCCGATTTGCCGCCGAGCTCGAGCGAGACGCGCTTGATGTCGGCGCTGGCGGTGCGCATGACCTCGGCGCCGACCTCGGTCGAGCCGGTGAAGGAGACCTTGCGGACGTCCGGGTGGCGAACCAGCGCCGCACCGGCGGCGGATCCTTTACCGGGCAGGACGTTGAGCGCGCCGGGCGGAAGGCCAGCGGCCATCGCCACCTCCCAGAGCGCCAGCGCCGAGAGCGGCGTCAGCTCCGCCGGCTTGACCACCACCGTGTTGGCCATCGCCAGCGCCGGCGCGACCTTCCACGAGGTGATGAGGAGGGGGAAGTTCCACGGCACGATGGCGGCGCAAACGCCGATCGGCTCGCGGAAGGTGAGCCCGGTGCCTTCGCGAGCCACCGGGATCGTCTGGCCGTGGAACTTGTTGACCGCGCCGGCATAGAACTCGAAGCAGTTGGCCGCGGCGCCGATCTCCCAGCGAGCGCCGCCGATCGGCTTGCCGGCGTTCTTCGACTCGAGCTGTGCGATCTCTTCGAGCCGCGCCCGCAGGCCGTCGGCGATCCGCTGCAGCAACTGGCCGCGGTCGCGCGAGCTCATGCGGCGCCAGGGCGAACCGATGGCGAACGCAGAGCGCGCCGCCGCGACGGCGCGGTCCACGTCCTCGGGCGTCGCTGCAGCGACGCGCGCGAAGGGGCTGTTGTCTTGCGGATCGAGAACCACGAACTCTCCGCCGTCGGACGCGGTCGACCGGTCGGCGCCGATCGCCAGTCCGGAAAAGGGCAGAGACGTCATCAGCTCAGTCGGGGGTGACGTAGGCGGCGGTGATGCCGCCGTCGACCAGGAAGGTGGAGCCGGTCGTGTACGACGACTCGTCGGAGGCCAGGAAGAGCGCCGCTTTCGCCATTTCTGCGGCGAGACCGAAGCGGCCCATCGGCACGTGGACGAGCCGGCGCTGCTTCTTCTCCTCGGTGTTCAAGAACTTCATCAAGAGCTCGGTCTGGAGCGGCCCCGGACAGAGCGCGTTGACGCGGATCCCCTCGCGGGCGTGGATCACCGCCAGCTCGCGCGTCATCGAGAGGCCAGCGCCCTTGCTCGCGGTGTAGGCGAGCTGAGGGGTCGCGGCACCCAACAGGGCGACGAACGAGGCGGTATTGATCACCGAGCCGCCGCCAGCGCGCCGCAGGGCCGGAATGCCGTACTTGCATCCCAGGAAGACCCCTTTGACGTTGACGGCGAAGGTCTGGTCCCAGGTCGCTTCGTCGGTCGTCTCGGCGCGGTCGTCGGTCGAGAGCATGATGCCGGCGTTGTTGAAAAGCACGTGGAGCCGGCCGAACTCGCGCTCGGCCGCCGCGACCATCGCCTCGCAATCGGCGGCGCGCGACACGTCGGCGTGGACGTAGATCGCTCCGTGGCCCGCGGCGCGAAGCTCGGTGGCGAGCGCTTCGCCCGCAGGGTCGACGACGTCGACCGCGACGATCTTGGCGCCTTCGCTCGCGAACAGGATCGCCGACTCCCTGCCGATGCCGCTCGCGGCGCCTGTGATTAGCGCAACTCGATCCTTCAGTCTCATCAGAGAACTCCTCGAACATCGAGATCCTTCACTGCGTTCAGGATGACACCCTTCGTGCTGTCGTCCTGAGCGGAGCGAAGGACCTCGGCCTTGGAAGATTCGCAAACATTCACAGGTTCTCAGGTTTGACGCGTTCGGCGCCGGTCGGTCGCTGCGGCAACCAGCGAATCGAACAGGCGCTGCTGGGTCGGGTCCTCGGCGGCGGTTTCCTCGGGGTGCCACTGGACGCCGAGGAACCAGGTACGGTCGCGCCTCTCGAACGCCTCGACGGTACCATCGTCGGCACGGGCGACAACCTCGAGGCCGGGCGCGACGGCGCGCAGCGCCTGGTGGTGCCACGACGCCGGAGCGACGGCGTTCGACTCCATGGCGCGCGCTAACTGAGAGTCGGCGGTAACCGCGACCGAATGGCGGGGGTAGACGGTGCCGCCGTCGGGGCGGTGCGACACCTCGTCGCCGACTTCGTCGGGCAGGTGCTCCACCAGCGTTCCGCCGAGGGCGACGTTCATCACCTGCGCGCCGCGGCAGATGCAGAAGGTCGGAAAGTCACGCAGGTCGGCTGAGCGCGCCAGAGCGATCTCCATGGCGTCGCGCTCGGGGTCGATACGTTCGATCGTGGCGTGCGCAACGCCGCCGTAGAGCTGCGGGTCGACGTCGCCGCCGCCTGAGAGGATCAGGCCGTCCAGCTCGTCGAGGAGCTGTTCGAGCTGCACCTCGCCGGGCGGCACCAGAACGGGGATGCCGCCGGCGCGGCGCACGGCGTCGACGTAGCGCGCCGGGAGCCGAAAGCGGCCGTCGAGGATGCGACCGTAGGTGGTGATGCCGATGAGCGGCTTGCCTTCCATGCGGCGCGATCCTATCGGACGGCCGCGATCCGCCGGACGATGCCTCACGCCCGTTCGAAGTAGCGCTCGCGCTCCCAGCTAGTGACGACGGCGTCGAACTTGGCCTGCTCGGTGCGGAAGAAGTGCACGTAGTGATCCACGACCTCGGTGCCGAGCGAGTCGCGCAGGAAGGCGCTCTGCTCGAGAAGGTCGGTCGCCTCGCGAAGCGACCGCGGCACCTTCGGCAGGTCGCGCGCTACGTAGACGTCACCTTCGAAGCGTGGCGGCGGCTCGATCTTGCCGCGCACGCCGGCGAGGCCGGCGGCGATCGAGGCGGCGAAGGCGAGGTACGGGTTGGCGTCGGCGCCCGGGATCCTGCACTCGATGCGCAGCGATTTGCCGCTGCCGAGGACGCGGAAGCCGGAGGTGCGGTTGTCGTACGACCAGGCGATGTTGGTGGGCGCCCACGACTGGGAGAGGTAGCGCTTGTAGGAAGCGGGGTAGGGGGCGTAGAACGCCGCAATCTCTCGCGCGTGCGCCATCCAGCCACCGAGGAACCAGCGGAAGGTGTCGGAGGTCTCGAGCGGGCCCAACCGCTTCTTGCCCGGGAAGAGCGGCTTCTTGCCCGTCCGGTCCCAGAGCGAGAGATGTAGATGCATGGACGAGCCGGCGAGGTCGGAGCGCCACTTCGCCATGAACGTGACCGCGAGCCCCAACTGCAGCGCGATCTCCTTGGCAGCATGCTTGTAGATCGAGTGCCGGTCGGCCATCTCGAGCGCCTCGGCGTACTCGATGTTGAGCTCGTGCTGGCCCGGTCCCCACTCTCCCTTGGAAGACTCGACCGGGATGCCGCTCGCCTCCAGGTGGCGGCGGAGGGCGGCGTTGAAGACCTCTTCTTTGGTGCCCTGGAGCATGTGGTAGTCCTCGATGTACCAGCCGAACGGTTCGAGGTTCTGAAAGCCCTTGGCGCGCGCCGAGTCGTAGCTCTCCTTGAAGATGTAGTACTCGAGCTCGGTAGCGCCCATGGCGGTCATGCCCGCTTCTGCCAAGCGCGCAATCTGGCGCCGGAGGATGGTGCGCGGTGCGATTGCGACTGGAACGTGTTCAGACCCGCTCTCGAGATCGCAGAAGACGATCGCGGTGCGATCCAGCCACGACTGAATGCGCAGCGTGCCGAGATCCGGCACGCAGTGAAAGTCGCCGTAGCCCTGTTCCCAGCTCGCGAAGCGGTAGCCGGGCACGACATCCATCTCCATGTCGACTGTCAAGAGGTAGTTGCAGGCGTGCATGCCGTGCCGCGCGACGCTCTTCAGGAAGAAGTCGCCCGGCACGCGCTTGCCCATGAACCTGCCGTAGAGGTCGGGGAAGACGACCTGCACGGTGTCGATCTCGCCACTCGCGACTTTCGCTCTCAACTCCTCGAGCGTCAGGGTCCCACGTCTCGATCTGGGGCTGGCCACGATGCTCTCGACTCCTGGAAGACGCGGCGATCGCCGTCAGCACTTGACGAGCTCCGCCGTCTCGGTTTCGATTCTGCGCTGTTCCGCTTCGCTCGACGGCAGGACCCTACCGCCTCCGAGTTGTCCGAGCAAGATGGAGGGGCGACGATTACTTGATGTAACCGAGCGAGCGCAGCTCTTCGAGAAGCTGCTCGTCGCGTCCTTCCTCTGGCCGTTGCCGCTCCTCTCGGCCGGCCAGCCCGGGATAGGCGGAGACCGTCCGGGCAGGTCTCGCGAGCAGCTCCGGCGCCAGGTACTCCTCCAGAACCCGTCCCGGGAGCTCGGCGGAGATCGGAATCTCCAGGATCCGCGCCAATGTCGGCAGGATGTCGAGGTGACCGATCTCACGCTGCTGATTCACGCCGTTCCGGAACGACGGGCCGGAGACGAGAAAGAACGCCTCGGGGCGGTGATTGCCCGACAGATGCAGCCCCTTGCCGCGTCCCTCGACGAGGAGCTCGGGGTCGGCGAGGAAACCGTGATCGGAGAGCAGCAGAACGTCGGCGCGCGGCCCTGCGGCGGCCACGATCCGTCCGAGCTGTTCGTCGAGGAAGCTGTAGTAGCGCGGCACGACGGCGCCAAGGCTCCGTGCCAGCTCGGGCGCCACCGGCCGAGCGGAGGAGGCGAACGGCTGCGGCTCCCAGAACTGCCAGAAGCCGTGGCCGACGTAGTCGGCACCGCGTAGATAGATCGCCGCAAGATCGAACCGCTCCCGGCCCAGTAGCTCGACCGCGAGATCGGAGTAGAAGCTGTCTCGCTGGTGAATGAGTAAAAGACGGTTGTGCAACAGGTACTGGACCATCTGGCGGGAGTCGCTCTCGGGCAGGCTAAGGGCGGCGGGGTTCCAGGCGGCGTCGGTGAAACGCGGTAGAGCCGCGATGTCGATCGGCTCGCGACGGAACTGGAGCAGGTCGATGGCTCCGCGTGGCGCCAGGCTGCGTTCCAGCCGCGCATAGTGAGAGCGCTCCGAAATGATCGTGCCGGCGGCGCTCTCCGCAGGCCAGGTAGCGAGCCAGCCTACGGTCGCCACCTGGCGATGGAATCGCGGCAATAGGTTCCAGAAAGCCGGCACCCGTCGGTGAACGCTCGAGACCGGCTTGCCCTCGATCGTCCAATCGACGATGCCGTGCCGCTCCGCCGGCAGACCGGTGGCGACTGTCGTCCAGAGGATCGGCGAGAGGAGCGGAGCCTGCGCGGTGAGCGTCGCCTGCGAACCGTTCTCGATCAGGCGTCGGAGATGGGGTAGCTTGCCCTCGGCCAGAAGCGTCGCCGCGACCCCCGGGTCGAAGCCGTCGAGCGCCACCAGGAGAAGACGAGTGCCGTGCGCTGCAGGTTTCTCGAGTTCGGCTCGGCGCGAGCAAGCGAGCGGTAGGGCGAAGAGTAGAGCGAGCGCGCCGGCGCGGCGACCCATCAGCGGTGCTGCCAGCGCGGTGGCCGCTTGGCGAGGAAGCTCTCGATACCCTCGACCATGTCGTGGCTCGAAGCGAGGTCGCGCAGATAGAGGCGCTCAGCCTCTGCCAGGGCGGCGTCGAACGGGCGCTCCTCGCCGGCGCGTACGGCCCGCTTGGCGAGCCGGGTCGCGGCTGCGCTCAGCTCGGTGAGCGCAGCGCTCAGCTGCTCCGCTGCCGATTCAAGCTCGCCGGCCGAGCTGACCTGTTCGATCAGCCCGAGTCGTTCGGCTTCGGAGGCTTCGAGCGTCCTTCCGGAGAGGATCAGCTCGAGGGCTCGCCCCGCGCCGATCCGCCGTGGCAAGAGCGCCGCGGCGACCGGTGGGAAGCAGCCGAGCCGAATCTCCGGCAGGCCGAAGGTCGATCGGGCGGTCGCCAACACGCGGTCGCAGACGAGCGCCAATTCGAAACCGCCGCCCAGGCAGTGGCCGTCGACGAGCGCGACGGTGCACGCGTCGAGGGAACGCAGTTTGCGCAGCGCACCGTGGAAGCTGACCAGCATGCTGTCGATCTTGTCGGGGGTGTGATCGTGGATCGACACGCCCGCCGAAAACGCCTTGCCGCCTTCGCTGCGCACGAAGAGGAGCTGCAAGTCCGCCACGCCCTCGAGCTCGTCGATCCGACTCTCGAGCGCGGCGAGCAGATCGAGATCGAGAATATTGAGCGGTGGTCGCGCCAGGGTGAGCGTCGCCACCCGACCGTCGCAGGCGAGGCGAACCGGATCCGACCCGGCGCTCAAGCGTCTCGCTCCACGAGCACTGCCAGGCCGAGGCCGCCCGATACGCAGAGCGTGGCGACGCCGTAGCGCTGTCGGCGCCGTGCCATGCCGTGGAGGAGAGTGGTGACGATGCGCGCCCCGGTGGCCCCGATCGGATGCCCGAGCGCGATTGCTCCGCCGTCGGGGTTGACTACGCCACGATCGAATGGCAGCTCGCGCAGGCAGGCCAGCACCTGCGAGGCGAAAGCTTCGTTGAGCTCGACGGCGTCGATGCGATCGAAGTCGAGGTGATGGCGCGCCAGCAGGGCGCGTGTG
>CAZPYU010000202.1:0-11929 GCA_964590905.1 uncultured Thermoanaerobaculia bacterium
CGGCGACCGCGTTTGGACCAACGGAGCCTGGATTTTCGATTGTGGCCACTCGAAGAACGTGTGCACGTTTAGAGACCCCACCTCCCAAATCTGCTTCCAAGAGGTCGCCTATTTCCACACCGAGATCCACCCGCCGCGGGCTATCGCGTCGATGCGCAATCAGGCGGCCACGCTTCCATCGAGCGGCACGACGCCGGTTCCGGTGACCGCGACCGATCTTTACATCCACGGTCGAGCCGGAATGGTGGGCGACGTCCTTCAGTGCGGGATGCCCGTCGTGTTGGGCGGGGGGATCTGCGACACATCGGCCTATCCCCACAGGGGATTCGCGATCAACGAAGACTTCGACTTCGATATCTGCCTTCCGGTGCGGCCCAACGCCGACGCGCGTCTCGAGTGGGTGATCGCGGGGGGTCCCGCGAACTCGGTCCCGCTGTCCGTCGAGCCGGACATCAAGAGAATAGACGGGCCGCTCCCGGAATGCGCCAACGCCGACGCGCCGATGGATGGGGCGACGCACCTCCATGTTCACATCCCGCTCGGCAGTCAGAACGTGAGCCCGGATGAGGTCTACGCGCGGAGGATCACGGCGGGCTGGATCGATCCGCCCAATCCCACGCTAAAGCACCTCAACGTCTCGATCGATCGCATCGATCTCCACGATTCCAAGGACGATGACGAGCTCCTCAATCCGTACTGCGGCGAAGACGGGGAGCTGAGCTTCTTCTGGGCCACGCTGGACCGCGCCCCCGACAACGAGTGGATCCGTCTGGCGGATTACGCGCCGGTCGATTCGAACGGCAATAGCGTGATGCACGATTACGACCCCGATCTGCTCGGCCACTCCTTCGTGGACCTGCCGGGCGCGACCTGGGATTTCTATGTGCGCCAGGGTCAGTCGCTGAACCTTCGGGCGAGAGGCTTCGAGCAGGATTGCTACGACCAGTTCTTCGGCGACCACACCATGAACGTCGCCACGCCGTACCTGTATTGCTTCGCCTCCCCGACGACATGCCGCGACAACAACAACGACCAACTGGACAAGATCGACGCGGAGATCAGTGCAGCGGACTACGATGGGATCGATCCGGCGACCGGGATGGTCACGCTGCACCCGGCCTCGCCCCCGAAACTACGATTCATATTCGGCCACGACCCACCCTTCGTAACGGTTTCCGACTACCAGTTCGACGTGACGGTGCGGCGCGTCCCCGAGGGCTTGGAAGACACGTCCGACCTCGCGATCGTAAAGACGTGCTCGCCGGTTTCGGGCACGTCGTTCCTCTGCTCGCTCCGCGTGTCCAACCCGGGCCCCGGACTACCGAAAAACGTCGTCGTCGACGATGTGATCACGGCGAGCGCCGGGCCGGGCAGCTTCACCGTGGGAACTCCGGTCGCGATGCGCTCGGATGGATCGTCCTTCGATCCCAATCCGTGCTCGATCACCGGTCCCGGACACGTGAGCTGCGCGATTGGAACGATCCCCGTGGGCGGATACGTGACGATCGAGGTTCGCATCACGTCCAGCGCACTCGGGAGCTACGATGACGTGGCGACCGTCGCCACCGACTCAACGGACCCGGGCTCGGGGAACAACCAGGCCACCGGCGCGTGGACCGTCGTTCCAATCGACTTCAAGCCGGGGAACACGCCGAACGCCATCAACGTCACCGACAGCGGGAGCGTCGCCGTGGCGATCCTGCAAGCGAGTGGGTTTAACCCGGCGATCGTGAATCCGGCAAGCGTCTGCTTCGGCGATGCCGAAGACCCGTCGGCGCGCACGTGCCGAGAGGTCCACAACACCGGCCACCGTGTGGACGTCGACAAGGACCGGGACATCGACCTGAACCTTCACTACGAGGTCCGTAAGACGGGCATCGACGTCGGCGACACGTCCGTGTGCTTGACGGGAACGACGTTTGCCGGGCGAACGATCGTTGGGTGCGACTCCGCGAAGACCACCAAATGACCGTGTCGTTGGGGCGCCTAGCAAGCTGAAGTTGCGGGTTCGAACCGGCGGGAATACGTTGAACTGGCGGGCTTTTCCAGGGGAAACGATCGTCTGGAAGCGTCAGAACGCCGTCGGCGTCCAAACCGGCCCTGTAGGAAGGCCCAGGCGACGCGATCGCGACTGGGGCCGGGTCCCTGCACCCTGGGAAGAGACGAAAGAGCGGCGAAAAAAGACCCGGCAACAGGGACCCCCCTCAATCGGGACCCAACACGCCTGCCACGCTTGCGTGCACGAGGTCGAGCCGCTCCCGAGCCGCGCGTCTCCCGGCTTCCACGATGGCTTGAAATGCATCGAAGTCGTGCCCCGGCAAGCTGCACGAGGGCTCGATGAGGACATCGGCGAAAGCGGCATCCGAAGCACCGTGCCACCAGCCGAGAAGTTCCCAAGCGCGGGCCAACACGTCACGGAAGCCCATCACGCGATTTGCCGCCGCCAGCAGCCGTTCCTCTCGCGTCGGATCGTTCGAGGGTCCCGGAATGACGTTCACGGCGATCGTCAGGCCGCAGCGCCGGCGCTCGAGGAGGTCGACCGGGATTCGGCTGACGAGAGCCCCGTCGACAAGAAACCTCCCGTCGACCGCAATGGGCGGGAGAAGCGCGGGGATCGCCGACGTGGCGAGGAATGCGCGCTCGATCGG
The DNA here is from genome assembly GCA_964590905.1 of uncultured Thermoanaerobaculia bacterium. Classification (GTDB taxonomy): domain Bacteria; phylum Acidobacteriota; class Thermoanaerobaculia; order Multivoradales; family JAGPDF01; genus JACTMI01. The sequence goes on from CAZPYU010000202.1 coordinate 2,649, forward strand.
GCCGCGGTCGAGCGCTTCGTCGCGGACGACGGCCTCTGCCCCTGGAACACGGCTTACGACTACCCCGCGTTCCGGAAGGCCATGCGCGAGATCGCGACGGAAGACGGGCCCAAGGTCCTGTTCAACGTCGCGGAGGGGAAAGCGATCCAGGCCATGTACTGCGCCGACTGTTCGGCGTATCCCGAGGTGCCACCGCCCGCGAAGGTCCGTGAGCTGATCGGGAAGGGCTGGCGCGTCTACGCGTTCGTCGATGCCCAGGGATCGAACCTCTCCCAGCTGAGGGAACTCGAGCGCGCGGGGCGCCGAGGGTGCACCCCTACCTGAATTGACCGGAACACGGCGACCCGTTCGGACTCGTTCCTTTGGGCGACTCATCGGCCCAAGATTGGTTATCCTTGCTCCGATGGTGACGTCAACCCTGCGCTCTCACTTTGGAGAGCTCTATCGCTACAGAGTGCTCGTCGACGCCCTCGTCCGGCGCGAGGTCAAGGCGCGGTACCGCGGTTCGGTGCTCGGCTACTTGTGGACGCTCTTGAACCCGCTTCTGCTCCTCGTCGTGTACCTCCTCGTTTTCACGCGTTTCACGAGAGCGGTGGCCCTGCCGAACTACGCCCTCTTCCTCTTCGCGGGGATCCTCCCCTGGCAGTGGATGGCCACCTCCATCACCAATGGGACGACCTCGATCGCGTACGGCGGAGCGCTCATCACGCGGGTCTGCATCCCGCCCCAGGTCCTCCCCCTGGTGGCCGTGCTCTCGAACCTGGTGAATTTCCTGCTGGCGCTTCCGTTGGCCGTTGCGGCCGCGGCCGTGGCCGGGCTCGGTCCCGGCGCGGCCTTAGCGGTGCTGCCGCTGGCCATCCTGAACGAGCTCGTGTTCCTGTATGGCGTGTCGCTGATCGCGGCGACGCTCACGGTGCGCTTCCGGGACGTGCAGTTCCTCGTGCAGAACCTGCTGCTGGTCTGGTTCTTCCTGACCCCGGTGGCCTACCCCCTCGACCTCGTCCCCGACCGCTACAGGGTGTTCGTGAGCGCGAACCCGGCCACCGCCCTCATGCGCCCGTTCCAGCAGATCCTCTTCGACGGGCGCGTCCCCGACGTCCGCCACCTGGCGCTCGGTGCTGCGTGGGCTTTGGCTGCGGTTCTGGCCGCGGTGATCCTGTTCGAGACGATGCGCGACCGTCTGGTCGAGGAGATCTGAACGACCATGCACGCCATCCGCTTCGAGCGCGTCACGAAACGCTACCGGCGGTACCGTCCGGTCGAGCCGCACACGACGCTCAAGACGGCGTTCGTTGAGTGGACCCGGAGGTGGCGCGGACCGCGCCTGCCCGGACCCGACGGCTTCGACGTCATCCGGGACGTATCGTTCACGGTGGGGCAGGGCGACACGCTGGGGATCATCGGCCGCAACGGCGCCGGCAAGACGACGCTGCTCAAGATGATCGCGGGGATTTACCGCCCCAACGAGGGGCGCGTCGTGGTGAACGGATCCGTCGTGGCGCTCTTGGAGGCGGGGGCCGGGTTCCACCCGGACTTCACCGGCCGCGAAAACGTGATGCTGTCCGGGATCGTGCACGGGCTGTCGCGGCGTGAGGTCCGGGAGCGGTTCGACCGCATCGTCGAGTTCTCCGAGCTCCAGGAATTCATCGACGCACCGGTGCGAACGTACTCCTCCGGGATGTTCATGCGCCTGGCATTCAGCCTTGCCGTGCACGTCGATCCCGAGATCCTCTTGATCGACGAGATCCTCTCCGTGGGGGACGAGGCCTTCCAGAAGAAGTCCAGGGCCGTCGTGGAGGCCCGCATCCGTGCGGGGAGATCCACGACCGTGATCGTCTCGCACGACCTGGCGGCCGTCGAGGCTCTCTGCGACCGGGTCGCGGTGGTGGACCCGCCGGGGGTCGTGGTCCACGATCGGCCGTCTCAGGCTGTCGCGGAGCTCCGGCGGCTCCTGGCCGCGGGGGCGCGGCCCTAGCCGGTTCCGCCGCGAGCGGCGCACGGAGCCGGCGGGAAGGACGTCGATGAAGATCGCTCTGGCGCACCACTGGCTGCTACGGGCGCGCGGGGGCGAGCGTGTCCTGGCGCACTTCGCAGAGATGTTCCCCGACGCCCCCATCTTCACGACGCTCGTGGATCGGCGCTTCCGCTGGCCCGCCGCGATGTCCGCAGTTCTAGACCGGGTCCAGCCCTCCCCACTGCAATGGACCGGCCCCCTCGGCAACCCGCTCATCCGGTACCTCGTTCCACTGATGCCGCTGGCCGCCCGTTCGTTCGAAAGGAGACTGCGGGGCTACGACCTCTTGCTGGTCTCGGACGCGGGGCTCGCGAAGTGCATCCCCGTCCCGCCCGGAACCAGGAAATTCGTCTACGCGCACACGCCCATGAGGCGTCTCTGGCAGGCGGACGACCGTCTCGCGGCAGAGCTTCCCGCGGCCCTCGCCGGCCTGGCCGGGAAGACGGCGCGGCGCGTTCGGGAACAAGACCGCGATTGTGCCCAGCGCGTCGACTGCTGGGCCGCCAACTCCGACGCGACGCGGCGGCGTCTGCAGTCCTGCTACGGCATAGAGCCCGGAAGGGTCCGCGTGATCCATCCGTCCTCGTGGGTCCTCGATCCGAAGTTTCGCGACGCCGCCGGGCGGTCCCCGGCGGCCGACGCGGCGGCGTCGCGCAGCGGGCTCCTCGTGGTCTCCCCGATGGTCCCCTACAAGCGCGACGACCTGGCGATCCTCGCCGCCTCCCGCTTAGGCGTCCCGCTGATCGTCGCGGGCGACGGTCCGGAGCGCCGACGCCTCCAGGCGATCGCGGGTCCCGACGTGCGGTTCGTGGGTCAGGTGGGCGACCGGGATCTGCTCGAGCTGTACCGTCTTTCGCAGGGACTCGTCTTCTGCGCCGACGAGGACTTCGGCTTGGTCCCCGTGGAGGCGATGGCGCTCGGCTGCCCCGTGCTGGCGTACCGGGCCGGCGGGGCGATGGAGACGGTGCGCGAGGGAATCGGAGGCCTCTTCTTCGAAGAGCAGTCCGTCGATTCGGTGAGCGAGGGGATGGGGCGCCTCCTGGCACGGCCGTGGGATCCGCGGTCGGTTCGCGCGAGCGTGGAGAGATTCGCTCCCTCGTCGTTCGAGCGGGAGATCCGCGACTGGCTCGGTGTCGACGGCGCGCTGGACTGAGTCACGGATCTCACCTCCCGAGAAGTCTTCCGCTTCAGGCTCGCCTTGCGTATGCTGGGCGAGGGTCGGTCACATGCGCGCCAAGCATCATCAGTTCCTGGCCGGGGCGCTCTTCCTTCTCGACGGCCTCCTGATCGCCGGTTCCTGGTTGGCCGCGTACGCACTCCGCTTCCACATTCTGGGACTTCCCGCGCCTCGCGGCATCCCTCCCCTCGAGGTCTACCTTTGGTTCGCGGCCCTCGTCACTCCCATCGGGCTTCTGGTGCTCAACTCGCTCGGCGTCTACCGTCCGGAGCAGATCAACTCGCGTCCGCTCCAGCTGATCGAGGTCGCCGAGGGTGCCGCCTTGACCACGGCGCTGGCCGCGCTGGCCTCGTACTTCACCCGTGGCGAGATGGCCCGATCGGTGATGCCGGTCTTCGCCGTTCTGGCAACCGTGTCGCTTTTCGCCAACCGGCTGGTTCTTCGTGGGATCCTGCGGCGGGCTCGGCGGAGCGGCAGGATCGTCTACCGAGTGCTGATCGTGGGGACGGGCGAGGCGGCGGTCGCCCTCGCGCGGAAGATGCTCCGGCAGCCGGACTACGGTTACGCTCTCCAAGGGTTCGTGTCGGCGGACGTCTCGTCGCCCGGCGACAGCATCGGGGGGGTGCCGGTCGTCGGGTCCGTGTCGGACCTGCCGAGTCTCCTCGAGCGGTGCGGGGCCGAACAGGTCTACGTCGCCCTCGACCGCGCCCAGCACGAGACCGAGCAGGAGACCTTGGACCGGCTCAGCGACTCAACGGCCTCCGTGCGCCTCGTTCCGGACCTCGCGCGCGCGTTCACCCTCAACGCCAGTGTCGAGGACTTCGACGGCACTCCGGTGGTGCTGATCACCCAGAGCCCGGACGAGGGATGGCGCTCCGGGGTCAAGCGCCTCTTCGACCTGCTCGCCGCTGCAGCGGCCCTGCTCGTCCTCTCGCCGGCGCTGCCGGTGATCGCCTTGTGGATCAAGCTCGACTCCGCCGGGCCAGTTCTCTACGTGCAAGACCGCGTCGGGCTGAACGGGAGGCGCTTCGCGATGCTCAAGTTCCGCACGATGCGCGCGGACTCGGAGGCGGAGTCGGGCCCGACCTGGGCTCAGACGGACGACCCGCGCTGCACGCGGGTGGGCCGGCTGCTGCGGCGGCTGTCGCTCGACGAGCTGCCGCAACTGTGGAACGTGCTGGCGGGGCACATGAGCCTGGTCGGTCCCCGACCCGAGCGACCGGTGTTCGTGGAGCAGTTCCGCGCCTCCGTCCCGCGCTACATGCTGCGGCACCACGTCAAAGCAGGTTTGACGGGATGGGCGCAGGTCAACGGGCTGCGAGGGAACACTCCGCTGGACCGGCGCATCGAGTACGACCTCTTCTACATCCGCAACTGGTCGCTCGCGTTCGACGTCAAGATCCTGCTGCTGACCGTCGCCCGCGTCTTCCGCGAGGCCTCCCCCCGGTGAGCCGGTCATCGAAGAGAGCGACCCTCACGGGCGGGCCGGGTCGGTCTCGCCGAGCGCCTGGTACGCACTGGCGAGGACGGCCAGCGGCTCCGCCTGCTCGGGATAGAGTGCGGCGGCACGGTTCGCGGGCTGAAGCGCTCGCCCCGGGCGGCTCAGCTCGATCTCGGCGCGCGCCAATTCGACCATCACCAGCGCGTCGTGAGGGGCCAGCTCCAGGCATCGTGCGTAGGCGGCCTCGCCCTCCGGAATGCGGCCCGCATTCCCCAGCTTCGCCTGGGACAGAAGGACAAGTCCGAGGTAACGATGGTTGAGTGAGCGGAGCGGTGCCATCGCGACGGCTCGCCGCGCCTGCCGCTCGGCCTCCGCCAGGACGAGCATCGGGTCGGATTCGACGGCGGCAAGGAACCGCAGCGAGTCGGCTCGCCGCCGGAAAATCGCATCCTCGAACGGCATCAACGCGGCGGCCTTCTCGTACGCCCTCACCGCCGCGCGCCGCGCCGCGAGCACGCGCTGGTCCGACACCCGCGTCGAGAACTCCATGAGACTCAGCCCCCTGCGGTCATTGACCGAGGCGGCGAGGTCGGCCGTCACCCAACCGAGCGCGAGCAGGCCGATCAGGGCTCCTGCGAGCAGAGGCACGGTGCGAGTGGCGAGGGCGCTCGCGGGAGGTCCGGGGGGAAAGGGACCGGCATCGCCCGGCGTCAGCGTTGCAAGGGTCGCGAGACCCGCCGCGGTCACCGCGGTCAACAGCATCCCACCCATGCCGATGGAGCCGAAGACCCCCGACACGCCGACCGCGCACAGCGCGCCGGCGAGCGCCGCGACGAGGCGGCGGGACTCCTCCCCCGCGAGCCAGGCCGCGCGTGCGGCCACGAACAACGCCGCGACGCAGCCCCCCGCCGCAGCCACCCCCAGCGCCCCGCGCGTGGCGAGCGTGTGAAGGTAGATCGAGTGGGAATGGACGGGCAATCCTGACCACTCATATCGCCAGTACTCTGCAGTCTGATACCGGGGAAAGAGCAACGAGAACGTGTCGGGGCCATGGCCCAGGGCGGGCCGTGCCCACCAGGCGGCCATCGCCGTTCTCCAGATCTCGAGACGAGCTCTCCCCGTTCCTCCGCCCGGCGCGAACGACTCGACGAGGCGCTCGCGGAGAAGCTCCTGCCACGGCAGGCCCGCGGTGAGCGACACACAGGCCAGGGCGGCCAGGATGGCCGCGGCGGCGATCCATCGCGCTCGTCTCGGAAGCGCCCGTGCGCCTCCAGCCCGCCACGCCAGGACCGAAGCGGCCAGCAGACCCGCCGTCATCCCGAGCCAGGCGCCCCGCGAGAGTGTCAGCAGGGTGGCGACTGTCGACAGGATCGCGACGAGCCCGTAGCGGAGCCGCCGCCCGGGATGCAGCCAGGCCATGGCGAGCGCCGCCGAGGCCGCCGCGCAGCTGACGACGCCGAGTAGGTTGGGATGGCCGAAGGTCCCGAAGGGCCGCATGGTCAAGCCGGCGAACCCCGCGGTGCGGGTCCAGTGCACAGGATCGACTCCCAGCACCTGCGCGACGGCGTAGAGGCTGGCGAGCGCCGCTGCAACGAGGGCCACGTCGAGCGTACGCCTCACGTCTTTGGGAGACCGTGAACCGAGGCGCGCCGCGAGGTAAAGTCCAGCCAAGGCGATCGAGGTGAGGAGCCCCTCGCGCTGCTCGGGTTCACCGAGCAGGCTGACCCGCGGGGAGTCGGAGACGATCGTAGCCACCGCCTCGATGCCGAGCCAGAGGAGCACGGCGGCGTCCACACAGCTCCAGTGCGACGACCGCAGGGCGCGCGTTGCGGCCAGCCCCGCGGCCAGCGCGGCGATGCCGAGCACGCGCAGCGCCGCCGCCTTGGGAGCCTCGAACTGCTCCAGCAGCGCCGGGAGGAAGAGGAGGAAGGAGGCGAGGAGCGCAACGCGAACGGCCAAGAGCATCGCGGTGGACATGACGGTGCCCGCCCGGCGAGCACCTAACGCAGCATCGCCAGGACCTTGATGAGCCCGCTGCCGGAAGCCAGCGGCTCGAGGGCCTTGCCGAGGACGGTCCCGGGCGAGGGGCGGTCGGCCCGCATCGCATGCCCTCGCGTCGGAGACGTCGTCAACAGGTCCCCGACCTGGATCGCACCGTAGGCCGCATCGACTTTGCACGTGACGATCCCCATGAACGCGATGGGCGCGCTTGACAAGTGGAACCGCGCCTCCAGGGCGCTCCATAGCCGGTTCGCCTCGGCCTCGTCGCCTCGCTCCCGCGCCGCTTCCAGTTGCTGGGCGAGCCCGCTATCCGTCTCGCCGACGCGCGCCCGGCTGGCGCCCAGTGCGACGCCGGGCTCGCGGGACACGATCCCGACGACGGTCGGGTCGGCGGCCGCTGAGGAGAGCATCATCACGCCGGGGTTGTCTTTGTCCGCGACGAGCACGTCTCCCGCGCTGACGGATTCACCCACGGCTACGAATCCCGCCAGATCGGGCGCGGACGGGCGGAAGGATCGCGCGTAGCTGTTCTGCTCGTCGCCCCGCGATGCGCCGGCGAGGGTCGTTCCGGGAGAATCCGCGCGTGGCGCCCAGCCGGCGCTCGTGTCCGCCGCCGCCGTGAGGTTCGCCGTCCTGGTCTCCTCTCCGATCGGGCCGATCACTTCCGGATCGTATTCTCCGATGGCTGCTTTCAGAGCCGCGGCGCCGCTCAGGTCGATTTCTGAGGCCTTGATCCCCTTCGCCGAGCTCTCCGCCGCCTTGAACCGCTCCAGGGCGTTGAACGCACGCAGCTCGGGACGCAAGGCGTACCGCGCGCGCTCGTTCACCATGGAGGGGATGCGGGCTTCCTGCCCTTTCTCCGTGACGACGCCCGTCTCCTCGAAGCCGATCCGAAGGCCATAGACGATGTAGTCGAAGAGCACGTTCTGCGGGCCGCTGCTCGGTGCTCGAACCACCATTTCCCGCGGTGTGAGCGAGACGACGGCGAGAGGCACGGCGTCCTCGCGCGGCGTCACGTAGGCCGTCAGGCCGACGTCCGGGTTGGCGACCCACTGGAACGTCTCACCCAAGGAAACACGGGCCTCGCCGTTGACGAGCCTGGCCTTGCCTCGTGTGTAGACCGCCGTCTCGTCTCCCTCCGGAGCGACGTAGACGATGACCTTGTCCCTCTGATGGGGGTGGTTCTGAACGAACGCCACGCTCCCCGTTCCATTGATCTTGAACACGTTTTGCCCTACGGCGGCGAAGTTCCCCGTCGAGGTGTCTCTGAAGTACCCGCCGCCTCCGGACAGAGCGAATGGGCTGAAGGCGCCATACGCCTCCACGCCCCAGCCGAGGTAGCTCCCGCTCCCGCCGGCAAGGTAGGCACTCGCATTGGTCTGCCCCGTATTCCTGAAGAAGCCGCCACGGTCGCCCTCAGCGTGTAGGGTGAACGTGGGGTTGAACGTCCCGACGCCGACTTTGCCATCCAGGACGACGAGCTGAGGCTGCGTCGGGTTCGTCCCCACTCTCAGGCCGTCGTCGGGCAGGGCCAATAGCCCCGTCATGATGTCTCCCGTCGCGTTCACGTACGCCCCGTCGTGGTCGTGGGTGGCCACCGCGAGATTCTCGATGCTCAGGCCGTCGAGCAAGTCTGCGTTCAGGTTCGCAACCAGCGCCGTCGAGGTGACCACCATCGGCGGCGTCCCAGCGTCCACCGTCACCAGCAGCGGCCCGTCCGTGCGGATCGATCCACCCGCCACATCGAGCCTCGCCACGGGCGACGTCGTGCCGATCCCCACTCGGCCCGCCGCGTCCACCGTTAAGACCGGGTTCGCCTGGTTTCTCCACTGAAAAAGGGGCCTGACGGTCAAGGGCTGGTCCGACGTCGTGGCGGCCTCGAACGCGACGGCCGGCTCGCTTCCCGCGTCGAGCTCGATCCTGCCCATGAGCGACATCGCCGCCGTCCCGGTGACCCCCGACGCCCCGACCAGCCGCGGCAGGAAGACGCCGTCCAGCGCGCTTCCGTTCTCGACCTTCAGGCTCGCCGCGGGAGCGTCGGCAACGGAAAGGCGCAGCAACGCCTCGGCGCCCGTCGAGGGCGCAGCCTGCACATCCAGACGCACGGTCGGAGCGACCCTTCCAATGCCGACGTTGCCCGCCGAGACCACGAGCTGAGGCTGCGTCGTCCCCACGATCAGGCCGTTGTCGGGCAGGGCCAAAAGCCCCGTCATGATGTCTCCCGCCGCGTTCACGTACGCCCCGTCGTGGTCGTGGGTTGTCACGGCGAAAGATCCGGCGCTCACACCATCCAGCAGGTCCGCGTTCAGGTTCGACACCAGCGCCGTCGAGGTGACCACCATCGGCGGCGTCCCAGCGTCCAGCGTCACGAGCAGCGGCCCGTCCGTGCGGATCGATCCACCCGCCACATCGAGCCTCGCCACCGGCGTCGTCGTGCCGATCCCCACCCGGCCCGCCGCGTCCATCGTGATGGCCGGGGCCGCCTGGTTTCTCCGCTGAAAGAGGGGCCTGACGGTCAAGGGCTGGTCCGACGTCGTGGCGGCCTCGAACGCGACGGCCGGCTCGCTTCCTGCGTCGAGCTCGATCCTGCCCATGACCGACACCGCTGCTGTCACAGAGACCCCCGACGCCCCGACCAGCCGCGGCAG
>CAZPYU010000203.1:0-8964 GCA_964590905.1 uncultured Thermoanaerobaculia bacterium
CCGATTCGCAAGACGTACAAGCTCTTCTTGGGCGGCGAGTTCGTGCGCTCGGAATCGGGGCGCTACGACCCGGCGCTCGACGCCAAGGGCGCACAGGTGGCGAACGTCTGCCGCGGTTCGAGGAAGGACGTCCGCGACGCCGTGCAGCGAGCCCGGGGAGCGCAGGCCGGCTGGGCCGGGAAGACGGCCTACCTTCGCGGCCAGATCGTCTACCGGATGGCCGAGATGCTCGAAGGGCGCGCGGCGGCGTTCGAATCGCTGCTGCGCTCGACCTCGGGTGCGACCGCGGCAGCGGCCAAGCGCGAGGTTCGCGCCGCGCTCGACCGCATCGTCCACTACGCCGGCTGGGCGGACAAGTTCGGCGCCCTGCTCTCGAGCGTCAATCCGGTGGCTTCGAGCTACTTCGACTTCTCGCTGCCGGAGCCGACCGGGGTGGTCGGCCTGGTGGCGCCCGAGCGGCCGGCGCTCCTGGGGCTGGTCTCGCACGTGTTGCCGGCGATCGTCTCGGGCAACACGGTGGTCGTGCTGCTCTCGGAGCGCGACCCGCTGCCGGGCCTCGAATGGGCGGAGGTCCTCGCCACCAGCGATCTTCCGGGCGGGGTGGTGAACCTGATCTCGGGCCGCAAGGAGGAGCTGCTCCCTCACCTGGCGCGCCACATGGACGTCAACGCCCTGGCGCTCTGCAGCGTGCCGAAGGCGCTCGCGATCGCCGCGCTCCAGGACGCCGCAGTCAACGTCAAGCGCACCAAGAGCTACGCGATCGACGACTACTTCTCAGAGAGCGCGCAAGGTCTCGACTTCCTGAAGCCGTTTCTCGAGATCAAGACCACCTGGCATCCGGTGGGGTGGTGAAGCCGCCGCTCAGCGGTTGTCACGTTCTCAACCGGCGGTGCCGGCGCGACCGACACCAACGGCCGAGAAGCTCCGTCAGCGCGAGATCGCGCAGCTGGCGCCGTCGATGACGTACTTCTGAGTCATCGTCGAGGTGCTCGTGCCGTTCTCGTCCTTCGTCTCTTTGGTGACCGTCAAGCTGGCGCTCTTGCCGTCGACGACCAGCACGCCGAAGGCCTTGATATCGGCCGAGAACGCCTCCTCCGTCTGCGCCATCTCCTTCATCATCCCGCTCATCATCTCCCGGTCTTCGGCCGGCAGGGCGTTCCACTCAGCCTGCATCTCGGCGGTGCCGAGCTTGACCGCCTCCGCCACCTTGCCGGCATGGACGAGCCCCATGTGCTTCGCGGCCAGCTTGCCGCATGGGTGATCCAGAATCGCGGCGCCGGTGATTTCGCTCTTGGCGCCGCCGGCGCTCACCGTGGCGAGGAGCGAAACGAGCGCGAGAACGGCGACGAAAATCGTTGAACTCGGGTGGAGCTTCATCGATTCTGCCTCCTGGAGGTCGTGGTGAGGCACGATCTTACGCCGGATGGGCCGGCAGGCGATCGTGAAGCGACAGAGGAGTGGCCGCTCCTCCGCTAGCATGCGGGGCGTGCCGTGGGTCTACCTACTGCGCTGCCGTGACGGCACGCTCTACACCGGAGCGGCGGTCGACCTCACACGGCGGTTGGGCGAGCACGAGGCGGCGCGGGCTTCGCGCTACACGCGCTCGCGCCTGCCGGTCGAGTTGGTCTGGTCGGTCGAGGTCGAGAGCTGGAGCGCGGCGTTGCGCGAGGAGGCGCGGATCAAAGCGCTGCGCCGAGCCGAAAAAGAGCTGTTGCTAGCTGCACAGGGCTGAGCGACCTCGCGGGTCGGCGCGCGAGCTCGGTAGCAGCTCAGCGCTAGCGGTTGTCGAGGAAGGTGGCGAGGCGGTGCTCGCCTGCGGTGGCGAAGCTCACGAAACGCAGACCGAGGCCGTCGACCCGATCGCGGCTCTCGCTGGCGTGGCGCACCACTTCGGCCACACCGTGAACGCGCATGCTACCGTCCGGTAGATCGAGCGCGAACTGCACCGAGGAGCCGACCGGAATGCGGCTGTCGGTGATGGCCAGTAGACCGCTGCGCGACAGGTCGCGCGTCGGACAGAGAAGCTGCGTGACGGTAGCGCCGCTCAGGCAGACCGACACGCGGGTCAGCGCGCGGACGTGGAGCCGGGCTCGCGACTGCGCCAGCTGGAGCACCGCGTCCTGGAGCTCGAGCTGGCCGAGCGAGCTCGCGAGCGTCTTGGTGGCGTAGCGCTCGCTGCATTGCCGCGCCTCGGCGAGCAGCTCGGGCGCGGCGAGCAGCGCGACGCGGGCGCTGACGTTGGGCGAGGCCGGGAGACGGATGGTGTGGAGCAGCAGGTCGATCTCCTGGCCGCGGACGACATAGGCGACGACGATCAGATCGAAGCGGATGTACCCCACGAGCTTGGTCGCGTGGCGAACTGCCGGCACGTAGTGGACCTCGAACATGGAGCGTGCGAGGGCGGGCTCGAGTTTTTCGCGCGTCTCGGGATCGAGGCAGGCGGCGAGGACGAACTTGCGCTCGATCGCGGCAGCGTGTGCGGAGGCTTCGACGAGGAGCGGATCGACCCGGGGCACGGGGGAGATGGTAGGCAGCCGGAGAGTGCGCCGCCGTGCAGTAGTCGACAGCGCCGCCGAGCACCAGGTGCGGGCAGCCTCGGCGGCTGCACCGCCCCGCGAGGCGCCGAGCCGGCCCGTGGGAACGGCGTAGAGGACGACGCTGGCGACGGCGCGCCGACGTTGAGCCCGTCGCGGTGGCGCTCGAACTCGTCGGCGTCGAAACGGATCCAGCGCGCGCTGGCCTTCGCCTGATTGCGAGGGCATCGGGAGCGCCCGCGGCTGGGATGCGCGACAATGGGGTGAGCCGAGTGGGCTGGAAGGCGTGGCGCTGAACTCCGCGGGCTCGTAGCCGTATCTGTCTAGGGACGAGAGGGAGGATCTTGCTTCCGAAGCGAGGAATGCCGTTCGCCGTGCTCGCCACGGTCGGCGCATTGGCGGGCGCTCTGGCGTTGCTTTCGATCGTCGATCTGGCGCTGCCGCGCCCGTGGGACGGCGTCGTGCTCGAGGCCGACCAACCGGGGACCCTCCTGGTGCGCGAAGTCGTGCCGGGAACTGGCGCCGACGTCGCGGGGCTGCTTGCCGGCGATCGGATTCTGGGCATCGATCGCGACGTGCTGCGCTCGCCGACCCACGCCGCGGAGCTGCTGTCGCGCCGGCGGATCGGCGAGACGGTGCCCTACCTCGTTCGCCGAGGCGAGCGGGTCAAGGAGCTCCGCGTCGAGCTCGGTCGGCGCTTCCTCGCCGACGGGACCTACTTCTACGCCTGCCTGCTCGGGTTCCTCTTTCTTTCCATCGGCGCCTTCGTACTCGGCCGTCAGCCGCGCCAACGCGCCGCGCAGATCTTCTTTCTCGTCTGCGTGCTCTTCCTGCTCTTCCTGGTCTGCCGGCTGCGGCCGGCCTCGTACTCCTGGATCGATCGCTTCGTGCTCGACACCGGCACGTTCGCGCTGCTCCTCCTCCCGGCCTCTTTCCTCCATTTCTTCCTGGTCTTCCCCCGCCCGGTGGCGCTGCGCCCGACGCCTGGAGAGCCGCACTATCGCCGCCGGCACCGACTCTGGCTGGCGACGCTGGCGTTGATCTATGCGCTGCCGCCGTTGGTGCTGGTCGGCAGGTTGGGGCTGGCGGCATCGCGCCGGGAGTCGATCCGCCTGATCAGCGGCGCGCCGGCCGTCAACTGGTGGCTACTGGCCGCCTACATGTTGATCGGTCTCGGCGTGCTCGCGGTCGGCGTGGCGCGGCTGGACGATCGGCGCCAGCGGCGCGGGGCCGGCCTGGTTCTCTTCGGCTCGCTGCTCGGCCTGCTGCCGTTTCTGGGCGCCGTGGTGGCTTTCCCGACCCTGCTCCACACCGAGCGCTTCCTGCTCTTCGGGTTGGTGCCGCTGATCCTGGTACCCGTCACCTTCGCGGTGTCGATCGTGCGCTTCGGGCTGCTCGACATCCGCGTCATCCTGAGAAAGAGCCTCGCCTATTCGGTCTTGACCGCCGCGATTACCCTGGGCTACGCAGTGGCCATCACCTTCTTCAATCTCCTCACCCGCGGCAGCGCGCTCGCGGCGTCGCCCTACTTCCCCTTCGTCTTCGCGCTCGCTATCGCCATGCTCTTCGAGCCGATGCGACGGCGAAGTCAGGGACTTGTCGACCGGCTGCTCTTCGCCGAGCGCTCGCACCTGCAAGGCGAGATGCATCGGCTCGGCGAGGCGATGACGGCGCAGGTCGACCTGCAGTCGGTGGTGAGCGACTTGGTGGAGCGGCTGCCACGTATGCTGGGTCTGCGCTTCGCAGCGCTCTATCTCCTCCGGGACGGCCGCTATCAGCGTGCCGCCGGGCCGACCGATCTTCCCGAGGCGCTTCCGTTTTCGCCGCCAGTCGGCAGCGAGCGCGGCGGCTCGACGCGGTTGTTGCGCACGGCGGAGCTCTTGCACGGATCCGAGGGTAGGGAGCTCTCCCAGCTCGGGGCTCTCCTGGAGCAGGCTGGAGTCGAGCTGGTGGGCGACCTGGCCTCGCCGCGCCGGCGCATCGGACTCGCGGTCTTCTCCGGACCGGAGGGGCAGATGACCCTCGACGACGAGGAGCTCGCTCTGCTCGGTCGTCTGCTCGGCCAAGCGGCAATCGCGCTCGAGACGAGCCTGTTGGTCGAGGAGCGCACCCGCCAAGCCGAGCTCGAACGCGAGCTCGAGATTGCCGCCGCGGTTCAGACCCAGCTCCTGCCGACGGCGGTATCGATTGGCCTGGGATGGAACGTGGTGGCGGCCTGCGTTCCGGCGCGCCATGTCGGAGGGGACTTCTTCGCCGAGCTTCCGGGGCCCCACAACGGCGCCGGCGCGGTGGTCTACGGCGACGTGGCCGGGAAGTCGATCTCGGGAGCTCTGGTCATGATGGCGGCGCACGAGGCACTGCAAACCCTCGCGCTCACCAACCCCGACCCGGCAACGCTCTTCGCGCTCGCCAACCAGCGCATCTACCGCTTGGGGCCCAAGAAGAGCTTCGTCGCTGCGGCCTGGCTGGCGGCCTCGGCGGACGGCCGTGGGATCGACTACGTGATCGCCGGCCAACCGCAACTTCTGCACCGTTCGGCCAGCGGCGAAGTGAGCGATCTTCCGCTGCCCACGCATCGGCTACCGTTGGGAGCGCTCTTGAACGGCGGCTTCGAGGTCTGCCACGCGCGCGTCGAGCCGGGCGAGGTGGTGGTCGGTTATTCGGACGGAGTCATCGAAGCGCAGTCGCCGAGCGGCGAGCAGTTCGGCGACGCACGTCTGGCCGCCATCCTCGCGAGCTCCCCGGCCGTACCAGAGCTCGTAGTGCGCCGCGTGCTGGAAGCGGTGCAGCAGTTCTCGGAAGGCACGGAACCGTACGACGACATCACGCTGGTCGCCCTGGCGCGGAACCAGGAGGTGGTCTCATGAAGAAGCTCTGGATCGCTGTCGGCGCGCTTGCTGTGATTGCCGGAGGGGCGGCGGCCTGGTACGCGGCCTCGCGTCCGGAGTGGACGACGAGCTCGCCGGAAGCGCTGGCGGCCTACTGGCAAGGGCGTCAAGCGCAGATGAAGTTCTACGGTGCCGACGCCGCGGCGGCGTTCGAGAGGGCGATTCGACTCGACCCGGAGTTCGTCGTCGCCAAAGTCGCGCTCCTCGACACCGGCCGCGAGCCGAAGCGCCGCGAGAAGCTGCTCGAGGAGCTCCGCAGTGCCGACCGTTCGCGCCTCAACGAGCGCGAGCTTTTTCTGCTCGACCTGACGCTGGCCGGGGCCGACCAGGACGAAATGCGCCGCAGTGAGCGGATTCAGAGCTACCTCGCCCGGCATCCGCGCGATCCGTGGGCACTGATGAGGGCGGCGACTTCCGCCTGGGACGTGCAGGATTGGGAGACTGCAGAGCGGCTCTACGAGAAGCTGCTCGAGGTCGATCCGAACTGGGTCTTGGCGCGCAACAACCTCGGCTACATCGCGATGGCGCAGGGGCGCTTCGCGGAGGCCGAGGATCAGTTCAGAACCTATCGCTACGCGGCGCCCGATCAGGCGAATCCACACGACTCGCTGGGCGAGCTTTTGATCCTCTTGGGACGCTACGACGAGGCTCGCGCCGAGCTCGAAGAGGCGCTGCGCGTGCGGCCCGATTTTTGCGCGTCGTACTGGAATCTCTTCCGCGTCGAGATTCTCGATCGCCGTCCGGAGGCGCTGGCGCCGCTCGTGGCGCGCGCCAAGGCGCAGTGCGATCCGCACTTGGTCGTCGAGCTCTCCTGTTTCGAGCTGGCCGGCAGGGCATTCCTGACCGACGACTTCGATGCGCCGTGGCGAGACGAGCCGGAGGTGTGCGCGGAGTTTTTCACCTATCCCGATCCCATGCTGCACGCGCTCGCGCTGCGATCGGGGCGCCGGGCGGAGGCCCTGGCGATGGAGGAAACTGCTCGACGCCGGCTCGAGAAGGCGGTCGGCCGTTCGGATCGCGCGCTGAAGGATCTGAAGGCCATGGTCGCGCTCCTGGAGGGGCAACGCCTGATGGTCGACGGCAACTTCGCAGAGGCCATCGGCAAGCTGAGAGAGGTCGACTCCGACAGCACCTGGTGGGCGGCGGGCGGGGGCGGGATCCTCAAGCTCGTCGCTCGTCACCACCTCTCCGGTGCACTAGAAGCGTCGGGAGACCCGAAGGGAGCCGCCGAGGTGCTCGAGCGGTTGCGCGCCGTCAACCCTTCGTTCGCCGAGTGGAGCCGAAGGTATCTGTCCACTGCCGCTCCCCCTGGCTGAGACGAGGGTCGCTTCGCCGCGGCGCGGTAGTTCCCGGCTCAGGAAGCCACGTGGGGAATCTGGGTCGCGGCCTCGGGACTCAGGAGCAGAAGCGCGCGCAGGAGACGGCGGTCGAGCTCCGGTCGGGGAGCGGAGGCCAAGTACGCCTCGCCGAGGATCTCCCGCCAGCGGAGCAGCTCTCGACGTCGCGACGCCTTTTCGTTCGTGGCGATGGTGAGATTGGCGAGCGCGAACAGCCTCTCGAGGGAGTTGCTCCGCCGCTGGGCGTCGCTCGCATCGACAAGCTTCGCCGCCCGGTGCAACTCGTTGGCGATCATCAGGATCTGGCGACCGAATCCGAACTGTCGCCAGCGCTCCTCCGACAGACCCGCGTGCTGAGAGCTCAAGAGAGCACCTCTCCCTCGCCGACGAGCTGCACGGGCGCCTCGGGTTGGAGCCGTGAGCGAACGAGGCGGATGTCGGGATCCACGCCGCAAGCTTACCCGGTGGTCTGCTGGGGTCCTCAGCTCGCCACTGGCTCGGTGTTGCGCAGGAGCTCGTCGAGATCGAGCGGCTCGGTGACCATGGCGAGACCCCCTGTCGCGTCGCGCGGCCACTCCTCGGGTAGGCGATCGCGGTAGAGCTCGACGCCGTTGTCGTCGGGATCGCGCAGGTAGATCGCTTCGGAGACACCGTGGTCCGAGGCGCCATCGAGGGGGATGCCGGCGGCGAGCACGCGGCGCACCGCGCCGGCGAGCGTCGCGCGGTCGGGATAGAGAATCGCCAGATGGTAGAGGCCGGTCGCGCTGGGTGGTGGTGGGCTGCCCCCTCGGCTCTCCCAGATGTTGAGGCCGATGTGATGGTGATAGCCGCCCGCCGAGACGAAGGCCGCGCCCGGGCCGTAGCGCTGCTGCACCTCGAATCCGAGGACGCCGCGATAGAAGCCGAGCGCGCGCTCGAGATCGGCGACCTTCAAATGGACGTGGCCGATCCGTACCCGCGGGTCGATCGGGTGCGAGGGCTGCTCGGCACTCACGGAAACGAGTAGATCGAGCCGCCCGGGGCCGCGTCAAGGTGAGATCGAGGGGACATAAACTCTCTCTCGTGTCCGATCCGCGCGCCACGACCGACTCCGCCGCCGGCACTCCGCCGGTCGATCGCAACGACCTGGGCTTCGGCTCCGTGGTCGCGAGCCAGAGCCGCGAACGGCTGCTCAACCGCGACGGCAGCTTCAACGTCCGACGTCAAGGGCTCGGCCTTCCGCAGTCGTTGTCGCCCTACCACTGGCTGCTCGATCTCTCCTGGCCGCGTTTCCTGGCGCTGCTCTCGATCGGCTTCCTGGTCGTCAATTCGCTTTTTGCCTGCGCCTATTACGCCCTCGGACCGGGAGCGCTCGCTGGTCTGCACCCGCAGAGCGACGCCGAGCGGCTGCTCGGCTCGTTCTTCTTCTCGGTTCAGACCTTCGCCACCATCGGCTACGGCGGCATCGCCCCAGCTCGCACAGCGGCGAACGTGCTCGTGGTGGTCGAAGCGGTCACCGGCATGTTGCTGGTCGCGCTAGGCGCCGGCATCTCCTTCGCGCGCTTCGCGCGGCCGCAAGCGCGGATCCTGTTCAGCGAACGGGCGGTGATCGCGCCCTACCGCGAGATCACCGCCTTCGAGTTCCGCCTCGCCAACGCCCGCCAGAATCAGCTCATCGAAGTGCGGGCGCGGGTGCTGCTCGCCCGGCGAAAGGCGGACGGAAGTCGCGAGTTTCTGCCGCTAGCGCTCGAGCGCGAGAGTGTCCTGTTCTTTCCGCTCAGCTGGACGGTGGTCCACCCGATCGACGAGGCGAGCCCGCTGCGCGGCAAGAGCACCGAAGATCTGGTCGCCGACAAGGCGGAGTTCCTGATTCTCCTCTCGGGCACCGACGAGACCTTCTCGCAGGTCGTCCATGCGCGCTCGTCGTACGAGGCGTCGGAGGTGGTCTGGAACGCGCGCTTCGTCGGCCTCTACAACCCTCCCGGTGAGGACGGCGGGATCTCGATCGACGTCGGCAAGCTCTCGGCGATCGAACGGCTCTAGGAAAGCAACGAGCGCCACGCGGCGGAGTCGCTCCTCGCCGATCGAGCCCGGCCTGATTCCAAGCTACGATTCGCTCTCGACAGAGAGGGGTACCTGATGCGGGTCGTCGAGTGCGTGCCGAACATCTCCGAGGGGCGGCGCCCCGAGGTCTACCAGGCGATCGCCCAAGCCGCGGCGCGCGTG
>CAZPYU010000204.1:0-3881 GCA_964590905.1 uncultured Thermoanaerobaculia bacterium
CTGTAAGCTCCCCCTTTTTAGGACAGGATCAATTTAGACAATTTCACTAATAATCGTCGTCATATTGGATGTGGGTTTGTGGGAAACTCGCTTTGACGTTTTCCATAAATCCACATCCAGCATGTCCACCGGACTACGACCTCCGAGTGAATCATGCGGACGTTCGTTGTTGTAATCCTCTATGAACTCTTCTGTCAGCATTCTTACCTGTCGAATGTCCTGGAAGAGATACGCATCAAGAACATCCTTTCGATAGCTGCCATTAAATCGTTCGATGTAGGCATTCTGCGTTGGCTTGCCTGGCTGAATAAACTGAAGTTGAATTCCTCTTTCCTCACACCAAGCTGCAAGTTTGACTGAGATAAATTCTGGGCCGTTATCAACACGGATTCGCTTTGGTATACCTCTCCAGTCAATTACCTGCTCTAATACCCGGATTACTCTTTCAGCAGGCAATGAAGTATCAATTTCAATGGCCAGCACTTCACGGTTGAAATCGTCTATTAGGTTGAAGGTCCTTAGCTTCCTTCCTGATTGCAGCGCATCGCTCATGAAGTCCATTGACCAGCTTTCATTGATAGCGTTTACAACTTCCAAGGCCATCAGAATACGGGCTGGTAGCCGTTTTTTGCCTTTCCGCTTCATATTCAACTTCAATAATTTATACACCCTGTGAATCCTTTTGTGGTTCCAAATCAATCCTTCTCGTCTAATGCGAAAATACATCTTCCAAAAGCCCTCTGTCGGTCGTTTATCGGCCATGGTCTGCAGCTTTTCGATCACGGCATGGTCATCACGATGACTCTGGTAATAATACACTGAACGCGACAGATCCATAAGTTTACAGGCCCTACCGAGGCTGACTTGATACGTTTGTTGAAGACGCTCAACTCGCGTTCGTTTCTCAGCGGGCCTTAGAACTTTTTTCCTAGAACGTCCTTTAGCATTTTGTTGTCCAGAGCCAGGTCAGCATACATGTGCTTGAGCTTCCGGTTTTCCTCCTCCAGCTCCTTGACCCGCTTGAGTTCATTCATTTGCATGCCACCGTATCTGGACTTCCAATTGTAAATGGTGGCCTTTGATACCCCGTGCTCCCGGGACACCTCCTGGATGTTCTTCCCAGCATCATACTCCTTGAGAATGGTGAAAATTTGGGACTCCGTAAATCGTGTTTTTCTCATAGTTAACAGTTTAAAGTTAAAGACCTTTCGTCTAATCCTAAACTGTCCTATTTTCGGGGGAGCTTACACTTCGGCAATCGGACAAGAGCAAGTAAAAGCCGCTTACGAGTTTGTGTTTTCACAAATTCAATTAAACATTGAATTTTATATTGACGAAATAGTGGTTAATGGCGACTATGCTTTTGCACGGACGACTTCAAAAGGCACCACATTGATACATGCTAACAAGCAAACCGTGGCAGAAGAAAATAGGGAACTTTTTGTTCTTCAAAAAACAAACGGACAATGGAAAATAGCCCGTTACATGTTTAACAAAATGAAATAAACCACAGCCATCAATGAAAAATCCCCCCACCGCACGACTGACTAATGAAGAGTTGTGTAAATAACGGGGGACGAAAGACACGGCTTCGAATGAAGCGTAGAGAAGGCCCTACTACTGCCAACAAAATGTTTCTGCAATGGTGCCGTGACGAGTTGGTTAAAGTTTTATCTTCGTTCAACGTTTTCGTTTCGTGGGACAGGACGCGGCTTCGAAAAGGCACCACTGCATAAACAGACGTTGTGGGTCATAGGCTGTCGTGGATTCGAATCCTAAGAAATTCGTAAATTAGAGTCTTAAATCAGACAAATGGGAACAATTGAATTAAAATCCAACCTACACAAGTTAGTAGACAAGATTAATAACGAAGAGCTACTTCGGACAATCCATGACTTTCTGAAGCTCCGCGAAAATTCGGAGGAAGGCCGCATCTGGAAAACCTTAACTGAGGAGCAAAAAAAAGAAGTCTTTCTATCCTATGAGGAATCTGAAAATGATAGTAACCTCATAACTTGGGATGAAGTTAAGCAGGGAACTAAATGAAAGTGTTCCTTACTCGTAGAGCCGAAAGGAATTACAACTCCATAAAAGAATACATAACGCAAGAATTCGGAGAAAAGACCGCTGAGACCTTTACAAAAAAGGCAGATGAAACATTCCAACTCCTCGAAACCTTCCCGAAAATGGGGCCAGTCGAAAATAAAGATATCCGTGGCTTTCAGCTATCCCGGCAGACACGAATTCTCTACCGAGTAAAAGAGCAGAAGATCATCATTCTTTCCCTCTTCGACGTAAGACAGAACCCTAAAAAAAGACCCAGTTAGCCTACGAACCCACAACACTATATAAACGCCATTGCGGGGAACATTTTTGAATTTTAGTTTTATCTTTCACAAGGCGTTGTAGTTCGTGGAACAAAGCGCAGCTGGTCGGGGAACGAGGTCTCCATCTAAAATCCTTCGGAAAACCAATATTTCCCAATATGGGAACAATTGATTACCTTTGGCCAAAGATTAATACTTGAGAGTTATTGCCAAGCGGACCCTTCGCGAGTTCTGGAAAAGGCATTCAGACTGTGAACAACAGCTGAAATCCTGGTATCAAGAAGCTGAAAAAAGCGAATGTAGGAATACTCACGAAACAAAGAAGGAGTATCCAACAGCAAGCATTCTAGGGGGCAACAGAGTCGTATTCAACATCAAAGGCAATAAGTATCGGCTAATCGTAAAAATCAATTTTCAGTACCAAATGATCTGGATCCGATTTATTGGGACACACAAAGAGTACGACAAGATTAATGCGACAAACATTTAGAACCATGAAACTAAAACCAATAAAAACAAAAAAGGACTACCAACAGGCCTTGGACAGACTTGAAGTTATTTTTGATTCAAAAAAAGAAACCCAAGAAGGCGACGAACTCGAAATATTGGGAATTCTTATCGATCAGTATGAAAACGAACATTTCCCCATAGGCCTACCTGATCCTATTGAAGCCATTAAATTCAGAATGGAACAAATGGGCTATTCTCAGAATGACCTGGCGAAAGTGGTTGGGCTTAGAAGCAGAGCAAGCGAAATACTTAGCAAAAAAAGAAAGTTGTCTCTTGAAATGATCCGGCAACTACATGAGAAATTAAATATACCAACGGACGTTCTGATTCAGGCATACTGAAACGGCACGAACCGCCAACAACGTGTATGACGTCATGGTAAGGCTCGCGGTGAAATAAAAATAGTTATCTTCGCTTGACGTATCGGTTAGTGGGACAGTTCGCACTGGTCGGGACCTGGCATCCGCCCAGGCGGATTTACCAGGCCCTCCTACATCCCACCACGCCGCATACACTCACGTTGCCGGCAAGTGCCCTTTCAATTGGTCTCCCATTTAGTTAAATTGAATTCAAAATCGTGAAGAAATGAAGAAATCTGCAATAATCGAATCAATCTCCAAACTGCCCGATGAAGTCTCGATAGACGAAATCGTGGAAAGGCTGATTGTGATTGAAAAAATTGAAAAAGGTAGAAAGGATGTCCAAGCCGGGAAAATCAATAGCGAAGACCAGGCAAAGGCAAAGCTCAACAAATGGTTAAGCTAATTTGGACGGACCAAGCGATTAATGACCTGGGAGACATTGGGGATTACATCGCTGAGAATTCGGAGAGCTACGCTAAACTGACTGTCAAGAAGCTTTTTGAACGAACGGATATCCTAAAGACCTTTCCGCTAAGTGGACGAATTGTTCCTGAAAAGAATGAGGAAACACTGAGAGAATTGATTGAAGGAAATTACAGAATCATCTACGAAGTGGTTTCTCCTCAGCAAATAAACATTTTAACCGTATATCACAGTTCAAGGGAACTGAAGCCATAGGGCA
>CAZPYU010000205.1:0-10546 GCA_964590905.1 uncultured Thermoanaerobaculia bacterium
AGCGTGCGCGGATCGAACGCCACCGCGTAGAGCCCTCCGACGCGCGCGTAGACGAGCACGCCGCCCGGCAGGAAGCGCGGACTGCTCCCGCCCTTCACCACGATCTTGCGTTCGCCCGTGTCGAGGCGCTCCGCCACGATCGCCGCCCGGTCCCACTCTTCGCCGTAGCCGACCACGTAGAGCATCACCTTCGCGCCTGGCAGCAGGTCGGGCCAGCGGTGCTGCAGCTCCCCCTCTTCCGTGCGGATCCTGGTCACCGGCTCGACCGCTCCTCCGCCGGAGGGGACGCGCGCGATCGGAACATAGAGGTTCGGGACGAAGTAGATCGACCCGTCGTCCCCCCAGACGCCGCCGCGGAAGACCGGCGCGTCGGCGATCGTCACCGGCATGCCGCCGGCGAGCGCGACCTTCTTCAGCTTGGTGCCGGCGGAGAACGCCACCCAACGACTGTCGGGGGAGAAGAACGGATTCGTCGCGCCCTCCGTGCCGGGAATCGCGGTCGAAACGCCGGAGTCGAGGGCGCGGACGCGGAGCTCCGAAGTCGGCCCGCTCTCGACGGCGTAGACCAGCTTCGAGCCGTCGGGCGAGATCGCGAAAACCCGCCCGACGCCGAAGCCGAGCCGCTCCCCGTGCGGTGGAACGAAATGAGCGCGCAGGACTTGTTGCGCGTCGCTCTCCGTCCGGCTCGCCGGCCGCGCGAGGAGGATCGCCGCCACGGCGACGATCAAGGATGCCGCGGCGACGATCCACGGCGCGCGCGCGCGAGCCCCGCCAGCGGGCCGCGCCTCCGCCGCGGGCTCGGAGCGGCCCGACGCGACCTCGTCGAGCACGATCCGCGCGTCGGCGATGTCGTGCAGCCGGTTCTTCGGGTTGCGCTCGAGGCAGCGGCGCAACAGTTGACGAATCGCGGACGGCGTCGACGGCGGCAGAGCGTCGAAGTCGATCTCGCGTTGCAGCACCCGGGCCAGCGTGTCGGGCACCGAATCGCCCTCGAACAGGCGCCGGCCGGTGAGCATCTCGTAGAGCACGACGCCGAACGCCCAGATGTCGGCGCGCTTGTCGACCGCGAATCCTTTCGCCTGCTCCGGCGCCATGTAGGCCGCGGTGCCGAGGATCACTCCCATCTGCGTCGCGCCGAGCGTCAACGTCGGCGACGCCGCGAGCTGCGAAGCGGAACCAGCTCCACCCGACGCCGCTCCCATCGGATCCATCGCCTTCGCCAATCCAAAGTCGAGGACTTTGACTTTTCCCTCGATGGAAGCTTTTACGTTTTGCGGCTTCAGATCGCGATGAACGATCCCCTTCTCGTGCGCTTCTTCGAGGGCTTGGGCTATCTGCAAAGAGACGGAAAGGCTTTCAGTTAGGGGTAGAGGCCCCGCTGCGAGGCGTTCTGCCAGGGTCGGACCCTCGACGAGCTCCATGACGAGGGCGCGCGTGTCGCCGCTCGTCTCGAGCCCGTAGATCTGGGCGATGTTGGGGTGGTTCAGTTGGGCTAGGAGCTTCGCCTCGCGTGCGAAGCGAGCCAGTCTGTCCGGATCCGCGGTGAATCCCTCGGGCAAGACCTTGAGGGCGACGTCTCTTCCCAACTGGAGATCTTTCGCTCTCCAGACCTCCCCCATCCCGCCCTCGCCGAGCTTGGCGACGATCTCGTAGGGGCCCAATCGAGATCCGATCATCGGGTGCCCAGAGTCATTCGCGTCGTCGTCGAGAACCGGCTCGTAGCAGCGGATGAACGCGCAACGCATCCGCTGCTCGCATTGGTTCCATCATACGACCAGGCGGCGACCGCGACCGATCAACGCCACCTTCGCTTGGCGCCAACTTCCGATCATCGGGGGCTGGTGGACCGTGAC
Source organism: uncultured Thermoanaerobaculia bacterium (assembly GCA_964590905.1). Lineage (GTDB taxonomy): Bacteria > Acidobacteriota > Thermoanaerobaculia > Multivoradales > JAGPDF01 > JACTMI01. Next base: position 1,854 of record CAZPYU010000205.1, read on the forward strand.
CTGGGTCGGATCAGTTCCGACGGTGCTGAGGATCTCCGCCGGGACTGGATCCATGGCCACGAGACCCTAAGGGTTCTCGCCCGCACGAGGCGGGAGACAAATCCCTAGGGTCTCGGCAATGAGGCGAAGGCCAAAGAGAAATGAACCTAGCTCGTCGAACTTCCTCCATATCTTGATTCGATTTCCGCGATCATCCCCTGGCGTTGGGCAATCTTCTCGCCCACGGGCACGCCCCCGAAGCGGTCGCGCACGAAGGCAATCCAGACAATGGGCAGAATGACCACCATCGCCACGGTGAGATAGAACACCCGCTGATTGGGCGGGAAGAAACCGGTCAGCGTGAGCAACGCCACACCGATGCCGGAGACAATAGCGATTGGTTTGGACCACTTGCCCAGATCGAACGGCCCCTTCTCGGTCCAGGTCTTGCCTTCCGCGAAGAAGCCGGCCACCACCGGGATCGAGTAGGAGATATACAGGAAGACGGCACAACCCGTCGCCAGGATGAGGAAGGCATCAGCGTAGAGCGTGGACACGAAGGCCAGCACGATCGCCGTCCAGATGGCGTAGGTCGGCGTGCGGGTCTTGGTGCTGATGTGCGAGAGAAAGCGGGAAGCGGGCAAGCCGCCATCGCGGGCAAAGGCATACATCATGCGCGAGGTCGAGGTCAGGCCGGCGAGAGCGCAGATGTAGTTCACCACCACGAAGCCCACGGCCAGAATCACGGCTAGGGAATGGGGCATCGTCGAAGCGCTCCACATATAGGTGAAGGAGTTGAAGCCCGCCGCCGCGCCGTCGGCGATGCTGGGCATGGTCAAAACGAATGCCGCGACCATGACGAGGCCGAACGTCCAGGAATAGAACACCGAAGTCCACATGCCTTTGGGGACATTGACCTGGGCGTTCTTGGTCTCTTCCGAGGTATGCCCCGACGCATCGAAGCCCGTGATCGTGTACATCACGTAGATCAACCCGAAGAAGAAGGCGAGAAACAGACTCGGCGTTGCGTTCGGGATCACTTCGCCGCCCGCCGCGCCCGTGTAGTTGGTGAAGGTGAACAGGCGTGAGAAGTCGAGGGCGACCGGCGAGTAGACGAACAGGGCGATGATGAAGACGATCGTCAGGGCGAAGATCAGATAGCCGCTGAGGTCGGTCAACATCGTCGTCTTCTTGATCCCGTAATGGTTGAACAACGCCTGGGAAATCAGACAGAGGGCGACGAAGACGTGCTGGTGCCAGATCGTGAACGAGGATGTATCCACCTTGAGCACCGTTTCCAGCAACAAGCCCTTGAAGAACACCAGATACAGATAGACATCCACCGACGAGACGACGAAGACCAGGCCGAGCAGGTTGAACCAGGCCGTGATCCAGCCCCAGAACTTTCCGCCGAGGACGGAACCCCAGTGATACAGGCCGCCGGCCGTCGGGTAGGCCGAAGCGATCTGCCCCATGCTCAAGGAGACGAGTAGGGCGAACGCCCCGCCGACGAACCAACCCACGAAGGCTCCACCGCCGCCCGTGGAATTGAAGGCCGCCGCGAACGACGAAATGCCGCCCGCCAAGATACAGATGATCGAAAACGAAATGGCGAAATTGGAAAACCCGCCCATCCGGCGAGCGAGCTCCTGGGCGTAGCCCAGCTTGTGGAGATGCTTGACATCATGGTCTTGCGAGGCTTGCGTTGACATTCTTCATTCTCCTCACATTGAAAGGTGCGGGTAGCCCATCAGTGGGCCGGGCCAACTCCCAGAGAATGGCCAGCGCGCGATGGCTGGAGCGCAACAATGCGGATGACGAGAACCTCGGAGCCTCCTTCCGTTTTGGTCGAGAGATCGGTTGTTGCTGACCAGAGAGCGCACGGCGCGAGACTCTTCGAGCCCGAAGATCGAGGAGAGCCTTCTCCGACGGTGAGCGCTGTCCGTAACTTCGTCAATTGGAAACGCTGTCGAGCCTAGCAGCTTATGCCGGGCGCCGATCGCCTCGTAGGTCGGCGGCGGCTCACGAGAGCACATCTCAATGCTCTAGCCTCTGCGGAGTCCAGTTCAGCGTGACCCGGATCCCCGGCTCGCTCTCCTCGCCGACCAGCGAGTTCACCAGGAAACGCTGGCCATCGCCGGTCGCCGCGTAGAAGATCCGATTGCCGGTGATCGCGAGCGTCGGGATGGCGAGTGGAAAAAGAACCCGCGCTTCGCCCGCCACGAACGGGTCGAGACTGCGGATCGCAACCGCGGTGAGCTCTCTCCTGGCGCTCACGTAGTAAAGCTCCCGGCCGTCGGCGCGCCAGGCGGGTTGGTCACCGCCCGCGGTCGAGATCTGCCACTTGCTCCCGGAGAGCGGCACGGTCTGGACGTAGACCTGGGGCACGCCCGTCTCGTCCGAACCGTAGGCGAGGTAGTGGCCGTCGGGCGAGAAGGTTCCGTGCGCCTCGTTGGTGGCGGTCTCGAGATACGGCACCGGCTTCCGCTCGCCCGTCATCGGCAGGAGCCAGAGGTCCGCGCCGGTCGCCTCCGAGTAGCGTTCGAAGACGAGCGCCCGCCCGTCTCGCGACCAGTCGTCGATCCAGGCCGAGGTTCCGACTTCGAGCAGCAGCTCCTCTCCGCCCGCGCCGCTCGCAGCCTTGGCGAAGAGCGCGTAGCCGTTCGCTCGCGGTGAGCTGTAGACGACCCGACTGCCATCGGGAGACCAGATGGGGGTCTCCGCGGCGTCGGGCCCGAACGTCAGCCGCGTGCCGCGGTCCTGGCCCGCGCTCTCGAAAAGCCAGAGGCCGCCCACGCCGTCGTCGGAGGTCAGCCCGACGACGACTCGTCGCCCGTCAGGCGAGAGCGCGGGCTCGCTGAAGGTTCCTTTGGAAGCCAGGATCCCGAGGGCGCTCCCGCCGCGGCCGAACCAGCCGAGCTGGTTCGGCTGTTGCGTGCCAGTACGCAGCGCGAGGTCGCCGCTGGACGAGACCGTGAAGAAGAACTTCGCGGTCCTCTGCGCATCGCTGCCCACCCTCTCCGCGATCTGCGCCGGCTCGCCCGAGAGCTCACCGCGCTCGGGATCGAACCGCTGTGCCAAGAGCGTCCCTTGGCGGACGAAGACGAGGTAGCCGCGCTCGTCGAAGGCGGCGCGCGAGACGTCCGGAAAGATGCGTTGGCGCTCGGGTGCTCCGAGCTCGCCCCACCAGATTCCCGCCTGGGCCGGATTGCCGGTGACAGTGAACAGATAGTGGCGGCCGTCCGGAAGGAACCACGGGTAGCGATGACTCTGCTCGCCGTGCGTCCGGTCGAGCTCGCTCGCCAGCTCCGGCGCTCCACCGCTCGCGCTTACGCGGGAGAGTCCCGCTGCGGAAATGCTGGTGAACAAGATGTCGCCGCCCGCGCCCCAACTCCCGCCGCGCGGGTCACCGCCACCAGCGCAGATCGTCAGCGGGACGCCGCCCGCCGCCTCGACTTTGCGCAGCTCGGCGCGAGCGAAGAAGGCGAGGAAGCGCCCGTCTGGCGACCAGAACGGATCCTGCGCACCCTCGGTGCCCGCGAGCCGCCGCGCGGCGCCGGTATCGAAGTCGTGGACCCAGAGAGCGCTCTGCCCGTTCGGCTCGGCCAGCGCGAAAGCGAGGAGACGGCCGTCGGGGGAGAGCGCTGGATAGCCGTCGATAAAGCCGGCCTTCTCTTGCGAGACGGTGAAGCGCGTCGTAGCAGGAGCCGGCGCTGGCGGGCCGCGGAGCGCGAGCCACACGCCGCCGACTCCGAGCAGCAGGCCGAGCACGGCCGCCGCCCAGGCGACGCGCTCGCGAGCGCTCGACGGAGGCGGGACCGCGGCGATCCCGCCTGCAGCCGGCACCTCGTCGCGCCGCCCGGAGAGCCATTCCTCGAGCACGATCCGCGCGTCGGCGATGTCGTGCAGGCGGTTCTTCGGATTGCGCTCGAGACAGCGACGCAGGAGGCGGCGGATCGCCGGCGGGACCTCCGCGGGCAGCGCCGCATGGTCGATCTCGGTCTTGAGCACACCGGCGAGCGTGTCGGTCACCGTGTCGCCGGCGAAGAGCGAGCGCCCCACAAGCATCTCGTAGAGCACGACGCCGAACGCCCAGATGTCGGCCCGCTTGTCGAGTGCGCCCCCGCGCGCCTGCTCCGGAGCCATGTAAGCAGCGGTACCCAGGATCACACCCAACTGCGTCCCCTGCACCGCAGTCAACGTCGGTGAGTTGAGCAGCGTCGGCGAGCGCGCGAGGTCAGCAGCCGAAGAAGCGCCGGCGACCGGATCCATCGCTTTCGCGAGACCGAAATCTAAGACTTTGACCTTTCCTTCTATGGAAGCCTTGATGTTTTGAGGTTTCAGATCGCGATGAACGATCCCCTTCTCGTGCGCCTCTTCGAGCGCTTGGGCGATCTGCAGAGAAATCGAAAGGCTTTCAGCTAGGGGTAGAGGCCCCGCTGCGAGCCGCTCTGCGAGCGTTGGACCCTCGACGAGCTCCATGACGAGCGCGCGTACACCGTCGGACTCTTCGAGGCCGAAAATCGAGGCGATGTTGCGGTGATTGAGCTGCGCCAGGAGATGCGCTTCGCGCTCGAATCTTGCGAGGCGCTCCTTGTCCTCGGTAAAGGCCGCGGGCAGGACTTTGATCGCGACGTCGCGCTTCAGCTTGGTGTCGGTGGCGCGGTAGACCTCCCCCATGCCGCCTTCGCCCAGCTTGGCGGTGACCTCGTAAGGGCCCAATCGACTACCGATCACGGCTCCTTTCCCACCAGTCGCTTCCGCCAGTCGAGGTCGACCGAGATCGGCAGGCTCTCGGTGGCCAGCGGGCTGTTGACCACGAAGCGCTGGCCGTCGGTGGTGACGTCGTACTGGCCGTCTTCGAGATGCGCTTCGAAGAGCGGCGCCGGCGCACCGGGGGTCGGCGGATCGAGGGAACCGAGCGGCACCGCCATCAGGCGCCCGCCGCCGTCGATGTAGAAGAGCTCGCGCCCGTCGCGGCGCCAACGTGCCTGCGCGCCACCTGCCGACGAGATGCGGAGCGCGCCGCCCGAGCCGTCGAGGCGACGCAGATAGACCTCCGAGCTGCCGCTCTGGTCCGAGGCGTAAGCCAACCAACGCCCGTCGGGCGAGAGATCGGAGTCCGACTCGGACGCCGTCGCGGTGCTCAGCGGAGACTCCGCGCTCGCTCCATCGCGGTCACGGATCCAGAGACCGATCTTCCCCTTCTCGTCACTGCGCTGAAAGATCAGCCGGCGTCCGTCCGGCGTCCAGCAGTTCGCCCACTGGACGGCGTTACCGAGGAGCCAGAAGCGCTCCTCTCCGGGTCGTTCGGGATCGATGAGGTAGAGCCCGCTCTGCGCAGTGCTGCGGACCGAGTTGAACGCGATCAGACTGCCGTCCGGAGACCAGCGTCCGGTGGTGTCGTCTCCCTGATCGAAAGTGAGTCGGCTGGCGACGCCGCGCTCGAGGTCGTGGATCCAGAGGTCGGCGGTCGCGGAGCCAGGCTCGTAGTGGTCGGCGACCAGACGCTTGCCGTTGGGGGAGAGGCGCGGGTTGAAGTACCAGGTGTCGTCGTCGTGGCTGATGGCGGCGAGCTCGCGACCACCGCGCTCGAGCAGCGAGAGGCGCGTCACGCCCCGCCGGTCGGCGCGATGGATCAGCACCCCGCCCGCTACCGCGAGCGAGCGCTGGCCGGAGACGCTGATGCCGCCCGGCATCTGGATGCCGAGCGGCTGCGGATCGCCGAGGAGCTCCTCGCGACGATCGTCGAAGCGGTGGGCAACGAGCGCCTCCCCCTGCATGTAGAACAGGTAGCCGGGCTCGGCGTAGACCGCCAGCGAGGTCGCCGGACCGAGCCGCTTCGACTCGAGTGAGCCGATCCTCGCGAGGTAGAGCGTGCCGGGCTCGGTACCGGTGCCCGCCGCAGCATAGAAGACGAAGCGCTGGCCGTCGGGCAGGAAGCTCGGGAAGCGCTGCGTGCCGGCGCTGCCGTCGTCCGGCAGGCGCGTCGCGGCGGAAGCGGTGCCGCCGCCGGCCGGCACCGAGAAGATCGGTCCGGTGAAGGTCGGCGCGAAGAGGATCACGTCCCCGGCTCCCCAGGCGCCGCCGCGAACCTCCGCTGTCGGTCCGCTCGGCGCGAGCACGCGCGGCGAGCCGCTCTGCAGGTCGGTCACCTTGAGCTTGCCCTGGGCGAAGAAGCCGATCCGTTTGCCGTCGGGCGCCCAGAACGGATAGCGCGCATCGACAGTGCCGGGGAGGACGCGCGCCTCAAGCGAGTCGAGCGAACGAACCCAAAGCGCCGCGCGCCCGTCCGCCCCGCGCGCCACGAAGGCGAGCTGCAGACCGTCGAGCGATAGAGCGAGCCCGCTGACCAAGCTCGTCTCGTCGGGCGCTTGAATGTCGAACTGGGCGTGGACCGGCGCCGGTGCATTCGACGCCGAGCCACCGATCCAGCGCGCGACCCCGAGGCCGAACAGCGCGCAGGCGGCGGCGAGCGCTGCCGCGGCGAGCCAGGAAGGTCCGCGGCGCTGCACAGCCGAAGAGCTCACCGCCACCTGCGTCTCCACGAGCTTGCCCGAGAGAACCTCTTCGATCACGATTCGCGCGTCGGCGATGTCGTGCAGACGGTTCTTCGGGTTGCGATCGAGGCAGCGGCCCAGCAGTCGGCGGATCGCCGGCGGGACCGCGGCCGGCAGCGCCCCGAGATCGATCTCGGCGCGCAGCACCCCGGCCAGTGTGTCGCTCACCGTCTCGGCGACGAAGAGCGAGCGCCCCGTGAGCATCTCGTAGAGCACGACGCCGAAGGCCCAGATGTCGGCCCGCTTGTCGATCGCCCCACCGCGCGCCTGCTCGGGCGCCATGTAGGCCGCGGTGCCGAGAATCACCCCGAGCTGCGTCCCCTGTATCGCCGTCAACGTCGGCGAGTTGAGAAGCGTCGGCGAGCGCGCCAGATCCGCCGCCGACGCGACCGCGCCCGCCGTCGGGTCCATCGCCTTCGCCAAGCCGAAGTCGAGGACTTTGACTTTTCCCTCTATGGAAGCCTTTACGTTTTGAGGCTTGAGATCGCGATGAACGATTCCCTTTTCGTGCGCCTCTTCGAGCGCTTGGGCGATCTGCAAAGAGACGGAAAGGCTTTCAGCTAAGGGTAGAGGCCCGGCTGCGAGACGTTCTGCCAACGTCGGGCCCTCGACGAGCTCCATGACGAGGGCGCGCGTTTCGCCGCTGGTTTCGAGACCGTAGATTTGGGCGATGTTGGGGTGGTTCAGTGAGGCCAGCACTTTGGCCTCACGTTCGAAGCGCGCCGCGCGCTCGGGATCCGCGGTGAATCCTTCGGGCAAGACCTTGAGGGCGACGTCTCTTCCTAACTGAGAGTCTTTCGCTCTCCAGACCTCCCCCATTCCGCCTTCGCCCAGCTTGGCGGTGATTTCGTACGGGCCGAGTCGTTTTCCGATCATCGGATGCCGATCGACCGCTGCCGGAACGAGAGCTGTCGCGTCACGAGGTTGCCGGGTCGATGACCGCGAGGCCGGCGAAGCGCCGGCGAAAGAAGCCGCGATCGCGAGCCAGGAGACGGTCGGCCCGGATCTTCGCATGCGCGCCGACCAGGAAGTCGGGCACCAGGTGCTCCCGGCGTCCGCCCGCGCGTCGGTAGGCGCGCCAGAGATCGCCGGCGAGGTCGGCGCAGGCCTGGTCGAAAGGGTCGAACCGGATCCCTGCCGCGCCGAGGTGCTCGCCGATGCGACTCGGCTCGCGCAGTGCCGCTCGAACCTCGCTCCAGACTACCGGACAGGCGACGAGCACGCCGGCAGCATGGGCGGCTCGCAACGCCGCCAGCGAGCGGTCGCGATGCTGCGGATCTTCGAGCAGGACGTCGAGTAGGACGGACGAGTCGAGCGCAGTGATCACTCGCGGTCGAGCTCCTTCGACCAGGCCGGGCCACGCGCCCTGGCGAGCCAGCGATCGACGTCGACGCCGCGCCGCTCACCCAGGCCGACCAGCCTGCGGATCGCATCCTCGGCCACCGCCCGCGAGGCCACGAGCTTGCCGTGACGCTCTTCGAACAGCAGCACTGTTCCCGGCGCGAGGCCGAGCTTGGCGCGTAGCCGCTTCGGGATCGTTACCTGCCCCTTCTCGCTCACGATCGCCCCAGTTTTCATACTATGAGTGTAGGAATTCCTACTATAATTGTCAAACTTCTGAGGCTCCGGCCAGCACCGACTTCCGGCGGGCACCTCGGTTCGCCGCGCTCAGCCCTCCTTGCGGATCAGCCGGCCGAGCGCCGTGCGATCGGCAGCTAGGAGCTCGGCGACCCGCACCGCGTCGACGTCGGCGACGATGATCTGGCCGACCTCGGTGTTGACCTCCGAGAAGATGCCGTGCGACTTCATCTTTGCCGTCTGGTACTGGTTGTCCTCGGTCGGGCTGACGTAGTGCACCATGTCGACCTTGTAGCGGTGCACCAGCCAGAGGTGCACCAGCGTCATCAAGCGCTTCTTGCGCAGCGGCTCGGCGAAGGTGTTCTGGTCGCGCACCGAGAGGATGCTGCGGCCTCTGCGGTCCTGGATGGGCGCGAAGACGACGTTGGCGAGCTGCTCGTCGCCTCCGCCGAGAATCCCGAGCTCGAGCAGCTCCGAGCCGGCGCGCTGCGGCCGCAGCTCGACCCGCAGCTTCTCCGCCAGACCGTACTGCTCGCTCCAGATCCCCAGCCACTCTTCGAGGAGCCTCTTCGGCAC
>CAZPYU010000206.1:0-7007 GCA_964590905.1 uncultured Thermoanaerobaculia bacterium
CAGCTCGCGGCCCTCCTCGCCAACGTTCGGGTCTTACCGTTCGACGAGCCCGAGGCCCGAACCACGGCGCGCATCCGCGCCGACATGCAGCGCAAGGGGAGCGCGATCGGGCCCCTCGACACGCTCATCGCCGGAACCGCCCTCCACCACGGCGCCACCCTCGTCACGCACAATCTCGCCGAGTTCGTCCGCGTGCCCGGGCTCCGCGTCGAGGACTGGTTCTAGGCGACGCGGTCTCGTCTCGGCTCACGGTCGTGCCGTAACATTCGTGACCGTTCTTTCGTAGGCAGGGACACGAAGGCGCCGGACCCGACTGCGTTCACCTCTTCCGAGGAGCTGTTTCCATGCTGACCATCGACAACCTGAGCAAGACCTACCCCAACGGCGTGCAAGCGCTCTGCGACGTCTCGCTCGACATCCCGCGCGGCATGTTCGGCCTTCTGGGCCCTAACGGCGCCGGCAAGTCGACCCTGATGCGCACCGTCGCCACGCTGCAGGAGGCCGACAGCGGCACGATCCGCTTCGACGGGCTCGACGTTCTGCGCGAGAAGGAGAAGGTTCGCGAGATCCTGGGCTACCTGCCGCAGGACTTCGGCGTCTACCCGAAGGTGTCGGCGATCGATCTGCTCGAGCACTTCGCGGTGCTCAAAGGTCTCGTCGAACCCAAAGCGCGGCGGCGGACGGTCGAGGCGCTGCTGCGGCAGACCAATCTCTGGGACGTTCACAACCGCAAGCTCGGCACCTTCTCGGGCGGCATGCGGCAGCGCTTCGGCATCGCCCAGGCGCTGCTCGGCAATCCACAGTTGCTGATCGTCGACGAGCCGACCGCCGGGCTCGATCCCGAGGAGCGCAACCGGTTCCTGAATCTCCTCGCCGAGATCGGCGAGAACGTGGTGGTGATCCTCTCCACCCACATCGTCGACGACGTCTCCGACCTCTGCAGCCGCTTCGCGATTCTCGCCCGCGGTGCGGTTCAGCTCGCCGGTGAGCCGCGTGCCGCCGTCGCCGCGCTCGCCGGTCGGGTCTGGCAACGGTTGGTGGCGCGGAGCGAGCTCGCCCACTACCAAGAGACGATGCGTCTGCTCTCGACCCGCCTGGTCGCCGGCGCGACAATGATCCACGTGCACGCCGAATCCGCCCCGGGCGACGGCTTCGTGCCGGTCGAACCGACCCTCGAAGACGTCTACTTCCTCTATCTCCGCCACGGCGAAGTACTCGCCGCGGCAGCCTGAGCCCGGCGCTCGACCGTACCGTGTTCTCCGAGATCTTCCGCTTCGAAGTCCGCTACCACCTGCGCCAGCCCCTCTTCTGGCTTGTCTTCTTCGCTTTCGCGCTGATGACCTTCGGCGCCGAGACCTCCGACGCGGTAACCATCGGGGGCAGCATCGGCAATGTTCACCGGAACGCTCCATTCGTCATCTTGCAGATCCTCACCGTGATGACGATCGTCGGGATGTTCGTCACCACCGCCTTCGTCGCCACCGCCGTGCATCGCGACGTCGAGCACAACACCGCCGAGCTCTTCTTCTCCACCCCGATGCGCAAGCGCGACTACCTGTTCGGGCGCTTCGCCGGGGCGTCGCTCGTCTCCCTGCTGGTCTACCTCGGACCGGCGCTCGGCATCCTGGTCGGCAGCTTCATGCCGTGGCTCGAGCCCGAGCGCCTGGGTCCGTTCCAATGGTCGCCCTACGCCTTCGCGCTGCTGGTGATCGTGCTTCCCAACGTGCTGCTCTGTGGGGCCCTCTTCTTCGGCTTGGCCGCGCTGTCGCGCAGCCTGCTGGTGACCTACCTCGGGGTGGTCGCCTTCCTGGTGTTCTACCTGGTCACCGGGCGGCTCTTGGAGGACGTCGAGAACGAGCTCCTCGCCAGCTTGCTCGATCCGTTCGGCTTCGGTCCGATCGACTTCTCCACTCGCTACTGGACGGTGACCGAGCGCAACAGCCTGGTGCCGGAGCTCACCGGCCTCCTGCTCTGGAACCGTCTGCTCTGGCTGGCGGTCGCTCTCGGCCTGCTGGCGCTCACCTACTCGCTTTTCGTTCCCGGCCGCGAGGGACTGCGCTGGCGCCGGAAGCGCGCGCACGCCGCGCCGGCGGAGAACGGGACGGCCGCAGCACCGACGTCGCCCCAACCCCAAGCGAGTCCCGCAGCGGCTCCTTCGCTCGGTGCCGCCGCCTCGCGCGCTCAGCTCTGGCACCAGATCCGCCTCGAGGTTCGGCTGGTGCTGAAGAGCGTGCCGTTTCTCGTGATGGCCGCTTTCGGCGCCATGAACGTGATCGGCTCGGCCTCCTTCAGCAACAGCCTCTTCGGCGCCTCGGTCTATCCGGTCACCCACCTGATGCTGGGCGACATCGACGGCTCTTACCTCTTCCTGCTGGGGGTGATCGTCACCTTCTACGCCGGTGAGCTGGTCTGGCGCGAGCGCAGCCTGCGGCTCGCCGAGGTCACCGACGCGATGCCGGTAGCATCCTGGGTGCCGCTGATCGCCAAGCTGGTGGCGCTCTGGTCGGTGGTGGTCGTCTTCGGCCTGATCGGCATCGCCGCCACCATCGGCTACCAGCTCTGGAACGGCTTCTACCGTCTCGAGCCGGCGCTCTACGCCCAGGGGCTGGCGCTCGCGCTGGTGTTCTTCTTGCTCCTCGCCGTGCTGGCGATCTTTCTCCAGGTGGTTTCCGGCAACAAGTTCGTCGGCTTCCTCGGGATGATCGTCTTCATGCTCTCCGGCATTGTGCTCAACGCGCTCCACTTCGAGCACAACCTCTACCAGTTCGCCGGCAGCCCCGCCTCGCCTTATTCCGACATGAACGGCTACGGCCACCTGCTGACCGCTCGGCTCTGGTTTTGGGCCTACTGGGCCGCCTTCGCGCTACTGCTCGCACTCGCCTCGCGACTGCTCTGGGTGCGCGGCACCGGCCACTCGTGGCGCGATCGCCTCGCCATCGCCCGGGCGCGCTTCGGCCGCAGCGAACGCGCCGTCGCGGCGCTCGGCGGCGTCGCCTTCCTGGCGCTGGGGAGCTGGATCTTCTACAACACCAACGTCCTCAACGAGTACGTCCCCAGCGACGTGGCGGTCGAGCGCCAGGCGCGTTACGAACAGACTTACCGCCAGTACCTGAATCTTCCGCAGCCGCGCATCACCGCCGTCGAGGCGAACGCCGACATCTTCCCGCGCCAGCGGCGGGTCACGGCGAGCGCGGTCTACACCCTCGTCAATCGCACCCCGCAGCCGCTCGACACCGTGCACCTGTCGATCCCGCGCGGTGTCGAGGTGACCCAGAGCGAGATGCCGTCCCACGCCGTCGAGCTCGACGACCGCACCCTCGGCTATCGCATTCTCCGGCTCGCCGAGCCGCTCGCCCCCGGCGCCACGATGACCGCCGCCTTCCAGGTCGTTGTCGAGCACCCCGGCTTCGTCAACAACGGCTCCGACAACTCGTTCGTCGACAACGGCACGTTCTTCAACAACCAGCAGGTTTTCCCGGTGATCGGCTACGACCCGACCCGGGAGCTCCAGGATCGCAACGAGCGGCGCAAGCACGACTTGCCGCCGGTGCAGCGCATGCCGAAGATCGACGATCAGGCGGCCAAGGCCAACACCTACCTCGGACTCGACTCCGACTGGATCCGCTTCGCCGCCACAGTGTCGACCGATCCCGATCAGGTCGCCCTCGCGCCCGGCTACCTCGAGCGCGAGTGGCAGGATGGCGGCCGGCGCTACTTCCGCTACACCATGGACGCGCCGATCCTCCACTTCTATTCGTTCCTCTCCGCGCGCTGGGAGATCACTCGCGACAAGTGGGTCGACGAGGCGGGCGGCAGGGAGGTGGCGATCGAGATCTACCACCTGCCGCAGCATCGCGACAACGTGGCGCGCATGATCGAGGCGGTGCAGAAGTCGCTCGCCTACTTCAGCGCCAATTTCAGCCCGTACCAACATCGCCAGGTGCGGATCATCGAGTTTCCGCGTTACGCGACCTTCGCCCAGTCGTTCCCCAACACCATTCCGTACTCGGAGTCGATCGGCTTCATCGCCGACCTCCGCGACCCCGAGGAGGTCGACTACGTTTTCTACGTCACCGCCCACGAGGTCGCTCACCAATGGTGGGCCCATCAGGTGATCGGCGCCAACGTCCAGGGCGCCACCATGCTCTCGGAGACCTTGTCGCAGTACGCAGCGCTGATGGTAATGGAGCAAGAGTACGGCCGCAGCCAGATGCGCAAGTTCTTGAAGTACGAGCTCGACCGCTACCTGCGCCGCCGCAGCGGCGAGCTGGTGGAAGAGCTGCCCCTCGCCCTGGTCGAGAACCAGCCGTACATCCACTACGACAAGGGCAGCCTGGTCTTCTACCAGCTGCGCGAGCTACTCGGCGAGGCGACGGTGAACCGCGTGCTCGCCGAGTTCGTGCGCACCCACGCCTTCCAGGGGCCACCGTTTCCGACCAGCCGCGACCTGATTGCGCAGTTGCGGGCGGCGGCGCCCGCCGACCAGCAGAGCGCAATCGACGACCTCTTCGAGTCGATCGTCCTCTACTCCAACCGGGTCGAGTCTGCCACCGCGAAGGAGCGCGCCGACGGCAAGTGGGAGGTGGCGCTGGTCGTCGAAGCTCAGAAGCTGTCAGCCGACGGCCAAGGCGTCGAGACCGAGATGGCGATGGACGACGAGGTCGAGATCGGCGTCTTCGCCCGCCCCGAGGGCGGCAAGGAGAGTCAAGAGACCGCCCTACTCTTCGAGCGCCGGCGGCTCGGCGCCGGCCGCCACACCCTGACCTTCACCGTCGACTCACGCCCCTACGATGCCGGCATCGACCCCTACAACAAGCTCGTCGACAGGAAGAGCGACGACAACCGCAAGCGGGTGGAGATCGACGAGAGCTGACGTCAGCGCGCGCCGCCCGGTGCGGGTGCCCTACGCGCCGGGCCGCCGGTAGCCGACGCTCTTCTTCGTCGCTTTGTCGATGTCCGTGGCCGTCAGGAGCGGCGTCGTCTTCAAGGTCACCGCGCCCGACGCGCTGACCGCGAGCGACATGGCTGCGGCGGTGGCGTTGTTCGGCATCTCGACGATCACGATGGCGTCGCGGATGCCGAAGGTGAAGTAGAACGACTCCACCTTGCCACCCAGGCTCTCGACCGCCTTCTCCACCGCTGCTCGGCGTTTCGAGCCGCCCTCTTTGAGGAGTCCCCGGGTCCCTTCGGCGCTGTAGTCGGCTTCAAACAGGTACTTCGGCATGGTTCACCTCGCTTTGTAGTTGCCACACTAGACGGCGTTCGCAGGAGACGTCAAGTCGCAGGAGGTCAGCGCACGACGTCGAACGCCTCGCGGCGCGCGCGACCGAAACGGAAGACCGCGAAGTCGTCGTCGAAGGTCGCTACCCGACGTAAGCCGAGCCGAAGCATGACGGCGAAGCTAGTGCGATCGACCAGCGAGAAGTCCTGATCCGAGAATTTCTCGCCGATCGCCCACGCCGCTTCGAGATCGACCTCGCCCACCGCTTCGAGATCGGCGGCACCGGCGCGCAGCCCGCCCCAGAAGCGTTCCGCCGCACGTCGATCCAGCCGGTGTCGAAGCAGAAGCCAACTCTCGACCAAAACATGGTCGCTGGTCACCAACGCTTCACCCGCGCCGAGAATCTCGACCGCCCGCCGATGACTCCGGTCGTTGCGGTCGGCCGCCGCATACCAGGCCGAGCTGTCGACGAAGAGTGTCATCGCCTCCGGCGGCGACGAGCTTCGGACTCGATCGCGGCGCCCAGGAGCGCGTCCTTGTCGCGAGCCACGTCGGTGCCATCCGAGGCCCCGAGCGCGAAGACAACCGCTGCATTCGCACGCCGGCGCTTCGGTGCGAGGTCGATTGCCACTAGTTGCCGCACGTACTGCGCAAAGGAGATCCCGCGGTCCGCCGCGCGTCGGCGCGCTTGGCGCTGCAGCTCGGGCTCGAGGGTAATCTGGGTTCGTGCCATCATGATGGCACCATCATAGCATGCGCACCGAGTCGCTCGGTCAGTTCTGCGAGATCTTGCTTCCTTTGAGCGTGAGTGGGCCGGACGCGAGGATGTCGATCGCTCCACTCGATACGATCGTTGCCTTGGGCGCTTCCAAGGCGAGGTTGTTGTTGCCCCGGAGGAGTAGCCCCAGTCCCTTCAGGGTGAGCGTTGCGCTGCTCTCGACCAGCGCGTTCCCCCCCGCCTTCACGTTGAGCGCCGAACCGCTTTGCACTGTTGCGCTGCCTCCCGCCTTGAGGCTGAAATCCGCCGCGCTCTCGAAGAGGAGCGAGCCCGCTTTGATGGTTACGGAACCGCCACCGGCGTTGAGGAGATAGTTCCCGCCCGAGACGGTCCATCCGCTCAGCTTCGTCTGCAGCTGCGCTACCTCTTGTTGGAGGCTTCCGACCTTTCCCTCCAGCGCCACAATCTGCTGCTGCGCCTTCTTCATCTGATCCGCGAGCTCCTCGATGCTCACCGCATGGAGGGATCGACCTGTAACCATGAGCAGGGCCACGACGATGCCGAAACGTTTCATGACTTCCTCCGATCGTTTTCGATGAGTTGCATGGTACCGGACCAGCCTTCGCTCTCACGCCGCCTACTGTAGGTATCCCAGGGCCTTGAGTTGCTCGACGGTCTCGGCGTCCTGCGGCTCGTCGGCGGCGGCCGCCGTCGAGCCCGGGCGATTGCTGGCCAGCCAGACGTCGAGCGCGCCGCGCAGCCACTCAGCCTCGAAGAGCGGCTCGCCGGCGCGATTGACGCTCTCCTTCGGATCGGTGTCGAGCGCGAACAGATACTCGGCATCGCGACTCCTCCCGAGCCCTTCTCCCATTCCCCAATCGAGCCCGGTGCGCGGCGCCCAGATCAGCTTGAGCCGCCGCGAGCGCACGGCGAAGATCCCTCCTTTGAGGCTGACGGCTGCCGCCAGGTGAGCGGGTCGGCTGCGCTCCACCTCGGGACCCAGCTGCCACAGATTCTCGCCCGGTGCGCCCGACGGCGACCGCGCGCCGGTCACGTCGAGCAGCGTGC
>CAZPYU010000207.1:0-4362 GCA_964590905.1 uncultured Thermoanaerobaculia bacterium
GCCCGTCGACGTCGACGCGCCGCGAGCGGCCGGCCTTCACGTCACGCACCTTGCACACGACCAAATCAGGCATTCCGCCCCCACGGGTCGCTCTGCTCCCGCTCGCGAGGGCTGCGCCGACCGGAGCTCACGCGCTGCTCCTGTGCTCGATCTTCTCGATGACGGTCCGACGGAGCGGGTCGACGAGGGCGGGCACGGGGAGCCGCGCGAACACGTCGTCGAAGAAGCCGAGCACGATGAGGCGCTCCGCCTCCTCGGGCGGGATGCCCCGGCTCTCCAGGTAGTAGAGCTGGTCGTCGTCGATCGGCCCGACGGTGCTCGCGTGGGAGCACCGCACGTCGTTGGCCTCGATCTCGAGGTTCGGGATCGACTCCGCGCTCGCACCCTCGGTGAGCACGAGGTTCCGGTTCGTCTGGTACGCCTCGGACTTCTGCGCCGAGGGCCGGAGCCGCACGAGCCCCGAGTACACCGACCGCGCCTCGTCCTCCACGGCGCCCTTGAACAAGAGGTCGCTGCGCGTGTGCGGTGCGTCGTGATCCTGGAACGTCCTGAAGTCGAGCATCTGCGTGTGGTCGCCGAAGTACACGGCGATGAGATCGCTCTCCGCCCCCGACCCCGACAGCTTCGACTCGCTCCGCAAGCGCGCGTAGTCGCCCCCGAGTGCGACGGCCGACGAGCGTAGCGACGCGTCGCGCCCGAGGTGCGCCCGCTGGAGCGTGACGCTCCAGGTGCGCGGCCCGTGCTCCTGGACCGTGACGTAGCGGACGTGCGCGTTGTCGCCGACGAGGAGCTCGACGACCGCGTCGACCAGATGACCGGGGCCCTCACGGGCGAAGTCGGGCGTGCCGGCGCGCTCGACGAGCGTGACGTCGGAGCTCTCGCCGGCCACGAGCAAGGTGTGCGGGAAGCTGGCGACCCCTTCGCCCTGCGACCAGTGCAGGACCACGATCGGTCGCTCGACGACGACACCGTCGGGCACCCGGATGCACGCTCCCCCGGCGAGGAACGCGTCGTGCAGGACCGTGAACGCGTCGGGCGACGCGTCGGAGCAGGTGCCGAGCGCGCCGCGCACGTCGTCCTCGGAGCACGTCGCGAGGTCGCACACCGTGACGCCCTTGGCCTCGAGCGCGCCGTCGAGCTCGTGGTGCACGACGCGTCCGTTGCGGACGACGATCAGCCCGGCGTGCTCACCGACCTCCGCCGCGATCGGCCCGCCGCCGGGGGCCCGCTCGACGCCGGGGGGATCGAGCTCCCCCGACGCGACCGGTCGGTACCGTTCGAGGTCGAGCTCGCCGATGCGGCTGTAGCGCCAGATCTCGTCGCGGTCGGTCGGCCACTCGATCCCGTCGAGGTGCTCGACCGCCGCCAGCCGTCGGGCGGACAGCCAGTCGGGACCGCCGAGCGCCGTCGCGGCGTCGGCGGTGAACGAGCCGGGGCTCACCCTCAGTTGTTCGCTCGCTGCGAGCCGCTCACCCGACCGCGCCTTCCATGTTCAGCTCGATCAGGCGGCTCAGCTCGACGGCGTACTCCATCGGCAGCGTCTTGGTGATCGGCTCGATGAACCCGTTCACGATCATGGCGGTCGCCTGCTGCTCCGTGAGCCCGCGCGACTGAAGGTAGAAGAGCTGGTCGTCTCCGACCTTCGACACGGTCGCCTCGTGGCCGATGCGCGCGTCCTTCTCCGCGATCTCCATGTACGGGTACGTGTCGGAGCGGCTCTCCTCGTCGAGGATCAACGCGTCGCACCGCACGTGGCTCTTCACCCCGTGCGCGCCCTCCTCGACCTTCACCAGACCGCGGTAGGTCGTGCGCCCGCCGTCCTTCGAGATCGACTTCGAGTCGATGATCGACGTCGTCTCGGGCGCGGCGTGCGTCATCTTGGCTCCCGCGTCCTGGTGCTGACCCGGGCCGGCGTACGCGACCGAGAGCACCTCGCCGTGGGCCTTGGGGCCCGTCATGACGACCGCGGGGTACTTCATCGTGAGCTTGGAGCCGAGGTTGCCGTCGATCCACTCGACGGTCGACTCGGTCTCGGCCCGCGCCCGCTTGGTGACGAGGTTGTAGACGTTGGGCGACCAGTTCTGGATCGTGGTGTACCGGATGCGCGCGCCCGGCTTGGCGATCAGCTCGACGACCGCCGAGTGCAACGAGTCGGTCGAGTACACCGGCGCCGAGCAACCCTCGACGTAGTGAACCGACGCACCCTCGTCGGCGATGATCAACGTGCGCTCGAACTGCCCGGCGTTCTCCTGGTTGATGCGGAAGTACGCCTGCAGCGGCATGTCGACGTGCTCACCGGGCGGCACATATATGAAGCTGCCGCCACTCCAGACGGCCGAGTTCAGCGCGGCGAACTTGTTGTCGCCCGGCGGGATGACGGTGCCGAAGTGCTCCTTGACCAGATCGGGGTAGTCGCGGAGCGCGTGGTCCATGCTCGTGAACAGGATGCCGCGCTTCTCGAGATCCTCCCGATTGCGGTGGTATACGACTTCGGATTCATATTGTGTGGTCACGCCGGCGAGGAACTTGCGCTCGGCTTCGGGGATGCCGAGCTTCTCGTAGGTGGCCTGCATCGCCTCGGGCAGCTCCGACCACTCGGAGACCTGACCCTCGGTGGGCTTGAGGTAGTAGTAGATGTCGTCGAAGTCCATGTCGGGCATGTTCTTCGCGAACCAGTCGAGCATCGGCTTGCGCTCGAACCGCTTCAGCGCGTTGAGCCGGAACTTCGTCATCCAGTCGGGCTCGTCCTTGTGCGCGGAGATGTCGCGCACGACGTGTTCGTTGAGTCCCTTCTTGGGCGCGTAGACGTAGTCGTCGGTCGAGTCGTGCCACCCGAGCTTGTACTTGCCGAGGTCGATGCCCTGGACGGCCATCTGGTGCTCCCGCCGTTGCGGTCAGTGCATTCCGGGCCGCGGGGGTGCCGCCCGGACAATTAACACTACGGCGATAGTAACAATTATCGGGGGCCCGAACAATCCCCGCCCCCCACCATTGGCTCGCTCGCTGCGGGACCGGGATACCCGGCCCCGCGGGCGCTCGCTCACGGGCCCACCATTGGCTCGATCACTGCGGGTCGGGATACCCGACCCGCGGCCGTTCCCTCGTGGAGGCCGCTATCTGGCGGCGGCTTCCTGGGCGTTCGGGGGGCGGGTGGTCGACGTCGTCGACGGCGTCGGGATCGTCGAGCCCGGCGTCGTGGCGCCGCTGCTCTCGAGGAGCTGGCGGGCCTGGGTGACGAGAGCCTGCGCCTCGGTGACGAGCTGCTGATAGCGGCCGAGGTCGCCGCCGCGCAGCGCCTCCTCGGCGTCGGAGAACCGCTGGGTGGCCTGTGCGAGCAGCTCGGCCGCGGTGCCGGTCCCCGGAGTCGAAGGCGTCGACGGCGTGCTCGGGGTGCTCGGTGTTCCTGGTGTGCTGGGCGTGCTGCCGAACAGCTTCCCGAGCGCCTCGGCGACGGTCTGACCCTTCGTCGGGCTCTGCCCGGGCACGAGCGTCGCGACGAACTGGAACTGCGGGAACGGGTTCGGGTTGTTCGTCGCGACGGTGAAGAAGGGCTGCACGTAGACGATCGAGCGGCCGACGGGGATGAGCTGCACGGTGCCCGCGAGCACGCGTGATCCCTGCTGGCTCAGGAGCGTGATCTCGCTCGAGATGTCGGTGTTCTTCTGGATGTTCGCGGCCGCCTGCACGGGCCCGAGCACCTGTTGGCCCTGCGGCGCGGTGATCGCGAGCATCTTCCCGTAGTTGGCGGGATCGGACTTCGCCGTCATGAACGAGACGAGGCGCGTCTGCTGGTTGTCCTTCGACACCGGCACGAACGGCTGGAGGATCAGGAAGCTCTCGCGGGTGTCACCCGGAAGCCGGATGTACAGGTAGTAGGGGTCCTGACGCTTGGTGGTCGCGGTGATCTCCGGCGACCGGCTGGTGCCCTGGTTGCTCCGACTCGCCGGCGCAGTGATCGTCGACACGACCTCGTTCGGATCGGGCGAGAGCAGCCAACGCTCGTTGCCGGTGTAGAAGCGGCGGGGCTCGACGACGTGGTACTTCGAGAACGCGTTCGACTGCAGCTTGAAGAGGTCCTCCGGGTAGCGGAGGTGCTTGCGCAGCGCCGGGGGCATCCGGTCGAACGGTGTGAAGAGATCCGGGAAGGCCTTCTCGTACGCCTGGATGATCGGGTCGTCGGGGTCGATGACGTAGAACTTCACCGTCCCCTCGTACGCGTCGACCGTCACCTTGACCGAGTTGCGCGCGTACTTGTGGTCGCCGGCGAGCCCGCCGGTGCCCGTGACCGACTGCGAGTACGGGTACTGGTCCGACGTCGAGTAGCCGTCGAGGATCCAGACGGTCTTCCCGTCGACGATCACG
>CAZPYU010000208.1:0-10734 GCA_964590905.1 uncultured Thermoanaerobaculia bacterium
GTCGATCCCCGCGGCGCGGAGCTCGGCGGCGCGCTCGAGGTAGCCGGGGAGATGGACGTTGGAGCAGGTGGTCGTGAAGGCGCCCGGCACGCCGAAGAGGGCGATCGTGCGGCCGGCGAAAAGGCTGGCTGTGTCGACCGACTCGATGCCGTTCGCTCCGAGTCGGCGCAATCTCACCGCCGGCATCCGCTCCCCGACCGCGATCATGCAGGCCCCCCTCTGCTCGGCCTCATTCTGTCCGATCCCCGGCGCTTGACTGCGTGCGCTGAGCGCGCGACACGAGCGGAATCGTGCGCGCACCCGCCAGCGCGATCCAGCCGACGACCGCCACCGCGACGGCGAACAGCCCGAGGGCGAGCCCCCACCAGATACCGGCCAGCCCGAGCCGCTCCGGCCGGCCCAGCCAGGCGCCGAGCGGTAGCCCGAGGGCGTAGTAGCCGACCAGGTTGGCGACCGCGGCAGCGCGCGTGCGGCCGAGCCCACGCAAGATGCCGCCGCCGACCGACTGCAAGCCGTCGAAGAGCTCGAACGCCGCGACGATCGGCAGCAGCGCCGCTGTCCTCGCCACCACCTCGGCCTCGCCGGTGAAGGCGCGGGGGATGAGGTTGCGCAGCAGGATGAAGAGCAGCGCGCAGCCGAGCATGATCGTCGCTCCCAGCCCCAGCGCCACCCAAGTCGCGCGCCGCGCGCCACGCGGATCGCCGGCGCCGGTCAGGTTGCCCACCCGCGTGGTGGCGCCGAGCCCGATACCCAACGGCAGCATGTAGGTGATCGAAGCGAGGTTGAGAGCGATCGAATGCGCCGCGAGGTCGACGCTCCCGAGTCGGCCGGCCCAGAGCGTCGCGAGCGCGAACGCCCAGTACTCGAGCGCCAGCTGGAAGGCGATCGGCAGGCCGAGCGCGGCGATCTCGAAAAGCTCGCGGCGGCGGACGCCGGTCAAGGTCAGATCGGTGCGCGCCCCCCGCTGCAGGCGATAGCGCCGCATCGCCACCACCAGCGCCACGAACATGACGACATCGGTCAGCGCCGTCGCCACACCGGCGCCCACCGCCCCGAGCCGCGGGGCGCCGAGCAGGCCGAAGACCAGGAGCGCATCGGCCACCGCGTGGAAGAGGTTTGCCCAGAGCGAGATCCACATCGCCGGGCGCACGATCCCGCGCGCCTGCAGGTAGCGTTGCAGCACGACGAAGAGCAGGTAGAAGGGCAGGCCCGGGATCTGGACGCGCACGTAGCGCGCGGCCAGCGCGACCGTCGTCGGATCTTGTCCGAAGGCGAGCAGGACCTCCTCGGTGAAGAGCAGGATCGCCGCGCAGGGAACGCTCACCAAGAGCGCCATCGCCACGCCGTGCAGGAGCGTGCCGCCCAGGCGGACGCGGTCGCGCGCGCCGTGCGCCTGGCTGGCGATCGGATCGATCCCGAAGACGATCCCCATCGCCACGACAGCGATTCCCATCACCCAGAGCCGCCCTAGGGCGACGGCGTTGAGCTCGAGGATCCCGACCCGCCCGACCATCAGGAAGTCGATCGTCCAGAGCAGCATCGAGGCGACCTGCGTCACCGCGACCGGCGTCGCCAAACGCGTCAGGATGCGGAGCTCTCGGCGAACGGGAGTCATCGTCGGTCGCGGAGCCTACGCCGGTGCGTGTTAGATTGAGTCCACCGAATCACGAGGCGGAGGAGCGATGAGCCGACGCGAACCCGAGTCGATCGCCGAGTTCACGACCAAGGCCGTCGTGGCCGGGGTCCTCCTCGGCATCGTCTTCGGCGCCGCCAACGCTTACATCGGTCTGCGCGTCGGGATGACAATCACGGCGTCGATTCCAGCGGCGGTGATGACAGTCGTCGTCTTCCGCGCCCTGCGGCTCCGCTCGACGATCCTCGAGGCGAACCTGTCGCAGACGATCGGCTCCGCCTCGACCTCGCTCGCCACCGGCGCCATCTTCACCCTTCCGGCGCTCTTTCTGTGGGGGATCGTCCCCCCTTACCTGCAGATCGTCGCCCTCTGTTTCTTGGGCGGCCTGCTCGGCATCTCGGCGATGATCCCGCTGCGGCGGATGCTGATCGTGCAGGCGCACGCGGAGCTGCCGTACCCTGAAGGGACGGCGTGTGCGGAGGTCCTGCGCGCGACCCAAGACGGAGCCGCGCAGGGCCGCTTCATCTTCATCGGTATGGCGCTCGGCGCGGCGGTCAAGCTCGGGGTCTCGGCGCTCTTTCTGATTCCGTCGCACGTCTCGGTGGCGCTGGCGTTCCTGCCCAAGGCCGAGATCGCGCTCGAGCTGGCGCCGGCGCTCTTCGCGGTCGGATTCATTCTCGGCTACCGACAATCGGGCGTATTGGTGGCCGGCTCGATCGTCTCGGCATTGGCGCTGACCCCGCTCATCGCCTGGCTCGGCTCGCGACTCGGCGAGCCGCTCTACCCCGAGACAGTGAAGCTGGTAGCCGATATGAGCGCCGGGGAGATCTGGAGCCGCTACGTGCGCTATATCGGCGCCGGAGCGGTGGCGACCGCCGGAATCCTGACAGTGGTTCGCAACCTGCCGACGATGGTCGGCGCCTTCCGCGCCGTCCTCGTCGGCGTGCGCCGAAGTACCGGTACGGTGAACGCCCGGCTGCAGTTTCCGGCGACCGACCGCGATCTTCCGTCGGGCGCGATCCTGGCCGGCATCGGAACCGTGGTCACGGTCGCGGCTCTCGTGCCCGGCGTCTTCGGCGGCGGGCTCGACTTCGAGCAGCGGCTGGTCTGTGCCGCCGGCGTCGGCCTCTTCGGTCTCCTCTTCGTCGCTGTCGCGGCGCGAATCGTCGGCATCGTCGGCGTCTCGTCGCAGCCCACCTCCGGAATCACCTTGGTCACACTGCTCGGAGTCGCTTCGATCTTCGCCGCGCAGGGCTGGACCGATCCGGGCGCACGGGCCGCGGTGCTGACCGTGGGCACTCTCGTCGCTATCGCCGCGTCGAAGGCCGGTGACATCTCGCAAGATCTGAAGACCGGCTTCCTGGTCGGAGCGACTCCGGCCAAGCAGCAGTTCGGCCAACTCATCGGCGCCGCGGTGGCCTGCTGGGCGGTGGCGGGCGTCGTCCTGCTCCTCGGCCAGACCTACGAATTCGGCTCGCGCGAGCTCCCAGCGCCGCAGGCGACGCTGATGAAGACGATCATCGAAGGGGTCCTCTCTGGCTCGCTGCCGTGGAACCTGGTCGGCACCGGCGGCGGCATCGCGATCTCGGCCATGCTGTGCGGTGTCTCGGGTCTCGCCTTCGCGATCGGCGTCTACCTGCCGCTCTCCTCGATGTTGGCGATCTACGTCGGCGGCTGCATGCGCGCTCTGGTGGAGCGCGGTCGCGCTGCCGCTTCCGCCGATCGCAGCCAGAGCGATCCGGGCGTGCTGGCAGCCTCCGGCTTCGTTGCCGGGGAGGGGCTGGCCGGCATCGCGATCGCGCTCCTCGCCTGGCAGAAGATCGTGCCCAAGGCGAAGGAGGCACTGCTCGGCGGCCTGCCGGGCGAAGTCGCCACTCTCGTCGTCGCCGCGGCGCTCTGCCTCTTCCTGCTGCGCGCCGGGAGGGCCGCTGGAGCCGTGGGAGCCGCTCCCGAGCCGCGATGAGCGGCGGTCCGGAGATTCTTTTCTCCCTGGCACTCATGGTCGGCGCCGGCGTTCCCGATGCGACGCCGTCGACCGTGCGACCCGGCGGCGTGGTGCGCTGGCCAGGAGTCGAGCTGGTCGATTGCTCGCTCGGCGACCGCCGCTGGTCGCCGCTAGCTGACGCCTGCTGGTTTCCGATCGATCTCGAAGCGAGAGGCGAGCTGATCCTCGTTCGCCGGTCGAGCGCCGGCGTCGCCGAGCGCCGCGTGCAGGTCGGCGACTACCCGTACCCGATCGAGGAGCTGACGGTCGAAGAGAAGTACGTCGCGCCGCCTCCCGAGGAGCTGGCGCGCATCGCACGCGAAAAGGAGCGGGTGGGCAAACTCTTCACGCTCGAGGGCGCCGTGCGGCGATTCACTCTCCCGCTTGCGCCGCCGCTCACCGAGCTGCCTGCAGCGGGACGGTTCGGAGCGCGCCGAATCTTCAACCGCCAACCGAAGAGCCCGCACTCGGGCGCCGACTTCTCGGCGACGCCGGGCACGCCGGTCGCCGCGGCTGCCGACGGCAAGGTCGTCCTCGCCGAGGAGCAGTACTTCGCCGGCCGCGCGGTCTACATCGACCACGGCGACGGCCTGATCTCGATGTCGTTCCACCTCTCGGAAATCGCGGTGGCCACCGGTGACGAGGTCGTGCGCGGCCAGAGGATCGGCAAGGTCGGCGCCACCGGCCGTGTCACCGGCCCGCACCTCCACTTCGGTCTCCGTTGGCACGGCGCGCGCGTCGATCCGGCGGTCCTGCTGGGCCCGGCGCCGCCGATCGAGATCCGCTGACGGGCGGCGTTAGCGCGCCGGAAGCCACGCGGTACACTTGGCAACTGTCTTGGATTCGATGGAGGAAGCCCCCATGGCAACAGTCCTGGCGGAGCTCGAGGAGAAGGTCCGAACGCTCAGTCAGAGCGACAAGGCGGCGTTGATCCGACTGCTGATCGGCGAGCTCGATGGTCCGCCCGAACCCGATATCGAGAGAGCTTGGATCGCCGAGGCGAAGAGGCGACACCAAGAACTACTCGAAGGGCGCGTGAAGGGCATACCTGGCGAGCAGGTCTTCTCGAATGTCCGAGCCCTACTGGCACGATGAGACACGAGTTCCACCCCGAAGCCGAGGTGGACTTGGTTGAAACGATCCTCTACTACGAAACGCAAGCGCTGGGGTTGGGTGAGAGGTTCGCCGCGGAAGTCCAGCACTCAATCGAGCAACTGCTCGAGCATCCGAAGATCGGTGCTCCCGACGAGGAAGGCTTTCGCAAGTGGGTGCTCGACACCTTCCCCTACAACCTTCGGTACTCGGAGAGCGACGACTTGGTGTACATCCTGGTTGTCGAGAGCCAGCACCGTAGGCCCGGCTATTGGAAGTCCCGAGTTGCTCGCTAACCAGATGTTCAACGCGGACTTGCGCCAGTGTCGCTACGCGGCCTTTGCTCTCGCCGGTTGCCGTGAACGTTAGCCCGACGAAATGGCGGATGACCGAGTCGAGCTCATCGTCGTGATCCGCGTCGCTCTCGCCGGTCTGTTGATGCTCGCTTCGGGCTCCGCCGTTGCGACGGCCGAAGTGCCGCCGCAGGCGACGGGAAAATTCGTCGGGCGCAACTGGAATTTCCCTGCGAATGGCGCCTACGCGTTTCCCGCCGAGGTCGGCTTCGACGACGAGATCGGCGTCCGGGTCGCGGTCTCGAACGCGATTTTTCGCGCCGAGATCCTCGATCGCGATTGGGACCGGCAGCACATGATCGACACCTTCTTCAAGGACGAGGAGACGCTCGTCGTCTACTTCCATTTCGCCGTCAACGGCACCTACGAGGGGATGAGCTACTACTTCGAATCGGGCGACGGCTGCGGCTTCTGCTACGACGGCAGCGTGAAGTCGACCGTCGCGATCGACAAAGGGCGGATCCGCGGACGGATCCAGCTGCCCGCCAAGGAGGGTGAGAGCTCGTTCGATCTCACGATCGATGTGCCGATCGCGCCTTCGGACTACGGAGCCGAGCTTCCGGCCGGCGGCGGCGAGCTCGGCGAGGCGTACGCTGGCTACCACGCGACGCTCGTCGCCGGCGACAACGCCGCCGCCAAGGTTTGGATGACCGATGAGAACCAGGTCAACTGGGCCGAAGAAGCCGACCAGATCGTCAAGTCGTACTGGGAGGACCACCCCGGCCAGAGCTACGCGATCGTGCGCGCCTTCGTGAACGGCGAGCGCGGCCTGCTTCTCGTCCACGGCGAGACCTCCTACGGGAAGGTGAAGACGGAGGTCCAGTTGGTGCGCGAGAAGGGCACCTGGCGGATCGAGACCGAGGAGCTACAGATCCGAATGGGCGACGACTGACCTCGGCTCGGGCCGAACGTAGAGCCAACCGAGCGCGATGCAGAGTTGCGCCGCGCAGTAGAGCGGCCAGACGAAGGCGCTCGATCCAGCAAATGTTCCGGCGAAGAGCCGCAGACCGAGCAGCGCATCCGAGGCGACGTAGCAGAGCGCACCCAGGGCGAGCCACGGGCGGCCGCGCCGACAGAGCTGCGCCGTCGCCGCCATCGCCAGAAGGCAGATGGCATAGAGCGGCACCACGACGGCGAGCGGCGCCGGCAGTCGCGGTCCCAGGAATGCGAGCGTCGCGGCGCCGGCCAGCGCTAACCCGCCGAGCGTCAGCTTCGCCCCGCCGCGCACGTCGTCCCACGCCTCCCGCTCGTGCCAGAAGAGAGCGGCGTAGCCCAACTGTCCGAGGCCGAAAGCGGCGACCGCCAAGCCGAACGGCGCCACCTCGATCAGAAGATCGCCCGCCGAGTGCGCCGTGAGCGCGCCGGCGAGACCTGCGGCGCCCGCCACTTCGCGCCGGCGCCGGGCGGCGAGAAGAGCGAGAGGCGCGATCGCCGCCACCTTGGCGCCCACGGCGATCCGCGGCACCTCGCTTCTCGTCACGGCGACCTGCCAGACGAGCGCACCGGAAAAGGCGAGCGCGAGAAGCGCGCGGTCGACGAGCATCCCGACGATAATAGACGCGCTGATGATCGTTTTCGGAGAGCACGACGAAAAAACTCTCGCGCAGCTCGCCGACGTAGCGTCGCGCGCCCAGCGGGTGGCGCTCATGGCCGACGGACACGTCGGCTACATCATGCCGGTCGGGGGCGTCGCCGCCTATCGCGATCGGGTCTCGGTGGCGGGCGTCGGCTTCGACATCGCTTGCGGCAACTGCGCGATGCGCACCGACGTGCTGGCAAGTGAGCTCTCGCCGCCGGCGCGCGAACGATTGGCCGACCGGATTGCCGCGACGATCTCGTTCGGCATCGGCCGCACCAACCGCGCCGCGGACGCACCGCTCGACCATCCGCTCTTCGACGACGAGGCGTGGAAAGCGGTGCCGGCGGCCCCCGAAGCGCGCGAGCGGTTGAGGAAGCTGGCGCGCGAGCAGCTCGGCACCGTCGGCTCGGGGAACCACTATGTCGACCTGCTCGCCGACGAGGAGGGCTTGCTCTGGGTCGGCGTCCACTTCGGGTCGCGCGGCCTGGGGCACACGATCGCCGCCGGCTTCATGGCGATCGCCTCGGGGAGATCGTGGAGCGATCGGGTGCCCGAACACGAGGCGCTGCTCGAGCTCACCTCCGACCACGGCGAGCGCTACTGGCGCCTGATAGAGCTCGCCGGGCGCTACGCCTACGCCGGACGCGAGTGGGTGACGCGCAAGGTGGTGGTCGAGCTTCTGGGGGGCGAGGTCACCGAGCTGGTCCACAACCACCACAACTTCGCCTGGCGCGAAAAACATTTCGGCGAGGAGACGATCGTGGTGCGCAAGGGCGCCACTCCCGCCTTCCCAGGGCAGTTGGGCTTCGTCGGCGGTTCGATGACCGGTCTCTCGGTCATCTTGCGCGGGGTGGATCTGATGGGCGGCAGCAGATCCGAGGGCGACCAGCAGCGCGCGGCGCTCTTCTCGACGGTGCACGGCGCCGGCCGCGTGATGTCGCGCAGCGAGGCCGCCGGCAAGCGGCATCGGGTCGGCAAACGCGCCGGGCAGCTGGTGCGCGACGGCTCGGGCCGGCCGGTTCGCGAAGGGAAGATCTCGGAGCGCATGCTCCTCGACGCGGTGCGCGAGGCCGGCGTCGTGCTGCGCGGCGCCGGGCCAGACGAGAGCCCGTTCGTTTACCGCCAGCTCGAGCGCGTGCTGGCCGCGCAGCCGGGGATCGAGATCGTCCATCGCCTGCGGCCGCTGGTGGTGGTCATGGCCGGCGCGGACGAGCTCGACCCGTACAAAGACTGACTTCGCTAGGCGACCACCGGCAGAAGCGCGCCCGCTGTGCCCCCAGTCGTATTGGGGGCCAACTCGCGCTTCTCCGGCGTCAGGGCGTAGCGGTACTTGGCCGCGAGCTCCGCGGTCTCCTCGCGGGTCACGAAGCGATCGTAGGTGTTGGTGCGCTGCTTCGGCTCGTAGCCGGCGGCGCGGATCAGATGCTCCATCTCGTCCTGCGACATCTCGTGCTGTGTGCCGGCGGCGGAGACGACGTTCTCCTCGATCATGATCGAGCCCATGTCGTCGGCGCCGAACGCGAGCGCTGTCTGGCCGATCTTCTTGCCTTGGGTGACCCAACTGGTCTGGAGATGCCGCACATTGTCGAAGAAGAGCCGCGTGACCGCGAGCGTCGTCAGGTACTCGTGCGCGTAGACCTCGGGGAGATCGGGCAGCTCGGTGTGCTCGCGCTGGAAGGTCCAGGAGATGAACGCCGTGAAGCCGCCGGTTTCGTCCTGCAGATCGCGGATCCGCTGCAGGTGCTCGACGCGCTCCCAGAGCTCTTCGCCGGTGCCGTACATCATCGTCGCCGTCGTCCGCATGCCGAGCCGGTGCGCCTGGCGCATGATGTCGAGCCACTCCTCCGGCGACGCCTTGGGATAAGCCAGCACCTCCTTGCGGATCCGCTCGGAGAGGATCTCGGCGCCGCCGCCGGGGATCGACTGCAGCCCCGCCGCCTGGAGGCGGGCCAGCACCTCGGCAAAGCTCAGGCGCTCCTTCTTGGCGATGAACTTAATCTCGGGCGGCGAAAAGCAGTGGCGGTGGATCGCCGGGTAGTTTTCGCGCAGGAAGGTGATGAGGTCGAGGTAGTACTGAAGCGGCAGATCTGGATGAACGCCACCCTGGAGCAGGATGCCGGTGCCGTGGAGGGCGAGTGTCTCCTCGACCTTCTTGCCGATCTCCTCGAACGACAGCAGGTAGCCCTCTTCGTGCCCCGGAGGCCGGTAGAAGGCGCAGAAGCGGCACTTGTAGACGCAGATGTTGGTGTAGTTGATGTTGCGATCGACGTTGTAAGTCGCCACGACGGGATCGTTCCACCGGTTGCGAATTTCGTTGGCAGCGAGCCCGAGCTCGAACAGGTCGCCATCGAGCAGCAGCCGGTGCGCGTCGCCCACCGAGATCCGTTCGCCGGCCAGAGCGCTGGCGACGATCTCGCCCACCGCGCGCGACGAAGGGGCGAAGCGCGAATCCATACCCAGATTCTAGACGATCTCGCGCGTCGGGCTTCGCGGTTCTCGGCTGCTCGGGCAACTAGATGACTTGACAGGACAGATCGAAGTGACTACTCTGAAGCTATGCAGATGCTCGGCGTGGCAGACCTCAAGGCCAAGCTCTCGCAGCACCTGGAGCGCGTCAAGGCCGGCGAAGAGATCGTGGTCACCGAACGCGGCCAGCCGATTGCCCGCATTGTGCCTCTCGCGGGATCGCAGTCGCGGGACGCCAGAATCCTGGACTTGGCGCGGCGTGGGGCGGCGCTGCTGCCCGAGCGCAAGCTGTCGAGCGCGCTCGCCCGCAAGATTTTGGAGATGCCGCGGCCGCGGCTGGCCGAGGGCACGATCCAGAGGATGATCGATCAGGAGCGCGAGGAGCGCTTCTGAGGTTCTGGGACTCCTCGGCTCTGATGCTCCTCGCGGTCGAGCAGGAGGGGCGTCAGCGCGTCGAGCCGCTCTTGCGCAGCGATCCCGAGATCGCGGTCTGGTGGGCGACTCGGGTCGAGTGCCAGAGCGCCGTTGCGAGGTTGCGGCGCGAGAAACTCCTGGACGTCCGCGGCGAACGGCAGGCGCGGCGCGTGCTCGATCGACTTTTGACCTCCGTCATCGAGATCCAGCCGAGCGCTGAACTGCGGGAGAGCGCTCTCCGCCTGCTCGATCTGCATCCTCTGCGCGCCGCCGATGCGCTGCAGCTCGCCGCCGCGCTCGAATGCTGCGGCGCCCGGCCGCGCGGCTTCCCGCTCGTCAGCACCGACGATCGGCTTCGAGATGCCGCGCTTCGCCAAGGATTCGACGTTCTTCCCGACGCGGAAGAGGTCCCCGAACCGTAGGCGGATCCGCTGCAGGTGCTCGGGGAGCCAACTCTACGAGGTGACCAGGTGATCTTCATGCAAGGCCGAAGCGCTTCTTGACCTCGGCGTGGGGCACGACGCGACCCTCGGCAATGGCACGCTCGCCCTCGGCGATCTTCTGACGTACGTAGAGCTCGTACATCGCTTGCTCCCAGGTCGCGTCGGAAGGGAGCTTCTCGGCAAGCTTCTGGACCTCTTCCTTGACGGTGCTCACGAGGCGAATTCTAGTCCTCTCGTCTTCCGGGTGCCGAGCGCGCGCCAGCGGAGCAAGCGGGGCGCCCCACGCAAAGGCGCCAGTTGAGCACAAGGGTGGTCGGCAGAAGAAGGGCACTAGCTCCTAGTTCTGTCCTCGACCCTCCAGTGCATCGTTGCATGCGTCCAAGAGCGCTTGAACGCAGCGGACCGTCTGCTGCCCTACAAGAGCATCCGCAATCACCTTGGTACTGTCCGGCCCTTTCGGCACTTGGGCGGTAAGCCGCTGGGGTGGTTATCAAACTGAGCCAGCACCCGATCGCGGCTCACCAGCTCGGGCGCTGGAAGGGGGCGATGCCGCGTAGTGCGCGTCGACTCAGTTGGCGGGGGCGGAGCTCGCGATCGAGCTCTGCCAACCCCCGCCGAGCGCCTTGAAGAGGGCGACGGCGGCGGCGGCTTCGCTGCGGCGTGCGGCGACCAGCTCGAGCTCGGCGCGGAAGAGCTGACGCTCGGCGTCGAGGACTTCGAGGAAGGAGGTGTCGCCCGCCTCGTAGCGCAGCGCGGCGAGCCGCCGTACG
>CAZPYU010000209.1:0-6981 GCA_964590905.1 uncultured Thermoanaerobaculia bacterium
GGAGCTCCCAACAGCAGTCGTGGGCGATGGCGTTCTTCCACCAGTCGCGCTCGATCTCGCCCGCCAGGTACTCCCAGCCGCGGCGCACGCTGTCGGTCGGGATCTCGACCCCGAACTCGGCGGCGCGCGCGAAGCCGGCCAAGAGGTAGAGCGTCATGTACGGCGACGGCGGCCCGCCCGGAAACCAGGGGAAGGCGCCGGACGGGAGCTGGGCTTTGGCGAGCTTGGCGAGCGCATCGCTCTGTACCGCGCGGGCGACGGTGGGATCGAGAACCCGGAGAAGAGCCTCGTCCTCTCCGGTGCCACCGCGCGCCTGCCGCAGCCACGGCGTCTCCTCGAGCGCCATGCGCCGGTTCGGATCGGCGGAGTCGAACCGCTCCCAGCGCGATTCACGCTGCGCGAGCGCCTTCGCCATCTTCCCGACCGCCGGGTAGCGATCGAACAGCGACGAGAGAATCGCGCTCGAGACGAAGCGGTTCATCGTCTGCTCGGTGCACTCGTACGGATAGTCGACGAGGTAGGGGAGGGCGTCCAACATGCCGTAAAAGAGCTGGCCGTCGACGGTGACGACCAGCTGCTCGTCGATCCGGGTCGGATCGGGCCGACGCATGTCGGCGAAGGTGAGCTCGCGCCGCTCGCCCCCCTTCAAGGCCGCGAAGCGCGACTGCGCCAGCCGGATCCGCGAGGGGAGGATAGGCAGCGGCCGCAGCTCGCCGTCCGAGAGGGCGCCCGAGCGCGCCTCGACGCGAATGGCGATCGGCCGCACGCCGCGTGGCGCCCGCACTGGCACCGTGAAATCGACTCCCTTCCCGGGCTCGACTGTGAACGCGCGCTCGCGCTCGGCGATCGTCACACCGAACTCGCTCGACAGATCTGCTTTCGTCTCGGGATCCTCGATCGTGAAGCGCAGCGTCCCGGCGAGCGCGCGATCGGCGGCGTTGTTGACGACGATCTTGAGATTCGCCTCGTCCCCCTCGCGCAGGAAGCGCGGCAGGTAGGGGCGGACCATCAGCTCCTTGACGGTGCGGATCTCCTGTTCGACGTAGCCCGAGGCGAGATCGCGGGTGAAGGCGGAGACCCAGAGCCGCCACGAGGTGAGCGACTCGGGCACTCGGAACTCGATCGCCGCGCTGCCGTCGGGGCCGGTCAGAAGGTGCGGGAGGAAGAAGGCGGTTTCGGAGAAGTTGGTGCGCGGGCTGATCGGAACAGGAGCCTGAGTCCTCGCGTCCCGATCGTCCTCTCGGCCGCCGAGGACCGAGATCCGATCGACGAGCTGGCGTTCGGCTCGCGCCTCCTGTGGCACCGGCGCCGACGCCGGCAGCGCCGCCAGCTCCTCGGCCATCGCCCCCTTGGCCATCATCCGCTGCTGCATTCGCCCGCCTGGCCCGCCGATGCCGTACGGGTCGATGCCGACGTAGGCGTCGTTACGGAAGCTCGGTGCGCCCGGCCAGAGCCACCAGTCGCGCTGCTCCTGCCAGACCGGGCCCTGCGCGCCGAGGTTGGCCGCCAGTCCGGACGGCGCTCCGTAGACCGGCCAGAGCTGCGAGCCGCGCGGCACGGAGTGCCGGCGAAAGAGGTCGAGGCTGCGGTCGAACATCGAGGCTAGAAGCTCGGCGCCCCCCGCCTCGACGGGCTCTCCGGTCGGATCCTTGACCACGACCCGGAAAGTCTCGCTGGCGCCCGGCTCGAGCTTGTCGCGAAAGCTGGCGAGCTCGACGGTCAGCACCTTGTCCGCCCATGGCACCGAGAGCGCGGCCGTGCGGTCGATCTTCTGGTGATCGCGGACGACGGTGGCGCGCGCGCCGAAGCCGCCGCGGTCGGCGACGGTGATCGGCAGCTCGATCCAGGCGTCGTCGCGCCCGGCGACCAGCGTCCGCCGCCAAAGCAGCGCGTTGCCCCGCAGGAGCTCGACAACGATCGACTGCTCCGGCAGCCCGGAGTGGACGAAGAGGCGCGCCGTCTCGCCGACGGCGACGACCGGCCGCTCGAAGCGAAGCTCGAGCGGCACCGCCAGCGCCACGCTCGATCCCTTCTCCTCTCCTCCGACGACGACGAACGACCGCTCGAGCTGCGCGGATTCGCCGTGTTGATCGCGCGACTCGACCCGCAGGCGATAGCCGCCGGGCGGAAGTTGAGGAAGATCGAAAGGCGCTTTGCCGTCGGCGCCGTGCTCCAAGCGACCGCTGGCGAGCTCTCGACCGTCCTTCCAGCCGGCCAGGAGCTCCTCCGAGGTAGGCGCCGGCGCCCAGCGCGGCCGCTGCCGATCGCCGGGGGTCGCGTACTTTTCGCGCTCGGGAGCGATCCGCTCGGGCAGCTCGGACGGAAGCGGCGCTCGCTCAGGCTGCTCGAGCTCGGCGAGGCGCCAGGTCGATCCGCCGGCGCGCGGCTGCTGGTCGAGATCGTGACGGCGGATCGTCCAGCGCCGCTCGCTCGCGGGTCCGATCAGGAACGGCTCACTGTCGAGCGAGAGGGCTACGCCGACCCAGCCCAGCGCCAGCGAGCGCGTGCCGCTCCGCGTCTCGCCGCCGTCGTCGACGATCTCGGCTTCGGCGGTGAAGCGGAAGCAGCCGCAACCTTCCCGCTCGCGTTCGTCGGCCTCGGGGGTGAAGACGATCTTGAATCTACCGTCGGCGTCGAGCTCGGTCGCGCCGTGGGCGATGGTGCGCGGCGGCTCGGGCGCCTTCCAGAACCAGAAGCCGTGCCATCCGATCCAGAGCGGCTCTCGCACCACGCGCCAGGCGACCCGCCCCGAGGCGACAGGGAGACCGAAGTAGTAGCGCGCCTCTCCGGTCAGCTCGACCGGCCGGTTGAGCCGCGGCTCGCCGGCGGGCGCCGCCAGCGTCACCTCGAAGGTCGGGCGCTTGTACTCCTCGACGGAGATCCCGGCCGAACCGCTTTCGGCGACGAGCTGCCAGTTACCGAGCAACCGCCCGGTCGGAATCGTCAGCTCGGCGGCCGCGCTACCGAAATCGTTGGTCGTGGCGCTCGCGGTGGCGACGGCTTCGCCGTTGGGATCGAGCAACCGCACCTCGATCGGTCGTTCGGCCGCGGCGCGGAGCTTGCCGCCACGCGCCGAGCCTTCGTAGAGCAGCACCTTCCAGTAGAGCTTCTGCCCCGGCCGGTAAATGGCGCGGTCGGTGAAGACCAGCACGCCGCGATCCGGTCCGTTCGACGGCTGGTAGAAAGGCCACCAGCCCTCTGTCCAGACGCTCTCCTCGCCGCGGTGATGGACGACGACCGCAAAGCCGCGCTCGCCACCGACCTTCCAGGGCGCCGCGAAGCTCGCCACGCCGTCCGCGCCGGTCAGAACCGACTCGATCGGCTCCGGTAGCCGCTCCCACTCGAAGCGATAGAGCTTCGCCAGCGCGCCGGCGATCGGAGCGCCTGTCG
This sequence comes from uncultured Thermoanaerobaculia bacterium, assembly GCA_964590905.1. Lineage (GTDB taxonomy): Bacteria > Acidobacteriota > Thermoanaerobaculia > Multivoradales > JAGPDF01 > JACTMI01. The sequence goes on from CAZPYU010000209.1 coordinate 3,391, forward strand.
AGCCGGAGAGCGCCCGCACGGTGAGCTTGCCATCGTTCGCGCCGTAGCTCGGATCGCGCAGTACGACGAGATCGCCGATCTCGAGCTCGACCGCCTGCAGGTGGTTCTGCGCCGGCGCGAAGTCGGCGTCGGCCGAAGCGACGACGAGGTAGCTGCCGCGCTCGGTCAACGGCGGGGTGACGTAGCTCTTGTGATCGCGCAGATCGACTGCCGGAGGCAGCTCGACGCTCCACGCGGCGACCGCCGTGCGGCGCAGAACCGGGCGGATCCGCTCCTCGTTCCAACCCCGCCAGACGACCGGGCTGGAGGCGAACGGCGGCCGAGCGAGCCGGAAGGCTCGGAGATAAAGCCGCGCCATGTTGCGGTGGGTGACGGCGACCGAGCGCTGACCCGGCCCGTCGACGCTCATCGCCACGAGCGCGTAGCTCGGCGCCTCGATCTCTTGGCGTAGCACTCGGCAGGTCTGGGCGCCGGGCGAGCCCGGAAAGGCGCGCTCGCCGGCGCCGGCGATCTCGCGGGCGCGCAGCAGGGCATCGGGCGCCTCGCTCTCGCGCCAGAGCTGAGCGAGCCGCGCCTGCCCCATCGCCCACCACGGGTCGCGGCGAAACTCGGCGAGGCTCTGCTCGAGAGCGGTGCGGATGGCGCTCCTCTCCTCGTCGGCGGAGAACGCTTCGTGAAGATGGCCGAGCCGTTCGAGCCGGGCTTCGAGCGCGGCGCCGAGCTCGCCGCGCTCGCGATGCCAGCGCTCGAGATCGCCTAAGAGCGCCGCGAGCTTGACCAGCGGATGAAGCTCCGCGTCGGCCATCCGTTCTGCTGTCGGCTCGATTCCGCGGCCGTCGACGAGCGCGGAGAGATCGAGCTTCCAGGTGTCGGCCGACTCCTCGGGCGACCAGTGCGAGCTGTCGGCGAGCCGGTCGGACCAGAGGTAGACGACGGCATCGCGCAGCGTCGGCCGGATCCCCTCGGGATAGTCGTTCGGCGTCAGCCCCTCGAGCTCTTTGGGCCGCCGTTCGCCGAGGGCGTCGCGCAGGGCCCAGACGCGGGCGAAGGCGCGGTCGGCCTCGTCGGCAATCTGCTCGCGGGTCCAGAGCTTCAGATCGAGCTTCTCGCCCGAGACGACGCGCTCGCGCTGGCCGATCTCCCAGGCGTACTGGTCGAGATAGGCGAGCAGTGCGTGGGCGTCGTAGAGCTCGACCGCGGCGCGCGCGAACGGCGAGCGGGCAGCGTCGGGCCAGCTCTTTCCGCGCAGGGCCACTACCGCGCTCTCGTAGCCGCCGAGCGCGAGGCCGAGTTGGGTCTCGCGGATCAGCGCGCGCGCCAGCTCGCGGTCGTCGCCGGCGGTGCGCGCCGCCGTTTCGATCCGCTCGACGAGCTGCACCGCCTCGGCGAGCTTCTGTTCGGAGATCAGACGATCGACCTCGCGCCAGCTCGGCGCGGAGGTGGCGACGCGTGCAGTGGGAGCCTCGGGCTCGGCCTTCGCGGGACGGCATCCCTGGAGTAGGGGAACCAGGAGGGTAAACAGGCCGGCCAGAGCCGGCAGAGCAGAGGAGCGGGGCGTCGGGAGCGCGCGCATGGTGACACTTTAGAGCCACGAACTGCACGAAGCGAAACCGGGGACCTGTGGCAGAGTACGGCCGGGCCGGCAACACCCGTTGCCGTCGGAATCGATGGAGTACCTCCGGGAGGGAACCATGCGGAAATGGATCGGTCTGTTAGTCGTCTCGTCTCTCGCCAGCGCGCCCGCGCAGGCCGGCTGGTCGTTCAAGCAGTCGGTCCGCTACAGCGGCGGTCGCGGCGCCGAGAAAGCCAACGCGGTCACGCTCGTCCAGATGGAGGGCGACGCGTCACGCATCGACTTCGAGAAGGCGATGGACAATCCGATGTTCGGCAAGGGCAGCTACATCCTGGTGCGCGGCAGCGCGCCGAAGGGCATGTTCATCGTGAACACCGAGAAGAAAACTTACTCCAAGTTCGACGCCGAAGGGCTGACCCAGGCGATGTCGCCGATGATGAACGCCCAGGAAGGCTCCGGCATGCAGATGAAGGTCTCCGACGCCAAGTTCGAGAGGCTGCTCGAGGAGCCGGGCGAGCCCATGCTCGGTCGCGCCACCACGCACTACCGCTACAAGAAGAGCTACGTCATGACGATGGAGATGGCCAACATGAAGGTGCCCACCGCGCACGACATCGTCGAGGACCTCTGGGTGACCTCCACGGTCGATGTCGGCTCGGGCGGCCTCGGCAACGTGATGTCGAACCTCGGCGGCGGCGGCATGATGGGCGAGCTCGCGAAGTTGGGCGAGCTCGAGCGCCAGAAGCAGCAGGGCGGCTTCGCGCTCAAATCGGTCACGGTCGACCACTCGACGCCGCAGGGCAAGGGGATGATGGCGAAAATGATGGGCGGCAAGGAGCAGACCCTCACGTCGACGATGGAGGTCTCCGAGCTCGAGGAGAAGCCGTTGCCGGCAGCGCTCTTCGCCATTCCCGACGGCTACAGCGAAGTCGATATGATGCAGCCCGGTGCGCAGGCGCCGAATCTCGAAGACGAACCGAATTGACGAGCTCCATGCGCTACAGCGCCTTCCTCCTCGCACTTGTCGCGGCCGCCGCTCCAGCGGCGACCGCAGCGACCGACCCGCTCGCCGAGCTCCTGGAGAGTGGCGAGCTCGAGCGTTCGAACCACCCGGTCGCAGCCGAATACTTCTTCGCCGAGGGGCAGGCGCGACTCTCCGAGACCGAACGCGCGGAGGTGAAGGAGCAGCTCGCCACCTCGCTCGGGCGCCAGACGAGCTTCATCGGCATGGTGATGCAGGGCATGGCCGGGGCGATGAGCTCCGACGCAATGAAAGAGATGCAGGAGTGGCAGAAGAAGAACATCGGCGCGGGCTCGTTCGTCAAGAGCGCGCTCGGCATCGCACCGGCCGCGCCGCCGATCGACGGCAACAAGATGCAGGCCGAGATGCAGCAGGCCATGGTCGATCCCTGGGTGCGGGGCATCGGCGCCGCCGAGGCGCTGGTCGCCGCCGGCAAGACCAACGCCGCCGCCACCTTCTACATGAGCTGCCTGCAGATGCTCGAGGCGGACTGGGTGCCGAGCGCCTGTCTCGATGGCATTCTCGGTCTGGGTCCGAAGAAGGCCGAGAAGCTCCTGACCTGGATGCTCGAGAACGCCGAAGGCGCCTCGATAACCAACACCGCCAACTTCGGCGTCGAGGCACCGAAGCCGTCGAAGAGGGCGCCGCCCGACCGGGGCATGGTGCAGCTGCGCAACGCGGCGCTCGAGGGACTGGGCGCGCTGGTCGGCAGTGGTGCGCTCGAGGCCGCGTCGTGCGACAAGGCGATGACCGCGCTGCTCAAATACAGCGACGGCAAGGAGAACGAGCTCTACGCCCGGGGCGTCGCCGCGGGCCTCGGCCGGAGCCGCGACCCGCGCGCGCTCGAGCCGCTGCGCAAGATCGCCAAGCGGCGCGGCGATCCCGACGCCAAGCAGTCGGCGCTGCACGGACTGGCGGTCGGCTTCAAGGACCCGGCGGCGATCAAGCAGCTGAAGGGCGAGCTCGACGACCGCGATCCCGAGGAGCAGCTGCGCGC
>CAZPYU010000210.1:0-4052 GCA_964590905.1 uncultured Thermoanaerobaculia bacterium
CGGCGAAGATCCCTCCTTTGAGGCTGACGGCTGCCGCCAGGTGAGCGGGTCGGCTGCGCTCCACCTCGGGACCCAGCTGCCACAGATTCTCGCCCGGTGCGCCCGACGGCGACCGCGCGCCGGTCACGTCGAGCAGCGTGCGATGGAGATCGAGAGTGTGGGTGGCCGTCTCGACGCTCCGCGGCGCCAACCGCCCAGGCGCCCAGAGCACGAGTGGAATGTGCAGCTGCTCGTCGTAGAGCGTGTTGCCGTGCAAGACCCCGCCGTGATCGAAGAGCTCCTCGCCGTGGTCGGCGGTCACCGCGAGGAAGAGCTCGTCGGCCGGTACGCGCCTCTCGAGCTGGGCGAGAAAATCACCCAGCGCGGCGTCGGCGTAGGCCACTCCGCCACGATAGAGAGCGCGCAGGCGCTCCTCGTCGTCCGCACTCACCGCCCGTCGCCGCTGCCGAATCGCGACCAGGGTGGCCGTCGAGCCGTCGATCTCCGACTGCGCTCGACCGGTGTCGTGGACAAAGTCGGCCGGAGGGGCGTACGGGTTGTGCGGGTTGAGCACGTGCAGATAGAGAAAGGCGCGCTCGCCGGGCCGCAGGCCGTCGAGCCAGCGCAGCGCAGCGGCGTGCACCCGCTCGGCGTGGTCGTTGATGGCTCGCGGAGAGCGGCCCGCGTTTCTCGCCGGCTCGACGGCGACGTAGTCGGTGAAGCCGCGCGCGGTACCGAAGGCGGGACCGACGTAGACGTTGCCCGAGACGAGCACGGTGCGAAAGCCGACTTCGCGAATGCGCTCGGCCAGAGTCGGCGGACCGTCGCTCGGCAGCTTGCCGCTCTCGTCGAAGAGCGGCAGCTCTCCGGTCAGCAGCGCCTTGGTCGCGGGCAGAGTGTTGGGCGCGACGCTCCAGTGATTGCGAAACCGCACCCCTTGCGCGGCCAAAGAGTCGAGGGTCGGCGTCCGCGCGGCTGCATCTCCGAGATAGCCGACGTGGTCGGCGCGCAGCGCATCCAGCACGTAGAGCACCACGAGGCGAGGCGGCGCGAGCGCGACCGGGCTTGGCGGCGCCGGAGCGGGCGCGCTCTCGCCGACCAGCAGACCGCGCCACGCTCCCGGCGGCCCTTCGCCCGTAGCCAGGAGGCGGACGCGCAGCAGCCCGCGGTAGTCGCGAAGCGGAACCCGGATCGGGCGTGGCCCGCGCCAGCGGCTCCAGAGCGTCGACCGCCAGACGAAGCCGCCGAGGCGCTCGCCGTCGGCGCTCTCGACGACGAGCTCGAAGCGCTGTTCGCGGCGAGCGTTCGCGGGCGGATCGAACCAACCGACCAACGCCGTTCCGCGCTCGATCTGGAGATAGAGGTCGAGCGCCGACCAGCCGCTCTGCAGCCAGCTCTCCCCTTCGCGACGGGTTTCGCCGGCCGGCGCAGCGGGCGAGAGCGCCGCGGCCCCGACACCCCAGGAGCGCTCCTCGGGCGGATCGTCGAAGGTGAGGTCGACCCAGACCTTTCCCAGCGGAAGATCGGCCGGCAGCGTCAGAGTCAACGGATCGGTGACCGGAAAGTCGCCCAGACGACGCCCGGCGACGGCGACGGTCACCGCTCTCGGAAGCTGTCCGTCACCCCTCTCGAGATCGAGCTGGAGCCGGTGGGGCCCGTCGCCGAGGTGGATCCATTCGAGGCGCGCCGGACCCTCCCGCGGCACCAACCAGCGCAGCCCGCCACGCCGCATCGGTCGCCAGCCCGAGACGAAGCGGTTTCCGTGTCGCGCCGGTGGCCAGTCGACAGCGCCGCTTTCGACCAGCCGCTGCGCGGCCGAGCCGCCGCCGTCGAGCGGCTGGCCGAAGCTCACTGGTTCGACTCTCGTGCAGGCCGCCGTCGCCAGGAGGAGGAGTCCCACGCACCGCGCCCCGAACCGGGGCCCGCGCTGCTCGTCAGGTTGGGTGGATAGGGAGAGCACTTCCGGCCCGACTACGCTCGCTCCCGGCTGGCCTCGATCGCCCCCTCTTCCCAGATGCTGTGGTGGCGCGTCTCTGGCATCAGGAAGAGGGCGAGCAGGAACATCACCGCCGGCACCGCGATGGGATACGCCAGCGCCCAGCCCAGGCTGCCGGTGGAGAGGTACGCGGAGGTGGTGACGATCGGCACCAGGCCGCCGCCCCAGCCGTTGCCGATGTGGTACGGCACCGACACCGAGGTGTAGCGGATCCGCCCGGGAAAGAGCTCGGCGAGGAACGCCGCGATCGGGCCGTAGGTCATGCCGACGTAGTTGACCAGGACCACGACGATCAGGATCGAGATCGGGTAGTTGACTCTCCCGGGCTCGGCGTAGCGGCCGAGAGCGGCGTAGAGCGGGTAGTAGGTCAGCGCAGCGAGCGCCATGCCGCTCAGAATGATCGGCTTGCGGCCGAGCTTGTCGGAGAGCCAGCCCCAGAAGACCAGCGTCGGGGTGGCGATGAGCAGCGCGATGCCGACGATCGCGCTGGAAGTCAGAACGTCGAGCCCCTTGACCTTTTGCAAGTAGTAGAGCGCCCAGAACTGACTGCTGTACCAGACGCAGCCCTGTCCCAGCACGACGACGGTGGCGATCGCGACGTATCTGAGATTGCGGCTCAGGAACGCTTCGCGCCACGGATTGATCGGGGTTTGGCCGCGCGCCTTGATCGCCGCGAAGATCGGCGTCTCTTGCAGCGAGAGGCGGATGTAGATGGCGATCGCGACCAGCGCTAGCGAGAGGACGAACGGCAGGCGCCAGCCCCAAGCGTCGAACGCCGCTTCGCCCAGGTAGGTCCGGATTCCGATGATCGTAGCGAGCGACAGCACGATGCCGAGCGTGGGCGAGGTCTGAAGCCAGCCGGTGTAGTAGCCGCGCCGCTCGTCGGCGATGTGCTCGGCCACGTAGGTAATCGCGCCGCCGTACTCGCCACCCAGGCAGAGGCCCTGGATCAAGCGGAGCACGAAGAGGATGACAGCGGCTGCGACGCCGATCGACGCGTAGGTGGGGATGCAGCCGATGAGCGCGGTCGAAATCCCCATGCCGCCGAGCGTCACCAGGAAGGTGTACTTGCGACCGACCCTGTCGCCCAGCCAGCCGAACAGCAGGGCGCCCAGTGGCCGAATCAGGAAGCCGATCGAGAAGAGCGCCACCGTGCTCAGGAACGCCGCTACCGGATTGCTCTGCTCGAAAAACTTGACCGCCAGGATCGCGGCCAGACTCCCGAAGATGTAGAAGTCGTACCACTCGATGATGTTGCCGACCGCCGCCGCGAGAACCACGCGGCGTAGCTCTCGGGGCGAGATGTCGGGCGCCGGCATGGTCTCCAGGGATCATAGCGGCGGCATATCATCGAAGGCGAACCGACATGGCGCTTCGAGCCGGCTCCCGCCTCGGCCCCTACGAGATCGTCGCCGCGCTCGGCGCGGGCGGGATGGGTGAGGTCTACCGCGCGCGCGATCCGCGGCTCGACCGCGAGGTGGCGGTCAAGATCGTGCGCGGCGACGCGCCCAGCGAGGAGCGGCACCGGCGCTTCGAGCACGAAGCGCGCGCCGCGGGTCGCCTGAATCATCCCAACCTCCTGACGGTCTTCGACGTCGGGGTGCACGACGGCTGCCCTTACTTGGTGACCGAACTGCTCGAGGGCGCCACGCTGCGCGAGCGGCTCGCCGACGGCGCTCCGCCGCTCGCCACCGCGCTCGCCTGGGCGGATGCGATCCTCGCCGGCCTGGAAGCGGCCCACGCTCGCGGCGTCGTGCATCGCGATCTCAAGCCGGAAAACGTCTTCGTCACCACGAGCGGCCAGGTCAAGCTGCTCGATTTCGGCCTGGCGAAGCTCGCGCTGACAGAGTCTGCCGTCCACGACCCGCTGTCGCCCACCTGGACGAACCTGACGGCGCCCGGCGTCATCGTGGGTACCTGCGGCTACATGGCGCCCGAGCAGGTGCGCGGCCAGCCGACCGACGCCCGCGCCGATCTCTTCTCCTGCGGAGCGATCCTCTACGAGCTGCTGACGGGAGGCGCGGCGTTCCTGCGCGAGAACCCGGTCGACTCGCTGGCGGCGATTCTCGCCGAGCCG
>CAZPYU010000211.1:0-3143 GCA_964590905.1 uncultured Thermoanaerobaculia bacterium
AAGCGAGCTCGCCCTCCTGGTGCCGGCGCGAGTCGGCTGACGGCGGCGCCGCGGCAGGTCCTGACCTAACCGATCCTCCCGACTCCCGTACGATCGAACGGGGGGGTCGATGACTGACGACGAACGTAGCGCGCTCCGCCGGGTCCGAGCCGGCGACCAGGACGCCTTCCAGACCGTCGTCCGGCTCCACGCCGGCAGCGTCTTTCGGGTCGCGGCACGCATCGTCGGCGGCACTGCTGCGGAGGACGTCGTCCAGGAGACCTTCCTGCGCGCTTTTCGCGCTCTCGATCGCTTCGACGAGTCGCTCGAGCTGGCGCCTTGGCTGCATCGCATCGCCGCCAACGCAGCCATCGACGAGCTGCGGCGCTCCCAGCGTCTGGTCTCCCTTTCGGAGGGTGAGGACCGGCTGTCGACGATCCCCGAGCCGGCCTCGGACGAGCCGTCGCCGGCGCGCCTGGCGCTCTCGAACGAAATGGGCCGGGCGGCGCTCGCGGCGCTGGATCGGCTCTCCCCCGCCGAGCGCACCGCCTTCGTCTTGCGGCACTTCGAAGGGCAGTCGATCGGCGAGATCAGCCGAGCGCTGGGTAAGCGCGAAAACGCAACCAAGCAGTCGATCTTCCGCGCGGTGAGAAAGCTCCGCCGCGCGCTCGTCGCTTGGACGGAGGTGCCTTGTGAAGAGCTGGCGTGACGAGGACCTAGTGCTCTACCGCTACGGCGAACATCCGGAGGCGGCGGCGATCACCAGCGCACTGGCCAGCGATCCCGAGCTGGCGCGGCGCTTCGAGCAGCTGGAGCGTACGTTGACCGCGATCGATCGCAGCCCGGTCGTCCGGCCGGCGGATGGGCTCGAGGAGCGGATCTGGCGCCGGCTGCGCCCGACGCTCACAGAACCGGAGGCACGCCCCTGGACCGAACGGCTCTTCGGCGTCGCCCCTTGGCGGCTGGCGACGCTCGCCGCGGCGCTCGTCGTGGCGATCGCCGGTGCCTATCTCGCTGGCCGCGCCTCCATTCGGGTCGCCCCCGAGCGCGCCGCCGATGGCGCCTTGCCACCGGCGGGGTTCAATGACCGGGAACGCGAGCGGCTTCTCCTGGCCTCGGTTGGCGGCCACCTCGGCTCCTCGTCGCTGCTGCTGACCGACCTCGCGAACGCGCCGGCCGCGACCGCGGTGGGCGACGAGCGCGCCTGGGCGGCGTCGCTCCTGGCCTCGAACCGCCTCTACCGCCAGGCCGCCGCCCGGGCCGGCCAGCGCCGGATCGCGGCGCTGCTCGACGAGCTCGAGCCGCTCCTGATCGAGATGTCGCACGCCCCGACGGGCGCCACCGTGACCGATCTTCAACAGCAACTCGAGGAGCGCGACCTGCTGTTCAAGGTGCGCGTCTTCGCTTCCCGGCTCGAGACGCGCGGCGCCCAGAAGGCACCGCCATCGCGAGCTCTTTGATGGAGAGAAAGACCATGCAACCGATTCGCCTTCGATTCGCAAGAGATCTCGGATTCGTTCTGGCTGTCGTGCTCGCGCTCGCCGGACTGAACGTCGTGCCGGCGAGTGCCGGCTCCCTCCGCCTCGCCGCCGACGACGCCGCGCGCTCCGACAGCTACCGCGAAGGGCAGCGGGCGCTCTCCGACGAGCGCTGGGAGGAGGCGCTCCAGCTCTTCCGCGCCGTCGCCGATGAGCGCAGCGCCGACGCCGACGCCGCCCTCTACTGGACCGCCTGGACGGAGTGGAAGCTGGCGCGCAAGGGCGCCGCGCTCGGGACCATCCGGGCACTCGCCGAGAGCTATCCCCAGAGCCCCTGGCTCGACGACGCCAAAGTGCTCGAGCTGCAGATTCGCGGCCCCGGCGACGCGGTCGCGCCGCGCGTGCCGGTCGCGCCTCGTGTGCCGGTCGCGCCGCGCGCCGCGGTGCCGCCGCAGCCGCGCCAGCCGCGGCAGCCGCCGGTGCCCGCGCAGGCCGATGAGGAGCTCAAGCTCTACGCGCTCGAAGGTCTCATGCAGGTCGAGCCGGAGCGCGCCGTGCCGATCCTGGAGCGCTTCCTCGCCGGCAGCCACTCGCTCCGGCTCAAGGAGCGCGCGCTCTTCGTGCTGGCGCAGAGTGACACGCCGCGCTCCCGGCAGATCCTCCTCGACCTGGTGAGGCGCGGCAGTCCACCTGAGCTGCGTCTGGTAGCGGTCGAACAGCTCGGTATCGCGGGTGGTTCCGAAGATCTTGCGGCGCTGGCCACGATCTGGAAGGAAGCGACGCCCGAGGTCAAGAACAAAGTTCTGGAAGCGTGGATGATCGCCGGCGAGAGCGCCCCGGTGCTGGAAGTCGCCCGCACCGAGCAGGACCCCGCTCTGCGACGAAAGGCGATCGAGCTGCTCGGCGTCATGGACGAAACGACCGCTCTCGCCGAGCTCTACGCCTCCGAGAGCGATCCCGAGGTGCGCGAGAAGCTGCTCGAGGCGTTCGGCATCGCGGGCGACGTGGAGGCGCTGACGCGTGCCGCCCGGGTCGAGAAGGATCGCGACGTACGCGCCAAAGCGATCGAGAGCCTCGGCGTCTTCGGCGGCGACGAAGCCGCCGACGTGCTCGTCTCGCTCTACGGGACCGAATCCGAACCCGAGCTCAAGGAGAAGATCGTCGAGGCGCTGATGATCGGCGATCATTCGCAAGCGCTGTTGACACTCTTCCGCAAGGAGCGCGATCCGGAGCTCAAGCGGAAGCTCTTGCAGCAGATCGCGCTCCTGGGCGACGACGAAACCGTGGCACTGCTCGAGGAGCTCTTGGAGGCCAATCCGTGAGCCTTCCGAGAGACGATTCGCGTGCCTTCGCCGAGCTCGAGCGCATCCTCACGCCGTGAGCGGCCGCGGCGGATCGCCGTAGAGCCAGCCGAGCGCCGCGGGCAGGCGCCGCGCCCAAGACGATTCGTGGTGGACGCCGCCGGGCTCCTCGCGATAGTGGAGATTGCGTCCGCGCACGTACCCGCTCGTTTCGAGCACGCGGCGCAGCCGGCGCACGCGCTCGACGTACGCGGTCGGCGCGCGCGGCGGCTTCGGTCGCTTGGCCGGCCGTTTGCGCTTCCGCCGCCGCCCCTCTTCGCCGCCGCAGTCGAGCCAGATCCGGCCCGGCGCGAACGGCGCGCCCGACAGAAAGGCGTGTAACGCC
>CAZPYU010000212.1:0-4885 GCA_964590905.1 uncultured Thermoanaerobaculia bacterium
CGCTTCTGCGTCTTCGATCGGCTCGGCGCCGAGCGGCAGCGCGAGCGTGAGTGTCGTCCGGTACGGGATGCACTCTGCGGCGCAGATCAGATAGTCGACCTCCGCGACGAGCGTGGCCTCGCTCTCTGCCGACGGAGCGACGCGCGAGTCGATCGGATACGCGACCTCCGTCTCGTAGCCAAACGCGACGAGCTCGCCCGGTAGCTCGAAGCGCCGCGGGGCGGGAAACCGGAGTCGGGGCTCGACGAGCAGCGCGCCGGCAAAGTTGAGCTGAGGCGGATAGCCGGCGTCGCCGGCGTTCTTCCAGTAGACGTGCCAACCGGGGGCGAGCCGGAATTCGAGCGCCAGCCCAGCGTCGGCGCCGGGCGCGGCTTGGGCCCAGCGCGAAACGAGCCTCACCTTGGCCTGCTGGTTCTCGCTCCAGGGGCCCGAGGTCGCCGAAACCGACGCCGCGATCCAGTGCGACAACGTGGCGAGAAGGCCCAACCGCATCCGCTGTCGCCTCATCGCTCCCCAGTCTACGGTCAAGAGACGTTTCCGGTTGGGTGTTTGTTCTCATCCCCAGCTCTCGACCGATAAACTGATCGCCCATGTCGGTGCGAAGGATCACCAACTTCCTTCTGGCGTTCGTCGCTCTCCTCGTTCTCGTGGGTGCGACGCTCTACCTCGCGCTGTCGAAGAGCGGCCGGCCGATCCGGAGCGGCAGCGAGCCGTTGGACGCGCTCGCGGCCCCGGTCACGGTGCGCTTCGATCGCTGGGGCGTACCGGCGATCGCAGCGACTTCGGGGCTCGACGCCGCCGCCGCGCTCGGATGGCTACACGCTAACGACAGGCTCTTCCAGATGGAGCTGACACGGCGCGCCGCCGTCGGTCGCCTGGCCGAGCTCTTCGGCGAGCGCGCCGCCGCGCACGACCGCCGCGTGGTGCGCCTCGGCTTTCGCAGCGCGCTCCGTCGGCTCACTGCCTCGGTACCGCCGCCGACGCGCGCGCTCCTCGAGGCCTACGCAAACGGCGTCAACGCCTGGATCGAAGCGCGGGGAAGCGATCTCCCGCCCGAATTTCGGCTGCTCCGTCACCGCCCCGAGCCGTGGAGCGCGCACGATTCGTTGGGAGTCCTCTTCGTCATGGCGCGCACGCTCTCACCGGTCGTCGAGCCGCCCGAGGAGGATCTCTTCCGCTTCCTGCGCGCCTTCGGCGCCGAGCGCGCACGCGAGCTGGCGGGCGACCGGGCCGCCGTCGTCTTCGACGAGATCGTGGCGCTCGCGGCGGAGGTCCGTGCGGAGCCGACCCGCATCGACAAGAACGCCGAGGGGGACGGGCTGGGCAGCAACAACTGGGCGGTCGCACCGGCGCGGGCTGCTTCGGGCCACGCTCTCCTCGCCAACGATCCGCACCTCGACCTGCGGTTGCCCAACGTCTGGTATCAGGCCCGCATTGCGGCCCCCGACTACGACGCGCTCGGGATGACGTTGCCAGGGGCACCTGGTGTTGTTCTCGGGCGCGGATCGAACCTCGCCTGGGCGTGCACAAACCTCTACCTCGACGACGTCGACCTCTTCTTCGAGCGCGTCGATCCAACCGGCGCTCGCGTTTTGCGCGGCGACGAATGGATCGCGATGACTGTCGAGCGCGAGACGGTGCGCATCGGCGATCGCGAAGAGACGATCGAGGTGCGGCGAACCGACCGTGGGGCATTTCTCGAGACCGATCGCGAGCTCGGCCTGCCGTCGCGCAGCGTGGCGTGGACCGGCTGGGAGAGCGGCGATCAGATCGCCGCCTTCATCGGTTTGGCCGGGGCGGGCTCGATCGCCGAGGTGCCGGCGATCATCGCCGGCTACAACTTTCCCGCCCAGAACCTGCTCGTCGCCGCGGCGAGCGGCGCGATCGCCTGGACGCCGCTCGGGCGCGGCCCGCGCCGGATCGGCTGGGATGGCCGCTTCGCGGCGCCGGCTTGGAGAACCGACATCGGCTGGCAGGGGCTGATTCCGGCCGCGGAGAATCCGCTGCTGGTGAATCCAGAGAGCGGAGCTCTCGCCACCGCCAACAGCCGGCTGCCCATCGCGCGACCGAGTTGGTTCGGCGAGGACTTCGAGACACCCTTCCGTCTCGACAGGATCCTCGAGCGCCTCGTCGCGACGGCCGACTGGACTCCCGAGAGTCTGCTTGCGCTCCAGAGCGATGCGGTCTCTCTGTGGGCGAAGAAGCTCGTGGCGAACTTGGGCGACGGCCACGTTGGCGACGCGGCGAAAGCAGCGGCGACGCTCGCGGGTTGGAATGGCGACATGGCGACGGCCGGCCCGGCGGCGCTCTTCGCCCTCTTCGAGCGCGAGATACAGCGGCGGATTTTCGAAGACGAGGCGCACCGGGCGAACCTGCCGCGCTTCGGAACTCGGAAGCGCCTCGCGGCGCTTCTCGACGGCGAGCTCTCGGCAAGCTTCTGGGACGACGTCACCACCGCCGAAAGCGAGGAGCGCGACACCATCGTCGCTGCTGCGCTCGAGTCCGCTTGGCGCCAAGCCGTCGCGCGCTGGGGCGACCAGGTGTCGCGCTGGCCGTACGGAGCAATCCACAAGCTGACGTTGAACCACGCGCTCGGCAGCCTGCCGCTCATCGGGCGCCGCTTCGAGCGCGGGCCGTTCGAGGTCGCCGGTTCAGCGAGCACGATCCTCGCTTTCGGCGGCCCCTGGAAAGGCGACGCGATGGATGTCACCTACGGCCCCTCGATGCGCTTCGTCACCGACGCCGCCGATCCCGAGAGCAGCCTGGCTATCCTTCCCGGCGGACAGTCGGGGCATCCGTGGGATCCGCACTACGCCGATCAGCTGCCGCTCTTCCTTTCCGGCGCGGCGCGCCCCACCGCCTGGGGCCGCGAGGCGATCGAGCGCGCCACACTTTCGACGCTGCGGCTCGAGCCGGCGGCGCCGAGAAATGATTGAAAGATCGGCGAGCGATCCCTGACACCTGCGTTACACTCGCTCGCCATGGGGATCCAACCCTTCGGGAGGAGAGCGATGCGTCGAGTGCTGATCGTCGGACTCGTGGTGGTGGCGTCGTGGATGGCGCCGTCGATGGCAGCGGCCGGTGAGCCGGTCTGGGGGAAGGATTTGGTGGCGGGGAGCGACTTTCCGCTGCCGTTCGGGATCAGCGGCGTCTACTTCAATCAGGAGCAGGAGTACGTGATCGACAAGCTGGTGATCGGGATCCCGGGCTTCCCGGCGATTCCGGCCGGGCTGCTCCAGGTCGACAACGAGATCGACGAAGTCAACGCCAAGTTCGACGCCTGGCTGCTGCCGTGGCTGAACGTCTTCGCCATCGCGGGCCAGCTCGACGGCGAGACCGACGTCGACTTCGCCGCGATTCAGCCTCTGGTGCCGCTGCCGTTCACTTCGATCGCGATCAACTACGACGGTGAGGTTTTCGGCGTCGGTGCGGTGATCGCGGGGGGCGGCAAGCGTTACTTCGGCTCGCTGACAGTTATCGCCACCGAGACCAGCCTGTCGGGCGACTTCGAGTCCGATGCCCGAGCGCTCGTGCTCGCGCCGCGCTTCGGGCTGCACAACGACCGCGGCGCGCTTTACGTCGGCGCCATGTATCAGGAGGCGGAGGAGAGCCACCAGGGCACGATCGGCCTGCCGCTCATTCCCGGCGCGCCGCTGATTCCCGTCCCGTTCTCCGTCGAGCTGTCGCAGAAGGAGGACTGGAACTGGCTGGCTGGCGGGACAGTAGCGCTGGGCGAGCGCTGGACGCTGCAGGTCGAGGCGGGCTTCGGAGGCCGCGATCACGCTGACGTCGAGCTCGGCTTCCGTTTCTGAGCCGTTGACGCTGTACCCAGCTGCCGCGCTCCTCGCCGCGGCTCTCGCCTTCGCTGGCGCGGCCTCGGCCTACGAGACCGACCAGTATTCGAACCGGCTGCTGCCGCTCGCCGACGCGGCGCCGGAGCTCAACCGGAAGACCAACGACGCGCTGACGAAGATCGCGGCCGACTGGCGACGCGGTGCCGATCGCCACGCCTTCGCCGTCGAGGTGTATCACGCCCTCGGCGGGCTCCACTGGGTCGACCGGATCGAGCGCTTCGCGATGAAGTCGAGCATCGTCGAAAAACTACCGCAGTACCGCTGGCGAAGCGTCTATCGCGGCGCGCCGATCTGGGCGACGCGCGTCGGCTTCGTCTTCGGCATCGGCGCCACGATCCGGGTCGGCGACTCGCTCCTCGGCACCGACAAGCTGGGGCACTTCATCTCGCAAGGTCTCAAGTACTACCGGAGTCACTTGGCGGGCTGGAGCGAAGAGCGGATCGCGTGGCGCGGCCGCTTCAACGAGCGCTGGCTCTTCGGCCAGGCCACCACCAGCGTCTTCTCGAACGCCGATCTGGTGGCCAACTACGAGGGCTACCGCTTCTATCGCAGCCTCTTCGAAGACGACGTCCTCGCCGGCAAGGGGCGTATCGTCCGCTTCACCGGCGCTGGCGCGAAGATCGAGCGGCCGTTCGACTGGCGCGATCACGTCAACGACTACTGGGACGAAGCGCTGCATCCGTCGTTTCTGAGCCCAGGGCTGGCGCGCTTCATGAGCCGGCGACTGCCTTCCCTCTGCGCCGACTACCGACTCGACCCGACGCACTTCCTCCCGCAAGAGGACGCCGAACTGGCCGCGAGCTACGCCCATCTCGGAGTTCGGCCGGCGCCCGAGCTGCGGCTGGACCAAGTCTGCGCCGTCGCCGATTCGCCCGTAGCGGTGGACGCGACGACGCGTCTGGAAAACTGAGCGATTTCTAGCGCCGACGGCGGCCCATCATCCGGCGCGGCACAATCTCGACATACGGCTCGACGCCGGCAAGCGTGCAGCGCGGGATCGATTCGCCGATCGTGCGCTCGATCTCCTTGAT
>CAZPYU010000213.1:0-9597 GCA_964590905.1 uncultured Thermoanaerobaculia bacterium
GGCTATGCCGGCGCGGCGGTCGCGAAGGCCGGTTTCGGCGCGCTGATTCTCTCGGGCTGGGTGAAACCGCTCCTGTTCATCGTGCTCGCGCCGGTCATCGGCATGACCCTCGGCCTGATCGCGATGATCGCGGTGATGTGGATCTTTCGTCGCTGGAGACCCGACCGGGTCGATCGATTCTTCCGCCGCGGCCAGCTGGTCTCCGCCGCTTTCTATAGCCTCGGCCACGGCGGCAACGACGCCCAGAAGACGATGGGCATCATCACTGGCCTGCTCGTCGCCGGCGGCCACCTCGACAAGTTCGAGGTGCCGCTCTGGGTGATCCTGATCTCGCACGCCGCGATCGCCTTGGGCACCCTCTTCGGCGGTTGGCGGATCGTCAAGACGATGGGCTCGAAGATCACCAAGCTGCAGCCGATCGGCGGCTTCTGCGCCGAAACGGCGGGCGCGATCACCATCATCGGCGCCACTCTCGGCGGCATCCCGGTCTCGACGACCCACACGATTACCGGCGCGATCATGGGCGTCGGGGCGACCAAACGCCTCTCGGCGGTGAAGTGGGGGGTGGCGGGCCGGATCATTTGGGCTTGGGTCGTGACCATCCCGATCTCGGCACTGGTCGCCGCGCTCGTCTACTCGCTCGTGACCGCGCTGGGTTGAAACGGGGCCGTCACACGGCTCGGATCGGATCGTCGCGATGAAGAGCGCCGCCGGCGGACTACGAGAAGCTCCTCGCCCCCGGCGCTCACAGGACCCGTCGGCAGCGGCGGCGCGCGTCGCCGCGATCGACATCGGCTCGAACTCGATCCACCTAATCGTCGCCGAGGGCGACGGCAACGGCGGCTACCGCGTCCTGGCGCGCGAACGCGACATGGTGCGCCTCGGCAAGAGCGCGCTCGGCAAGGGCGCGCTCTCGAAGCGGGCTCGCCGGGACGGGCTCGAAACGCTGCTGCGCATGACCACCCTGGCTCGTCTCAAAGGAGCGTCACGCATCGCTGCCGTCGCCACCAGCGCGGTGCGCGAGGCCTCGAACGGCGTCGAGTTCCTCGCTCAGGTCCGCGCTTTGACCGGCGTCGAGGTGCGAGCCCTGGGCGGCAAGGAGGAGGGGGAGCTCATCTTCCGCGCCGTGCGCCAGGCTGTCGATCTCGGTGCCGGCTGGTCGATCCTGCTCGACATCGGCGGCGGCTCGACGGAGTGGTGCACGGTGAGGAACGGGGATCTCCGGAGCGTCAAGAGCCTTGCGCTCGGTTCGCTGCGCTCCTCCAGCCTTCTCAACGGCGATCCGGCGACGGCCGCGTCGATCGAACGGCTCCGCCGGCACACCCAGCGCCTGCTCACTCCGGTGCACCCCCCGAAACGGGCGGAGCGTCTGATCGCAACTTCTGGCACTGCCGCCTGTTGTGGCGATCTCGCCGACCTCTTCGCCGGCCGTCAGCAGCTCGCCGTGGGCGGCCTGCGCGAGCTCGATCGCCGCGATCTGGCCGAGGTCGTCGAACGGCTGCGCGCTCTGCGCCGGCGAGAGATCGCCGACCTGCCGCCGGTCGGCGAGCCGCGCGCCGACTCGATCCTCGCCGGAGCGATCGTCCTCGAGGAGCTGGCGCGCCACGCCGAAATCGATCGCGTCCTGCTCTGCGACCGCGCGCTGCGCGAAGGGCTGCTGCTCGAGGCGCTCGGATCGCCGCCGCCAGGAAACGGCAAACCGAAATCGAGCCTGCGCCGGCGACAGATCCTCGATCTCACCGAACGGGTACCGTCGATGACGACCCACGCCGAGCAGGTGGCGCGGCTCGCTGTACGGCTGTTCGACCTCACCGCCCCGGTCCACGGGCTCGGTGAACGCGAGCGCGAGTGGCTCGAATACGCCTCTCTTCTTCACGACGTCGGATACTCGATCCACTTTCAGCGCCATCACAAGCACTCGCTCTACCTCGTTTCGAGCGCCAATCTCGACGCCTTCGACCGGCGCGAGGTCGAAGTGATCGCCCACGTAGCGCGCTATCACCGCGGCGCCGAGCCGAAAACGAGGCATCGCGAGTTCGCAGCGCTCGAAGGGTGGCAGCAGAAGAGTGTCGTCGCGCTCGCGGCGCTCCTCCGCCTCGCCAATGCGCTCGACCGCACGCACGCGGCGCGGGTTCTCGAGATCTACGCCTCGCTGGTCAAGCGCCGGCGGGTGGTGTTCGAGCTCCTCTCGCCCTTCGACGTCTCACTCGAGCTCGCCGCCGCCCGCCATCGGGCGCGCCTCTTCGAGCGCCACTTCGGGCGCCGACTCGAATTCCGACAGGGGCTGGAAGCACCCCGCGGGCGGCGTCGCAAGAGCTGAGAGCTCACCCTCTCCAACCCCCCACTTTCGAAGGAGTTAGAGGCTCCTAGATCGGCCGCACCTCTACCGCTGTGGAAAAAACCGAGCTGCGAGCGGTTCGAGCCTGGTCAGTGCGTTCGCCAACTCACATAACTGTTGACGAGAAAGCGCTTGTCGGCGCTGCACAAGAACCGGTGCAGAGCCGGCAGAGAGCCCGCACAACGGGCATTCGGGGCTCTCCAAGGCACTGGTATCGACAGCTTTTTCCACAGCAACTGCGGAGAACCTCTGAAACGCCCGTCCCGCCTCGATTCTCGCGCTTTTACCCGGCGCCGCGCCGATCGGCTTGGCCGCCTACCGTTCTATCCATCGGTCGGGCGCACTCCAGCGCGACGCTGACGAACGGCGGCGCCCCCGAAGCGCCTGCGGCGTGATGCCGAACCAGTGAAGCTAGGATTCGGTCCGTGTGCGGCCGTTACTTCCTCACCACGCCGGGCGACGTGCTCGCGGAGACGTTGGAGCTGCCTCTGGTGCCCGCACTCTCGCCGCGCTACAACATCGCGCCGACGCAAGAGGTGGCTATCGTGCGTTCTACCAGCGGTACCGCGCGTGAGCTGGCGACCGTCGTCTGGGGGCTGGTGCCGGCGTGGGCTAAGGAGCGCGCCATCGGCAGCCGGCTGATCAACGCTCGCGCCGAGACCCTCGCCGAGAAGCCTTCTTTTCGCGACAGCTTCAAGAAGCGTCGCTGTCTGATTCTGGCGGACGGATTCTTCGAGTGGAAGCAGGAGGGGGGCGGAAAGCAGCCTTGGCTGGTGCGGCTCGCGAGCGGCGCTCCCTTCGCTTTCGCCGGCCTCTGGGCGAGCTGGCGCGATCCGGCGAGCGGCGAGGCGCTCGAATCGTGCACCATCGTCACCACTCGCCCGAACGACCTGCTGGCTCCGATCCACGACCGCATGCCGGTGATCGTCCCCTCCGCCGAACACGCGACCTGGATCGATCCGCGGCTGACCGACCGGTCTCGGCTGGAGCCGCTCCTGGTGCCGTTCGCGGCCGAGAGAATGGAAGCCTTCCCGGTTTCCAAGCGAGTCAACAGCCCGGCGCACGACGACCCGGGCTGTCTCGAGCGCCTCGCCTGACGAGCCGCATTCGAAGACGCAGAGCGGTCTTCTGCGGGGACGATCCGCGCCACCTTTCGCGTCGCCCTTGCTATCCTGCGCTTGGCTCGTCCGCGGCACGCATTCGCGATGCCGCGCGTCCGGCTCTCTGGAGATGCTCCATGCGCGCGCTCGTCCTCGTCCTCGCTTCGCTCGTTCCCACCGCGGTATCCGCTGCAGAGCCGTCCGCCGTCGGCGCGCTGACCGCGGACCAGATCCGCGACTCCGTGGCCTCGGCGATGGATCGCACCGCCGATCCGTGCAACGACTTCTACCGCTACTCCTGCGGGGGCTGGCTCGATTCGACGAAGCTGCCGGCCGACCAGTCGCGCTGGACGCGTAGCTTCTCGACAATCTCCGAGCGCAATCGCGAGATCGTGCGCGCGCTCCTCGATGACGCCGCGAAAGATCCCGGTCCGGCCGGAACCGAGCGCCAGAAGATCGGTGACTTCTACGCCGGTTGCATGGACGAGGCCGCCCTCGCCGCCGCCGGAACCCGGCCGCTCGAGCCGCTGCTCGCTTTCGCGGCTACGGCCGCCGACCCCGAGTCGCTCCTGCGCGCCGCCGGAGCGCTCGGCCGCGAAGGAGTCAACGTGCTCTTCGCCGCCGGCGCGGTCGCCGATTTCAAGAATCCGACGATGAACCTCTACTTCATGTCGCAGGGTGGGCTCGGCCTCCCCGACCGCGACTACTACCTCTCGGAGGATCCCAAGAAGAAGGAGCTCCTGGTCCAGTA
This sequence comes from uncultured Thermoanaerobaculia bacterium, assembly GCA_964590905.1. GTDB lineage: Bacteria > Acidobacteriota > Thermoanaerobaculia > Multivoradales > JAGPDF01 > JACTMI01. The sequence goes on from CAZPYU010000213.1 coordinate 4,190, forward strand.
CGAGCAGCACGTCGCCCGCATGCTCGGCATGCTGGGCAGTAGCGCCGAAGCGAGCGCCGCCGACGCCCGCCGCATCGTCGCTTTCGAAACCGAGCTGGCGAAGGGCTCGCGCCCGCGCCCCGAGATGCGCGACCGCGATCGGCTGTACAACAAGCTCGACCGCGACGGCCTTTCGAAGCTCACTCCCAACCTCCCCTGGGCGGCCTACTTCGAGGCGTTGGGCCGACCCGAGATCGTCGCGATCAACGTCGCGGTGCCGGAGTTCTATTCGACGCTCGACCGACTGGCGCGCGAGACCCCCGCCGAAACGCTGCGCGCCTACTTGCGCTGGAACGTCGTGAATCAGCGCGCCGAGTTCCTGGCCGAGCCGTTCGCGGTGGCCGACTACGAGTTCTACGGCAAGACGCTCAGTGGTCAGGCCGAGATCCAGCCGCGCTGGAAGCGCTGCGTCGCGGCGACCAACAATCAGCTCGGCGAAGCGGTCGGCAAGCTCTACGTCGAGCGTGAATTCGCCGGCGACAGCAAGGCGGTGGCGCTCGAGATGATCCAGGACATCGAGCACGCCTTCGAGGGCAACCTGCCCGAGCTGGCGTGGATGGACGCGACCACCGCCCAGCGCGCCGTCGACAAGGCGCGCAAGGTCGCCAACAAGATCGGCTATCCGGATGTCTGGCGCGACTACTCGGCGGTCGTCGTGCAGCGGAGCGATTTTTTCGCCAGCGCCCAGTCGGCGATCCGCTTCGAGATCGGGCGCGATCTGGCCAAGGTCGGCCAGCCGGTCGACAAGAAGGAGTGGCTGATGACGCCGCAGATGGTCAACGCCTACTACCTGTCGACCAACAACGAGATCGCCTTCCCGGCCGGCATCCTGCAGCCGCCGTTCTTCCATCGCGACTTCCCGGCGGCGCTCAACTACGGCGCGGTCGGCGCGGTGATGGGCCATGAGCTCACCCACGGCTTCGACGATCAGGGGCGGAAGTCGGACGGCGACGGAGTTCTACGCGAGTGGTGGGAGCCGGCGGTCGCAGCGAAGTTCGAGCAGGCGGCGCAGTGCGTCGACGACCTCTTCTCGGGCTTCGAAGTCGAGCCCGGTGTAGAGGTCGACGGCAAGCTCACGCTGGGCGAGAACATCGCCGATTTGGGTGGGCTCGCGCAGGCGGCGGACGCCTATGCGGCTTGGCGATCGCGTCGCGGCGCTCCCCAACCGCTGATCCCGGGCGTCAGCGACGAGCAGCTTCTCTTCGTCGGTTGGGCGCAGGTCTGGTGCACGGTGGCGGCGCCCGAGTATCTCCGTCAACAGGTGACGACCGACTCGCACTCACCGGGCATGTTCCGGGCCATCGGCGCGCCGATGAATTCGGAGAGCTTCCGCACCGCGTTCGGCTGCGCGGCGGGCGACCGCATGGTTCCGGCCACGACCTGTACAGTCTGGTAATCGGGGACAGGCTTCAGTCTGTCCCCTGACGCTCACGCCCGCGCCCGGCGCGCCGAGTTGGCGCCGAGGCTTCGCGCTACTGCGATCAGCTCGCCGAAGTTCTCGAGCGAGATCATCCCTTCGAGGCGCTCGGGGCCGACGACGAGCAAGGGTAGCGTCGGGCGCGCCTGGAAGAGATCGAGCACCTCCTCGAGCGGCGTCTCGGGCGAGATCGCGGTGACTTCGCGCTCCATGACCTCCAGGACCGGTGTCTCTCGCCCGCCAGCGGCGAGCGCCTCGAGCAGTACCGCACGATGGAGGATTCCCGCCACTCTCCCCCAGGCGTCGACCACCGGAAAGTCGTGCTGGTGCGTGGCGAGCAGGAGGTCGGTGGCGCGGCCGACCGAGTCGTCCGGCTTGAGCACGTCGAAGCGGGTCACCATCGCCGAGCGCGCCGTCAGACCGCGCACGGCGGCACGCCCGCTCTCGTAGGCGGCCTCCTGACCGGCGCCCAAGAAGACGAAGAGGGCGATGAGCAGGAGCGTCGGCTTGGTCGGAGTCGAGAGCAGCGCGTAGATCGCTAGCAGCAGCGCCGCGCCCTGCCCGACGCGCGCCGCGATGCGGGTCGCCCGCTCCTGGCCGAGCCAGAGCGAGAGCGAGGCGCGTAGCACGCGACCGCCGTCCATCGGGAAGGCGGGAATCAGATTGAAGAGGAAGAGCCAGAGGTTGGCGAAAGCGAGCTGCCACGGGATCTCGCCCTTCGCGACGAGCTCGTCCGTGGTGGTCGGAAGGCGCAGCCCGACCAGCGCGATCCCCCCCCAGAGCATCGCTGCCAAGAGCAGGCTGACCGCCGGGCCGGCGAGCGCGATCCAGAGCTCGGCGCGGCCGGCCGGAATGCGGTCGAGCCGCGCCACTCCGCCGATCGGATAGAGCACGATATCGCGCGTCGAGACGCCGAAGCGGCGTGCGACCGTCGCGTGCCCGAGCTCGTGGAGGACGACGCAGCCGAAGAGCAGCAGGAGGAAGACGACGCCGCGCAGGAACCCCTCGCCCGATCCCGCCGAGAGCGATCCGATCCAGAGCAAGAGGAGGAAGAACGTCAGGTGGACGCGGATCGGCACGCCCAGGAGCGAGCCGATCGAGAACGACCAAGCAGTGCCGCCCCGCGGCGAACGCGGCTCCTCCCGCTCCCCGTTCACAGGTAGCGGCGACCTCTCACCAACCGCACGTCTGTCCTCGATTCTGCTCGTCGAGCCAGCTCGCGAGCGGCGCGAAGTAGTCGAGGATCGCAGTGGCGTCCATGGTGCGCTCTCCGGTCAACGCGGCGAGCGCCTCCGGCCACGGGCGCCGGGCGCCCATTCGCATCATCGCGTCGAGCCGGCTTCCCGCCGCTTTCGATCCGTAGATCGAGGCGCGGTGCAGCGCTCCCGTCTCTCCCGCCGTCGCCGCCAAGGCGCGATGGAACTGGAACTGCAGGATGTCGGCCAAGAAGTAGCGCATGTACGGCGTGTTGCCCGGCACGTGGTACTTGGCGCCGGGATCGAAGAGGCTCTCGCCGCGCGGCGACGGCGGGGCCACCCCTTGATAGCGCAGCTTGAGCTCCCACCAGGCGCGATTGTAGGCCTCGGGAGCGATCTCGCCCGAGAAGACCCCCCACCGCCACTTGTCGATGATCAGCCCGAACGGCAAGAAGGCGACCTTGTCGAGCGCCCGGCCGAGCAGCAGCGGAATGTCCGCCGCCGGCGGCGGCTCGCTCTCGATCAGGCCGATCGTTTTCAGATACTTCGGCGTCACCGAGAGCGCGATGGTGTCGCCCAGTGCTTCGTGAAAGCCGTCGTTGGCGCTGTTTCTGAAGAACGGATCGTTCTGGTTGTGCAGGCGCTGGTAGAAGTTGTGCCCGAGCTCGTGGTGGATGGTGTCGAACTCCTCCTCGGTGGGCTGGATGCACATCTTGATCCGCAGATCGCTCGCCTGATCGACCGACCAGGCACTGGCGTGACAGACGACTTCGCGGTCGCGCGGCTTCACGAACTGCGAGCGCTCCCAGAACGTCTCCGGCAGCGGCTCGAAGCCGAGCGAGGTGAAGAAGCTCTCGCCCTGCTTCACCATCCGGATCGGGTCGTAGCCGGCCGCCACCAGCCGTTCGCTCAGCGCATAGCCGGGAGCGACGACGTCTTTCGGCTCCACCAGGTCGTAGATGTTTCCCCACTGCTGCTGCCAGAGGTTGCCGAGGAGATGGCCGGGAATCGGCCCGCTGGCCGGCACCACGTCGGCGCCGTACTTCTCCACCAGGCGGGCGCGCACGTAGCAGTGGAGGGAGTCGTAGAGCGGCTTCACTTGCTCCCAGAGTCGGTCGAGCTCCGCCGTGAAGGCGTCCGGCGGCATGTCGTAATTGGAGCGCCACATGGCGCCCAGATCGGCGAAGCCGAGCTCGCGCGCCCCCTCGTTGGCGAGCTCGACGAAGCGCCGGTAGTCGTCGCGCATCCCCTGCGCCGCAATCGCGTGCCACCCCTCCCAGACCTCACGCAGCCGCGCCGGGTCGCGCTCGGAGGCGAGGATGTTGCTGATCGCTGTGATGTCGAGGCATTCGCCGCCACCTGGCGGGCAGTACTTCCCCTTGCCGTAGGTGCCCTCCATGCGCGCCGCGATCTGGGTCAGCTCGGAGGTCTTCGCTGGATCGGAGGGCGCCGGCAGCGTCAACGAGACCTTGAGCAGGAGGAGCTTGCGCTCCAGGTCATCGGGCAACGCCAGGCCGTCGAAGCGCGTCGCCGCCTTAGCCAACTCAACTGTCGCCGCGATCACCGCCTCGTTGGCCCGCGCCGCGAGCAGCTCGGTGTCGTACGTGATGAAGGTGGACTGGACCCACTGCGCGCGCTGTTGCTGGACCCCGAGGTCGAGCAGCTTCGCCTCCGCGTCGGCGACGAAGGCACGCGCCTCCTCGACCGTGGGCGCCTTCGCCGTCGGCTTCGGCTGGGCGGCGGCGACCGCCGGCAGAAACCACGTTGCAACGAACCCAACGAGAACCGAGACGCGCGACGTAACCTTCGTGGTCATCTGGCTTTCTCCTCTGAGCGTCTACCGTTGATCCAGAAACCGCGCCATCCGTTCGAGACCGGCCTCGAGCGTCTCGCGGGAGCAGGCGAACGAGATGCGCACGTGGCGGTCGCTGCCGAACGCCTCGCCGGCGACGAGCGCCACGGCCTCTTCTTCGAGCAGCCGCTCGGCGAGCTCCGTGGGGCTCGAGAGCCGCGGCCGGAAGCAGGCGGAGACGTCCGGAAAGGCGTAGAAGGCTCCACGCGGCATTTCGCACGAGACGCCCCGAAGCCGGTTCAGGCGCGGGATCAACAGGTCGCGCCGCGCGGCGTATTCGGCGATCATCGTTCGCACGTCGCATTCGGCGCCTTCCAGCGCGGCCAACGCCCCCTTCATCGCGAACGACGTCGGGTTCGACGTGGCGTGGCCCTGGATGCGCGCCGCGGCGTCGACCAGCTCGCGCGGCCCGAGCAGGTAGCCGAGGCGCCAGCCGGTCATGGCGTAGGTCTTGGAGAACGAGCCGACCACCACCACGGTCTCGGGAAACTCGGCCGCGAGCGACGCCGCGCTGCCCGGGACGAATCCGTCGTAGACGAACCTTTCGTACGTCTCGTCGGAGATGACCACGATCCCGCGCTCGGCGCACGCCTCGACGATCTGCCGGCGGTCGGCGGGGTCGATGACGCCGCCCGTGGGGTTGCAGGGCGAGTTGAGGATCACCGCCCGGGTGCGCGGCGAGAGCGCGCCGAGAATCGGCTCGGCGCGGATCGCGAAGCCGTCGGTGCCGGCGGTCGGCACCTCGACGACCTTGGCGCCCGCGAACCGGACCTGCTCGACCAGGCTCACCCAGGCCGGCACGTGGAGGACGACTTCCTGCCCCTCCTCGAACAGCGCCAGCGCGGTCTCGAAGAGCGCGCCCTTGCCGCCCACCGTGATCAACGTCTCGCGCATCGTCCAGGGC
>CAZPYU010000214.1:0-2660 GCA_964590905.1 uncultured Thermoanaerobaculia bacterium
CCGGCTCCATCGGTCGGCGCCGCGGGCGGCGCCTCGTCCGGCGTCGACCGTCAAGGCCGCTCGACACCGGCTCCATCGGTCGGCGCCGCGGGCGGCGCCTCGTCCGGCGTCGACCGTCAAGGCCGCTCGACGCCGGCTCCACCGGTCGTCGCCGTGCTCGGCGGAGGCCAGCTCGGCCGCATGCTCGGGCTCGCCGCCCTCCCGCTCGGCGTCCACTGCCGCTTCCTCGACCCGTCGCCCGACGCGACCGCGGCCGCCGTCGGCGAGCTCGTCGTCGGCGACCTCGGCGACGCAGCAGCCATCGCGCGCACCGCAGACGGTGCGAGCGTCGTCACGTACGAGTGGGAGGGCGTGCCCGCACCCGCCGCCCGGGCGGCCATGAGAGCTCACGCGGTCCGACCTGATCCTCGTGCGCTCGAGGTGGCGCAAGACCGGCTCACGGAGAAGGAGACGCTCGAACGTCTGGGCATCGCGGTCGCGCCGTTCGCGCGGATCGACGAGCCCGATGACATCACCACGGCGACCACGACAACGGGCTTCCCGCTCCTCCTGAAGACGCGACGCGGTGGCTACGACGGGAGAGGTCAGCAGCTGGTGCGTGACGAAGCGGGTGCCCGGCTCGCGTGGGACGCGCTCGGCGCGGTCCCGCTGATCGCCGAAGGGGTCGTCGACTTCGACCGTGAGCTGTCCGTGCTCGCCGCTCGCGCGACCGACGGGACGATGGTGTGCTACCCGCTCGTGCAGAACGAGCACGACCGCGGCATCCTCCGCACGAGCCGCGCGCCGGCGCCGGCTCTGAATCCGGCGCTCCAGGCGGAGGGTGAGCAGATCGCGCACGCTCTTCTCGAGGATCTCGACTACGTCGGGCTGCTCACGATCGAGCTGTTCGAACGCCGGGGCGCGCTGCTCGCCAACGAGATCGCGCCACGCGTGCACAACTCGGGGCACTGGACGATCGAGGGTGCCGCGACGAGCCAGTTCGAGCAGCACCTGCGCGCGGTGCTGGGCCTGCCGTTGGGGTCAACGCAGACGCGCGGTCACAGCGGAATGGTCAACTGCATCGGCGCGCTGCCCGATGCGGCCGCGGTGCTCGCGGTCCCGGGTGCCCACCTCCACGCCTACGGCAAGGCGCCGCGACCGGGCCGCAAGGTCGGCCACGTGACCGTCGTGGCCGACGAGCCCGGCGCGCGTGACGAGCGCCTCGCCCAGGTGCGGGCCCTGCAGCACGACGACGGCTGAGTCGCACCAGCAGTCCCCACGCCTCCCCAACTTCGTTGGTGCATTCAGGGCGAAGGGTCGACCTTCAGCGCACCAACCGATCAGGCAGGCAGGGTCGTCCGGTCAGGCGATGGCGCCGGCGTCGCGAAGCTTGGCGAGCTCGTCGGCGCTGAAGCCACGCTCGCTCAGCACCTCGTCGGTGTGCTCCCCGGGCTTCGCCGGGCCCGAGTGCACGTCGGGCACCGTGCGCGAGAAGCGCGGTGCCGGCGCAGGTTGCAGCACGCCGTCATGCTCGATGACCGTCCCGCGTGCCTTGATGTGTGGATGCTCCGCGGCCTCGGTCATCGTGAGGACGGGAGCGAAGCATGCGTCGGTGCCTTCCATTATCTGGCACCAGTCGGCGCGCGACTTCTGCTTGAACAGCTCGGTGAAGCGCTCTCGCAGGCGCGGCCACCCGGAGCGGTCCATCTGCTCCGGAAGGTCCTCGCCCTCGAGGCCTCCGAGCCGCAGCAGCTCCGCGTAGAACTGCGGCTCGAGCGACCCGAGCGCGATCTCCTTGCTGTCAGCGCACTCGTAGGTGTCGTAGAACGGCGCGCCGGTGTCGAGCACGTTGGTGCCGCGGTGCTCCTCGTCGATCGCACCGAGCAGGCGGAAGCCCCAGATCATCGACATCAGCACTGCGCTGCCGTCGATCATCGCGGCGTCGATGACCTGGCCCTTGCCGGACCCCCGCGCCTCGAGGATTCCGCAGACCGTGCCGAACGCGAGGAACATCCCGCCCCCACCGAAGTCACCGACCAGGTTGATTGGTGGTGTCGCCTTCTGCCCTTCGCGCCCGAAGTGCGCGAGCGCGCCGGCCAGCGCGATGTAGTTGATGTCGTGACCCGCCGAGCTCGCCAGCGGTCCCTCCTGACCCCAGCCGGTCATGCGCCCGTAGACGAGACGGGGGTTGCGGGCCATGCACTCGTCGGGTCCGAGGCCGAGGCGCTCGGTTACCCCCGGACGGAAGCCTTCGAGGAGCGCGTCGGCCGACTCGACGAGGCGCAACACGGTCTCGATGCCGTCGGGGTGCTTGAGGTCGACTCCGATCGACCGTCGGTTGCGGTCGAGGACGGGCACACCCCCGGGATCGAAGCCCCGCTCGACCGATTCGGTCCGGTGCACCCGCACGACGTCGGCCCCCATGTCGGCGAGGAGCATCGCGGCGAACGGACCCGGCCCGATCCCGACCAGCTCGACGATCATCACGCCCTGCAACGGCCCCGGCACGGCGCCGACCCTAACGCTCGCGGTCGACGGCGGGCCGGTTGATGCGGCACCGAGGCGGAGCAGAGGTGCTCGCCAGGGAGCGAACGGCCGCGGCGCAGGTGTCGAGTGGCTTCGCCGCCCGACACCGGTGGAGACGGAGCTCGCGAAGTCGACCAGGAGTGCAGGTATCCTGC
>CAZPYU010000215.1:0-20255 GCA_964590905.1 uncultured Thermoanaerobaculia bacterium
GCGGGCGCCCCGCGGTCGGGCCCCGCCGGCCGCAGCAGGCGCTCGCCCGTCTCAGCGGAGGAGAGCGAGTCGATGCAGTCGGCGGCGAGCTCCAAGCCGGGAAACGCCGGCGAGTGCGCGCGGACTGCACTACCCGACTCCTCCGCCACCGTGGCCGGCACGAAGCTGGCGCGGCCGACGAAACCGGCCACGAAGCGGGTCGCCGGCCGGCGGTAGAGCTCCTCGGGCGTCCCGACCTGATCGAGTCGACCGCGATGCAGAACCGCCACCCGCTGCCCGAGCTCGAACGCCTCCTCCTGCTCGTGCGTGACGAGCACCGTCGTGATGCCGATCGTGCGCAATCTTTCCGCCAGCTCCTGACGAGTGCGCTCGCGCAAAGTCGGATCGAGGTTCGAGAGCGGCTCGTCCAAGAGCAGCAGGCGCGGCTCGGGCGCCAGGGCGCGCGCCAGCGCCACCCGCTGCTGTTGGCCGCCCGAGAGCTCGGCAATCTTGCGGGGCTCGAAGCCGGCGAGATCGACACGCGCTAGAGCCTCGGCGACTCGACGATCGATTTCACGGCGGGGGAGCTTGCGAGCTTCGAGTCCGAAAGCGACGTTGCCGCCGACCGAGCGATGCGGAAAGAGCGCGTACTGCTGAAAGACCATCCCGAAGCCACGCCGCTCGGGCGGCAGGCGATCGACACTCTCTCCCGCCCACCGCACGCTGCCGGCGTCGGCGCGCTCGAAGCCCGCAACGATGCGCAGCAGCGTCGTCTTGCCGCTCCCCGACGGGCCGAGCAGCGCGACAATCTCGCCTCGAGCCACCTCGAGCGAGACACCCGCGAGCACCGTCGTCGCGTCGAACCGCTTCTCGATCGCATCGATCGCGAGCCCGCTCATGGCGTCGGCGGCGCGTTCGTCTCGGTCGAGAAGGCGGCGCCTCGGCCGCGCACCTCGGCGTCCCAGCGCGCCATCCAGGCCGATCCTTGGCGCGCCGCGAGCGCGGCGTCGTACTCCGCGACCCGTAGCTCGGCGAGCGTGGCGCGCGCCCATGCGGGCAGCGTCTCGGGCGCCAGATCGGTGCGCGCCGGAATCCGGAAGAGCCGATCGGCAGCGAGGCGCTGGGCCGCGGCCGAGCCGATCCACTCGAGCAGAACCTCGGCCGCGGCGCGATGCGGGGCGCCGGCGATCAGCGCCGCCGCATCGTCGATGACCGGCGTGCCCGAGCGCGGGAAGGCGTAGCCGAGCGCATCGCCCGCCTGTCGATGGAGCAGGATGTCGGTCAGCTCCCAGGTCGTGACCAGCCCCTCGCCGCGCGCCAGCTTCTCGAAGAGGAGCGCCGGATTCGCCACGTACTCCTTGGTCTGCACGTCGAGCTCGGCGAGCCAGGCGTAACCCGCGTCGATCGTTCCCGTGGCGGCGATCGAGCTGGCGAGCTTCCAGCCGAAGACGGTGCGCATCACGCCCGAGGCGAGCGGGTCGCGTAACAGGACCTGACCAGTAAAGCGTCGCTCCAGGAGGTCGTCCCAGTCGCGGGGCGCGTCGCCCTCGGTCACCAGCTTCGAGTTCCAGACCAAGACCGGAAGAGTGCGAAAGGTGCCGAAGTAGAGATCGCCCTCGCCGCGGCTCGACTCCGGAATCGCCTCCGCCCACGACGGCCGGTACGGCGCCAAGAGCCCTTCACCCGCCGCCCGCCCCAGAATCGCGGCCGGGCCGCCGAACCAGACGTCGGCCTGCGGGTTGGCGCGCTCGCTCCGCACCCGGTCGTAGACCTCCTGCGAGCCCATGTCGAGCCAACGCACGTCGAGCGTTGGATGCAGGCGCTCGAGCTCGGTCTCGAAGAGCTCGAGGAGATCGCGGCCGTGCGGCGAGTAGACGACAACCGGCGTACGGCGGTCGGACGAGCAGGCGGCGAGAAGAGAGAGAGCGAGCGCGGCGGCGCCCGCGCGACGCCTCACGAAGCTCCCTTCTCCGGCGGTGAAGCGGTGGGCTCCTCGTCGTCGCCGGCGCTCTTCTCCGGCTCCGCGCGGTCGCGCTCCGCCTGCTGCAGCTCCGCCCCGACCTGCTCCGCCTGGCGCCAGACGCGCATCAGGTTGCCGCCGACGATCTTGGCGATCGCCTCTTCGCCGTAACCGCGCTCGAGGAACTTGGCGATCAGATTCGGATAGGCCGAGACGTCGTCGAGCCCGGTCGGCAGGGTCGGCCCGACGCCGTCGAAGTCGGAGCCGAGCCCGACGTGGTCGACGCCGACCAGCTCCACGACGTGCTCGATGTGCGCTACCACGTCGTCGAGGGTGGCGCGCGGCAGCGGATGAACCCGCTCGTACTCCTCGCGGAAGAGCTCGATCTCGAGCGTTCCCTCCCTGGCACCGCTCTCGGAGACGAACTTCTCCTCCGCCTCCCAGAGCGCGGTCGACCAGCGGTTGGCGGCGGCGGTCAGGAAAGCCGATCCGAAGTTGATCTGGATCACGCCCCCTTTCGCGGCCAGCGCGCGGATCCGTTGATCGTCGAGATTGCGCTCGAAACCCGGAGTGAAGTGCCGGCACGACGAGTGCGAGGCGATCGGTGGCGCCTTGGTGACCGCCAGCGCCTGGTCGAACGCCTGGTCCGAGACGTGCGAGAGGTCGACGAGGATCCCGAGCCGGTTCATCTCCGCCACCACGTCGCGGCCGAACGCCGAAAGGCCGTGCCACTTGCGCGTCTTCGGTTCCGAGTACGAAGAGTCGGAGATCAGATTGTCCTCGCCGTGGGTGAGGGTGATGTAGCGCACCCCACGGCGATGGAAATGGCGCAGGTTGGCGAGGTCGCTCTCGATGCCGGCGCCGTTCTCCATGCCCATAGGCAGCGCGATCCGCCCGCTCTTGGCGATCTCCTCGGCGTCGTCCGCGCTCCCCGGCACCGCGAAGGTCTGCGGATTCCGGGTGGCGATGCCGCGCACCAGATCGACGAGCTGATCGGCGTAGGCCTTGGCTCCGTCCCCCTTCTGATACTTGGCCGGCACGTAGATCGACATCCAGGCGACGTCGAGCCCTCCGGCTTTGGCGCGCACCGCGTCGAAGTCGCCCTTCTTCGTCCGCCGCGCGATGTTTTCGCTGCCGCCGCCGAGCTCGGTCAGGCGGTACGGCGTGTCGATGTGGGTATCGACGACGAGGAGCCTCTCGGCGAGCTGTTGCGCCGGCGAGAGCTCGGCTTCGGTGCGGGGCGGCGGTGGCGGCAAGACGATCTCCTGCGACGACTCGCGCGCCAGCCACCAGCCGAGGACACCGGCAATCACCGCAGCCACCAGAACGACAATGAGAACGACTCGCTGATTGCGAGGACCTCTCTTCGGAGTCTCCATGAGGTGCGCATTCTAGAGCCCAAAGGGGGCGAAGCCCGTGCGATAGGCTCGCGAGCCCATGATGACGACCGCCCCGGCCGTGGCCTCGCCCGTGCTCGAGGCGTACCGGCGCTGGGGCCATCTCGAAGCCGCTCTCGACCCGCTAGATCGCCTCCCCCACTTTCGCCATCCCGAGCTGCCGCGCGACGGGGAGGAGGCGGCGCGCGCCCGCGAGAGCTACTGCGGCGCGCTCGCCGTCGAGATGGCGCACATCGCCGAGCCCGAGCGGCGGGCCTGGATCGCGGCGCGCATGGAGTCGCCCGCCGAGCCCCCCGATCGCGCCCGCATCCTCGACGAGCTGGTGTGGGCCGAGCTCTTCGAGCAGTCGATCCAGACCCGCTACACCGGCTACAAGCGCTTCTCGCTCGAGGGGCTAACGGCGCTGGTGCCGCTTCTAACCGAGCTCCTGGACCGCGCCGCCGGGCACGGCGTCGAGCAGGCGCTCGTGGCGATGAGCCATCGCGGCCGCCTGAATGTGATGGCGAATGTGGTCGGGCGCTCGCCGGTCGAGATCTTCGCCGGCTTCGAGGAGGTCGATCCGAAGAGCGTGCTCGGCGCCGGCGACGTCAAGTACCATCTCGGCGGGACCGGAGTCCGATCGACCCCCTCCGGGAGTCGGATCCGCATCCACCTGGCGTCGAATCCGAGCCATCTCGAAGCGGTAGTTCCGGTGGTGATGGGGCGCGTGCGCGCCAAGCTCACCCGTAACGGCGACCGCGACGGCCGTTCGGCGCTCGCCGTTCTGCTGCACGGTGACTGCGCCTTCGCCGGCCAGGGGATCGCCGCCGAAGCGCTCAACTTCGCGGCGCTCGACGGCTTCTCGCTGGGCGGTGCCATCCACGTCGTGGTCAACAACCTGATCGGTTTCACCACCGAGCCCGTGGCGTACGCCTCGACGCGCTACGCGACCGACATCGCCAAGCGGCTGCCGATCCCTATCTTCCACGTCAACGGACAGGAGCCCGAGGCTGTCGTCCGCGCTGCGCGGCTGGCGAGCGACTATCGCGCCGCCTTCGCGAGCGACGTGGTGATCGATCTCGTCGGCTACCGCCGCTACGGACACAGCGAGGTCGACGATCCCACCGTGACCCAGCCGTTGCTCTATCGGAAGATCCGCGCCCTGCAGCCGCTCTGGCAGAGCTACGCCGAGCGGCTCGGCCGCAGCGCCGAAGCCGAAGCGAGCGCCGCGAGTATTCAGCGCGAGCTCGCCGCAGCGCAGGAGGCGGCCACCAAGCTCACGCGCACCCCGACGCTGCGCGAGCTGCCGCCGTACTGGGCGGGTTTCCGCGGCGGCTTCTACGATCCGACGCTCGAGGTCGATACCGGTGTCGACGCCGCCGAGCTGGCGCGCTTCGCCGGCCTCGCCACCGCAGTGCCCGACGGCTTCCATCTCCACCCCAAAGTCGCCAAGCTACTCGCCGAGCGGCGGCAGATGGGAGCCGGCGAGCGCGCCGTCGACTACGGCGCCGCCGAGGCGTTCGCCTTCGCCTCGCTCCTCGCCGCCGGCGTTCCGGTGCGGCTGACCGGCCAGGACTCGCGGCGCGGCACGTTCAACCATCGCCACGCGGTCCTGATCGACGTCGAGAACGAGCGCGAGTGGGTGCCGCTGGCCGCCGCGGCAACTAGCGGCGCCTTCTTCGAGGTCTACGACTCGATGCTCTCGGAGGCCGCCGCGATGGGGTTCGAGTACGGCTTCTCGCGCGATTACCCCGAGGCGCTCGTCCTCTGGGAGGCGCAGTTCGGCGACTTCGTCAACGGCGCCCAGGTCGTCATTGACCAGTTCCTCGCCGCCGGGGAGGACAAGTGGCAGCTCCTCTCCGGGCTGGTGCTCCTCCTACCTCACGGCTTCGAAGGGCAGGGGCCGGAGCATTCGTCGGCGCGCATCGAGCGCTTCTTGCAGCTCGCCGGCGAGGACAACTTGCAGGTCTGTCAGCCGTCGACCGCGGCGCAGTTCTTCCATCTCTTGCGCCGGCAGGCGCTCCGCGCCTGGCGCAAGCCGCTGATCGTCTTCACGCCCAAGTCGATGCTGCGCCACGTCGACGCCGCCTCGCCGGCGGCGGAGTTCGCCCGGCCGCGCTTTCTGACTGTTCTACCCGACGAAAAGACCACCGCGGCGCGCCGCATCCTCGTCGCCTCCGGCAAGGTCGTGCACGAGCTGCGCGCCGAGCGCGCGCGCCGCGCTGCCGCCGACGTGGCGATCGTCGGCTTGGAGCAGCTCTATCCGTTCCCCGAGCGCGAGCTCGCGGCCGAGCTCGAGCGCCATGCCGCGGCGCGCGAGATCCTCTGGGTGCAGGAGGAGCCGGCCAACATGGGCGCCTTCGGCTATCTCGATCCGATGCTCGATCGGCTCGGTAAGGGGAGGAGCGTGCGCTCGGTCAAGCGCTCGGCCTCCGCTTCGCCGGCCACCGGCTCGGCCAAGGCGCACGCCCTCGAGCAGAAGACGCTCCTGGCGCTGGCGTTCGCTTGAGCGGCGCCGAGAGTTCGGAATCTTCGACGGTCGAGATCCTTCGCTCCCGCTCAGGATGACAGCAGCAACGATGTCATCCTGAACGAAGTGAAGGATCTCGATGCGAGTGAACCTGAGAGCTCACGGGCTTTGAGCTGCCCGGGCTACTGACTCGTGGCGCGCTTTCGCCTTTTCTCGCGCCGGCGGCGGATCGGCCTCGCCCTCGTCGCGCTGTTCTTTGTCTGGTGGCAGGTCGCGACCCGGCTCGAACGGAGCGCCATCGCCCGCCAGCGACAGCTCCCGTCCGCGGCGGGCACTCTCGCCGATCGCGTCGATCGCGATCGCCTCCTGGCGACTGTCACCGAGCTTGCCTCGCCGGCCTATGCGGGGCGGCGCACCGGGACTGAGGGGGGGCGAGCCGCGCGCGCCTTCGTCACGGCGCGCTTCCGTGCTCTCGGCCTCGCTGCGCCTTCGGGCGGATTTGAACAGCCGTTCAAATTCGTTCACCACAGTCTCAAAGGACTCCTCCTCCCGGGCCGCCCGTACACCACCCGCTACGACGACGCCGCGAACGTCCTCGGCACTCTTGCCGGGCGGCGGGCGGGCGCCCGGACCATCGTCGTCTCGGCGCACTACGATCACCTGGGCGAGCGCGGTGGGCGACTCCACCCGGGGGCCGACGACAACGCCTCGGGGGTCGCGGTCCTCCTCGCGCTGGCCGAGCAGTTCGTGCGCCAGCCGCCCGCGCATCCGCTCCTCTTCGCGGCCTTCGACGCCGAGGAGCTGGGGCTGCGCGGCGCCCGAGCGTTTGTCGCCGCGCCGCCGCTGCCGCTCGAGCGCATCGCCGTCGCCGTCAACCTCGACATGGTGAGCCGCAACGATCGCCACGAGCTCTTCGCCTCGGGTCCGCACCGCTACCCGTCCTTGCTGCCGATCGTCGCGCGCGCGCAGCGGCGCTCGGCGGTGAAGATCTTGCTCGGCCACGACCGCCCGCTCTGGCGCGCCGCCGGCGTCGAGGACTGGACGCAAAGTTCCGATCACGGAGCGTTCCACGACGTCGGTGTCCCGTTTCTCTATCTCGGCGTTGAGGATCACGCCGACTACCACCGGCCGACCGATACCGTCGACAAGATCGACCCGCTCTTCTTCGACGCCGTCGCTGAAACCGTCGTCGAGCTCCTCCTCGAGCTCGACAGCGCCCTCGCCGACTGACGCTGCGTTCTCGGCGAGCCCCTCCTCGCAGCTCCGGAGTGGTCGATCTTGCGCGGCTCCGCGCTCGCGCGCGTGCTACCCTAGGCGGCTCGGCCGGACGCCGAAAGCTCTGGAGGAGAAGGGGTTGAACGTCTTGCGCGGGTTCAGCTTGTCGTTCTTGCAGGTGGTCGTCGGGTTGCTCGATGTCTACATGTGGGTGGTCATCGCCCGGGCGCTCGTCTCCTGGGTGAACCCCGATCCGTACAACCCGATCGTCCGCTTCCTGGTCCTGGTGACCGAGCCGGTGTTGCGACCGATCCGCCGCCTGCTGCCGCCAACGAAGTTCGGTGGCATCGACCTCTCGCCGCTGATCGTGATCCTGCTCCTCCAGTTCGTCAAGAACGGTCTGATCCTCTCCTTCGGCTTCCGCCCCCGCTTCTTCTGATGGAGACCCCGCGATGCCCGTGACCCCGCTCGAGATTCAGAAGACCCGCTTTCCGCAGAAGCTGCGCGGCTACGACACGCAGGAGGTCGACCACTTCCTGGCCCTGGTCGCCGACGAATTGACGCGCAAGCTCGAGGAGGCGGAGCGCCACGAGCGCGAGGCGCGCCAACTGCGCGAGCGGCTCACCGAAGTCGAGAAGCGCGAGCACCTGCTCCAAGACGCGATCCTGCGCGGCAAGCAGGTCTCCGACGAGCTCATCAACACCTCGCAGCGCGAAGCGCAGCTCCTGGTCAAGGAGGCCGAGATCCACGCCGATCGGCTCATCTCCCAGGCCATGACGCGCGCCCAAGAGGTCGAGAACAAGATCCACGAGCTGCGGATGCGCAGGAAGGAGCTGCAGCTCAAGCTGCGCGGCTCGCTCGAGCTGTTTTCACAGATCCTCGAAGCCGAGATGGAAGACGAGAAGGCGACGGCGAACGTGCAGACGTTGACGCGCCGGAAGAGCAGCTGAGCGCGCCGGCGCCGCCTGCGGCACCGGTCATGTCGGCCGATCTCCTGATCACCCAGCTCGCGGAAGTCGCCACCCCCGAAGGGACGAGCTCGCTCGCCGGCGCCGCGCAGGGCCGGGTGCGGCGGATCGAGCGCGGCGAGATTCTCTGCCGGGCCGGCAAGTTCGCCTTTGTCGGTACGCGCGAGGAGCGCGAGCGACAGCTCGGAGCGCTCGCCGACACCCCGCGCCTGGACGGCGCCGGCGGCACCGCCGTCCCCGGCTTCGTCGACGCGCACACGCATCTTCCCTGGGCAGGGAGTCGCGAGCACGAATTTCTCGAGCGGCTCGCCGGGCGCTCGTATCAGGAGATCGCAGCCTCCGGCGGCGGCATCCTAAAGACGGTGGCGACGACCCGCGCCGCGTCGCTGGACGAGCTCGTGGCCGCGATGCTCCTCCGGCTGGATCGGATGCTCGCCTGCGGCACCACGACGGCGGAAGCCAAGAGCGGCTACGGCCTCTCTCGCGCCGACGAGCTGAAGCAGCTCGAAGCGATCCGGCTCGCCGGAGCACGCCATCCGATCGAGCTGCACGCGACGCTTTTGGCCGCCCACGAGATTCCCCCCGAGCATCGCGCGGATCGGCAGCGCTTCCTCGACGTCGTCTGCTCGGAGATCGTTCCGGCGGTCGCCGAGCGCGGCCTGGCGAGCTTCTGCGACGTCTTCTGCGAGCGCGGAGTCTTCTCGGCCGCGGAGTCGCGCCGGGTGCTCGAGGCGGGCAGCCGCCACGGTCTTCGACCACGCCTCCACGCCGACGAGTTCGCCGACTCCGGCGGCGCCGAGCTCGCCGCTGAGCTTCAAGCGCTCTCGGCCGATCACCTGATGGCGGTTTCCGAACGCGGCATCGAGGCGCTGGCGCACTCGGGTGTGACGGCACTCCTCCTGCCCGGCACCAGCTTCTTCCTCAAGAAGCCGCACTATGCGCCGGCGCGCCGGCTGGTCGAGGCCGGCGTGCCGGTCGCGCTGGCGACCGACTGCAACCCCGGCTCGTCGCCCACCGAGTCGATGCCGACGATCGCCCAGCTGGCGGTGCTCCAGCTCGGGCTCAGCGTGGAGGAGACTCTGACCGCGATGACCCTGAATGCCGCAGCGACGCTCGGCATGGCCGACCAGATCGGCACCCTCGAGGTCGGTAAGCGCGCCGATCTGGTCGTCCTGGACGCCCCCAACCTCCTCCATCTGGCTTATCATTACGGAGTCAACCCCGTGCGCTCCGTCGTTCGGGCGGGGCGCGAGGTCTACCGCGCAGGAAACCTGGTGAGCTCATGAAGAAGATTCGATTCGTCCCCGTCCTGGTTCTGACTCTGGCCGCGGCGCTGCCGCTTTCCGGCTGCAAGAAGGCCGAGCCGCGCGAGACGGCGTCGTTCGAGAAAACGAAGAGCGGCGTCGCCAAGCCGGCGAAGGATGCGACCGCGAAGGAAAAGAAGGGCCCACCCAAGCAGGAGTCGACCCACGCTCTCGGGCTGCGGGTGAAGCTCGAGCTGCTGCAGAAACTCGGCACCGACGGCCTGCGAGTCAGGGTCGCCGCCGAGGACAGCGGCGAGGTGCGACTTGCCGGCGTGGTCAAGAAGCGCGCCACAGCCGAGCTGGCCGAAGAGGTCGCCCGTCAGGTCGACGGGGTGAAGTCGGTGAGCAACAAGATCCGCCTCGCCAGCGAGGACGGCGGCGACAAGGTCGACGCGCTGGTGGCCGAGACCGAAGCGGAGCTCTCCGATGCCGCGCTGGAGACGCGGGTGCGCCTCGCCCTCGTCGACAAGATGGGCACCGACGGCTTTCGCATCGGCACCGACGCCGCGAGCGGCGTCCTGACGCTCGAGTTCCCCAAGAAGATGGAAAAGGACCGCCGGCGCGAAGCGTCCGAGATCGCGAAGAAGGTCGAAGGGGTCTCTAGGATCGTCGCGCTCGACAAGGGCTAGCGCCGGCCGCTCTCATGGCCCGCTGGCTGGTCAAGAGCGATCCGGACAGCTACGCCTTCGCCGATCTGGTGCGCGAACGGCGCACCGTCTGGGACGGCGTCGCCAACGCCGCCGCACTGGGCCACCTGCGTGCGATGCGCCGGGGCGACGACTGCCTGATCTACGAGACCGGCAAGGTGAAGGCCGTGGTCGGCCGGGCGAAGGTGGCCGCAACCTCGCTGGCCGCCGGCGCCGATCCCCGCTCCCCGCGCGTCGAGCTCGCCGCCGGCCCGCCGCTCGCCCGCCCGGTGAGCCTTGCCGAGATCAAGTCCGATCCCGCCTTTGCCGATTTCGCGCTGGTCAAGATCGGCCGTCTCTCGGTGATGCCGGTCTCCGAACCGCTCTGGCAACGGCTGCTGGCGCTCGCGGCGAGCTGACCGCGGATGCCGATCACGCTCATCGGCTCCCGCGGCCGGCGCACGACGCGCCAGAGCCCGGATCGCGAGCCGCGTCCGCCGGCGGCGGAGGCGCCGCGCGAGCGGTTTCGCCTGCTGACTCTGAACGTCGCCCACGCGCGACGCCACGGTCGCCACCAAGCGCTCTTGACGCCGCCGACTCTGCGCCGCAACCTGGCGGCGATCGCCGCGGTCTTGCGCCGCGAGGAGCCCGACGTGGTCGCGCTGCAGGAGGCCGACGGGCCGTCGGCCTGGAGCGGCAGCTTCGACCACGTCGCGACCTTGGCCGAGCTCACCGGCCTGTCACACACCTTGCGCGGCGAGCACAATCCGTTCTCGCTCGGCCGGCTCGACTTCTCGTCCGGCACCGCGCTCATCTCGCGACTGCCGCTCGCCGAGCCGCGCTCGCACGCCTTCTCGCAGAACTGGAGAGATACCAAAGGGTTCGTGGCGGCGACGGTGGCACCGGTCGCGCTCGCCGGCACCGCCGTGGATGTCGTCTCCGTCCACCTCGACTTCCTCGCCGAAAGGGTGCGGAGACGCCAGATCGAGCAGCTCGTCGAGCGCTTCCGCGCGCGGGTGAGGCCGCTCGTCCTGATGGGTGACTTCAACTGCGAGTGGAGCGACCAGCGCCTCTCGTTCGAGCGGCTGCGGCGGGAGCTCGCGCTGCGCCCTCCTGACACCGTCGCGCACGCCACCTACCCGGCCTGGCGGCCGCTCATGCGGCTCGACTGGATCCTGATCTCGGAGGAGCTCGGCTTCGCGACCTACGAAACGCTGCCCGATCGCCTCTCCGACCACCTCGGCGTGATCGCCGACGTCGGCTTCCGCGAAGAGGCCAAGGACTCGGCCGCCGAGCCCGAACGCCTCCCGCTCTTCCGCCGCAGCCGGAAGAGGGTAGTCGGAAGCCTCGGCTAGTGCACGCCACCTGGGATCGGCGGCTCGGCGGCTTCGGCGATCGGGCCGAAGCTCTCCTCGTAGCGCGACAGGTTAGTGGCGAGCGCGCGCACGATCCGCTTCAGGTGGCCGGGGCTGGTCACGACGCGAGCGGTCACGACGCCCTGCGGCGGCACCAGCTGGATGAAGTCGAGGATGAACTCCTCGCGGGTGTGGGTGATGCGCAGGAGGTTCGAGTAGCGCCCTTTCAGCTCCTCGTCCGAGATCTTGATCTCGAGCCCGCCGTCGGCTCGTTTCGCCTCTTCGCTCATGGCTCTCTCCTCGGACGAAAGCTGACGCTGCCGGCGATCTGCCAGCGATATTCTGGAAAGTAGACGCCGGCGCCGCGCTCTTCGGAAGTTACAGTGAAGGAGAGCAGTCGGCGGCGATAGTCGTACGGGGCGCCGTCTCGGGCGTGGACGGCAACGTCGACAGCGTATTCGCCGGCCGCCAGACGGAGCTCCGGGCAGAGGAGGCGCACCGTCGCCTCGCCAACGAAGCGCTCCGGCACCAGGCCGCCGAGATCGGTATTCGTCCCCCAGACCTCGACCCCGCGCGGCGTGGCGATCCCGACTCCGAAGACGAAGTCGTCCTGCGGCTCGCGCGCCACGACGGTGAGCTCGAAGGTGATCGCCTCACCCGACGCGAAGCAGTAGCGCTCGCACTCGCCCGCGTCGAGGAGACGGGTGGCTACGATCTCGGCGACGCCCGAGCCCCAACGCAGGACCTCCTCGTCGACCGGTGGCGGGCTAGGCTCCACCTCCGCTCCGCCGCCGTCGGCGACAGGCGCTGCCATCGCCGCAGTCGGCGCCGCGTCCGACGGTGCGGCGCTCGCCTCCGCCACCTGATAGATGTCGGCCTCGCGCCGCTCGCGCTCCTCCTTCTCCTCCTGGTGTGCTCGCCCCTCCGCTTCGGCGACCGCCGAGCGATAGGCGTCGACCACCCGCCGCGGCTCGCCGAGCAGGCGCGATCGTCCGCGCTCCAGCCAGAGCACCCGTGTCGACATCGCCTCGACCAAGCCGAGCGAGTGGCTCACGAAGACGACAGTGCGTCCGGCGCCCAGGAGCTCTTCGATCTTGCGCAGACAGCGGTGTGCGAACGCCTCGTCGCCGACCGCGAGCACCTCGTCGACGAGCAAGATCTCGGGATCGGAGTGGATGGCGACAGCGAAGCCCAAGCGCACGTACATCCCAGAGGAGTAGTTCTTGACCGGCTCTTCGAGGAAGTCGGCGAGGCCGGAGAAGTCGACGATCCGCTCGTAACGCTGTTGGATCTCGCGACGCGAGAGGCCGAGCACCTGCCCGGCGATAAAGACGTTCTCGCGGCCACTGATCTCGGGATGGAAGCCGGCCCCGAGCTCGATCAGCGCCGTGACCCGGCCGTTCACTTCGAGCCGCCCCGAGGTCTGAGTCAAGATCCCCGAGATCAGCTTGAGGAGGGTCGACTTCCCCGAGCCGTTGCCGCCGATAACGCTGAACAGCTCGCCGCGCTCGACCTCGAACGAAACGTCGGCCAACGCTGCGATCGTTTCGCTCGCGTTCGCCGGCGGCTGCGCGCCGCGGACGAAGAGACTCTTGAGAGTCCTCTGCCGTACGCCGCGCGCCCGGCGGCGATAGCTCTTGGCCAGCGCCTCGGCGCGGATAACAACGCTCACACAGCCTCGACCACGGTCTCACGCAGCCGCGCGAAGATGAAGCAGCCTAGCGCCCAGCCCACTGCGGAGATCGCCGCCATCTCGAGCCAGAGCGCGGGCGCCGGCACGGAGCCTGCGAAGAGGAGCTCTTGGTAGGCCAGGGTGAACGACGTGGCCGGCGAGAGGCGAACGACCGCGGCGAGCGCCGGCTGCGTCACGGCGTCGATCGGATAGAGGATCGGGGTCAGGAAGAAGAGGAGGGTCAAGGCGCTCGTCAATAGGTCGCGCACGTCCTTGAAGTGGGCGTGGAGCGCGGCGAGCGCCAGCGCCAGCCCGGCCAACAGCGGGAGCTCGAGCGCCAGGACCAACGGCAGCAACGCAGCGCTCCAGCCGCCGACGGCGTAGCCGCCCAGTCGGCCGACCACGAGTCCGAGGGCGACGACCGGCAGCGCCAAGAACAGGTGGACCAGATTGGCGAGCACCGGCACCACCGGCAGGAGCTCGATCGGAAAGACCGAACGGCGGATCAACCCCGAGTTGGCGACCAGCGCCATCGTCCCTTCGGAGAGCGCGGTCGACAGCCAGATCCAGGGGAAGAGCCCGCAGACCAGGAAGAGCGCGTACGGCTCGGCGCCCGCCACGCGCGGCTCGAAGACCTGGCCGAAGACCAAGGCGTACACCGCGAGCAGCAGGAGCGGCTGCAAGAGCGACCAGAGAAACCCGAGCACCGAGCCGCGGTAGCGCCCCGCGAGCTCGCGGCGGGTGAGCGTGACGAGCAGGTCGCGGTGGCGGGCCAGCCGACGGGCGATCTCGAGCAACGGCGCGGTCAGCGGGCGCCCTGCAAGAGGCTGGCGCACAACGCGATGCTGCCGCGAAGGTGAGGCACGCTGGGGCCCTCCGTCATTCGCCGCAGTATGCCACTGCGGCGAGTTAGCCAGCGGTAGAGTGCGCTCGTGAGCTCCGCGGGTC
Source organism: uncultured Thermoanaerobaculia bacterium (assembly GCA_964590905.1). Classification (GTDB taxonomy): domain Bacteria; phylum Acidobacteriota; class Thermoanaerobaculia; order Multivoradales; family JAGPDF01; genus JACTMI01. The sequence goes on from CAZPYU010000215.1 coordinate 13,874, forward strand.
GCCACACGCTCCGTTGCCCCGATTGCGGTTCCGAGCTGGTCGTCGATGCGACGACCGGCGAGATCTTGACCCACCGCAAGGCCGCGGCGCCGGCGGGGGGCGGCAAGAGCTTCGACGCCCTCTTCGCCGACTTGGCGGCCAACCAGGCGAGCGCCGCGGACCGCTTCGACCGCGAGCAGGCCGCCTTTGCCGATCGTGAACGCCTTCTCGACGAGAAGTTCAAGGAGGCGATGAAGCGCGCCGACGAAGAGCCCGACACGCCGCTCGTGCGGCCGTTCGATTTCGACTGAGGCGTCCCACCGCCGAGGCCGACGCCCGACCTCTCCTCTCCTGACCGAATCCGTGGCGCTCGCTCTCCTGGCCCATCGCGGCGGCAAGCGTGAGGCGCCGGAGAACAGTCTCGCGGCGCTCGTCCACACCGTAGCGAGCGGCGTCGACGGCGTCGAGCTGGATGTGCGGCTGACGGCTGACGGCGTCCCGGTCGTTTTCCACGATCCCGATCTGCGCCGCTTTCTGGGCCGTCGGCAGCGGATCGAGACGATGACGCTCGCGGCGCTCTCCGCGATCGATCTCGGTCTGCTGCGGTCGCGCTTCGCCGCGACGCACATTCCGACCCTCGCCGAGGCGCTGGCAGTGGCGCAGCCGCTTGCAATCGTCAACTTGGAGCTCAAGGGCGCCGGCAGGGCCGAGCTCCTCGTCGAGCGCACGCTCGCCGCGGTCACGGCGGCCGGGATGGGGGCCCGAGTCGTCCTCACGTCCTTCGACGGCGAGCTCGTCGCGGCGGCGCGAAGAGCGGCACCAGAGCTCGCTTCGGGCTGGATTCTCGACGCCGAGCCGGCCGATGCGGCGTGGCTCGACTGTCCGCTGGTGAGCCTCGAGCGGCGCCTCGCCAGCGCCGGAACTTTGGCCCGAGCGCGGGCGCGCGGGCTCGCCGTCCTGGTCTGGACCGAGAACGATCCGGCGACCTTGGAGGGCTGGCGCGAAACGGGCGCCGCCGGGCTCATCACCGATTTTCCGCGCCGCTTCGCGGCGGCTCAGACTTCGTCGCGGCGGCGCGTGAAAAGGTAGTGGTTGGGACCGGTGTCGAGCCGTCGGTAGCCGAGCAGGTGGAAGAGCTCGCGGACGAGGAAGCGCGCCACCCGGCGACTGACCAGGAAGGTGTCGGGACGGTCGCCGTACGCTCGCACCCCGGGCAGGAGGTAGAGGAGGCGGTCGGCGCGCAGCCAGCGCAGCACCGCCGAGAGCTCGAACCAGAAGCGCGGTACCGGCACGGCGAGGAAGAAGCCGTCGTCGCCGAGCGGTTGATAGAGCGGCATCAAGAGTCGGGCCTCTCTCGGCGCCAGGACCGGCCCGTTCGCGTCGACCGCCAACTGCTGGCCCGCGGAGACCCGATCGAAGCTCGCGAAGCCAGGCAGCATGCGGAAGCCGTCGCCCGCCACGATGCGATGGCGGTAGACGACCTCGACCAGGTGCGGCGCTCGCTCCAAGCTCGAAGCGAGCAGTAGGCGCGCCGCCTCGGCCCGCGGTGCGAGCGCTGCGGGCAGGATTCCCGCTTTGGCGAGCGCGATCCAGATCGCCGCCTCGCAGCGATCGATCGAGCGCCGATCGTCGTGCTGTCCGCCCTCGAACGCGACGCAGGTGACTCCCCGTGCCGTGAAGTGAAAGACCATCGTGCCAACCAGCTCCTCCTCGAAGCCGAGGACCAGCGGCACCGGGAAGCCGACCGCGACGCGGCGATTCGGCAGCGCGTCGTCGAGCACCGCGAACGGCGGTCCCTCCCCAGACGTGGTGTGCAGATCGAGCAGGTAGACGCGATCCTCGGCGTGGGCGAGCGTCTCAGAGAGCTCGCGTGACAGCTCGGCGAGCTCGTCGTCCTCGCGGGCGCGGCGCTCGCCGCGGCCCAGTCGGCCGAAGCGCTCGAGCGACCAGCTCCGGTTGAGATCGCGATCGAGGTAGCGCTGACCTGCGGCGAGCGCCGCCCGATTGCCCGCGAAAGCGACGAAGGCGCCCGTCAGGCGCTCGCCGCTGGCGGCGAGAGCGGCGAAGACGCACTCGACCGCGGTGACCCCCGCCGGCTCGTTGCCGTGGATGCCGGCGACGCAGACCAGCCATTTGCCGTGCGGGTCGTCGATCCGCCGACCGAGCGTCCGCGGCGGACGCGCGTCTGGAGCGCTCGGAGCGAGCGCATCTTTCTGAGCAAGGAGAGCAGACGCTTCGGTCATGGTCGTCGTCGACGCGGCGCCGCAGGCGAGAGCGAGAGCTCCCGAGCGCCGAAGAGCGGTGCGATCTTATCGCGACGATCCTCGAAGCTCGGAAAGTCAGAGCGGCAGGTTGAGGTTGTAGGCGTAGCGGCCGCGCCCGACGACCAGGAAGAGCGAGCCGCGGTCGAGCGAGCGCAGCACCTCGTGGCCGAGCTGTTCGAGATCCACGAGGCGCTGGCCGTTCGCCGCCAGCACCCGATCTCCCGGTTCGAGGCCGGCGCGCGCCGCCTGCGAGCGGCCGTCGACCCGATCAACCACTAGCGCGCCGCCTGCGGTCGAGACCGCAAGTCCGAGCGACCCGGCCAGCACCTCGAGGCCCAGCCCCCGCGGCGGACGGATCGCCTGCAGCGAGAGACGGAGACCGCTCTCGCCGCGGCGGAGCTCGACCGCAAGCGGCGTCTCCGGCGCCACCGAGTAGAGCGCCGTAGTCACGTCCTCGCGGGTGAGAATCGGCTTGCCCGCGATGGCGGTCAGAAGGTCGCCGGCCTCGACCCCCGAGTACTTTGCCGGCGAGCCCTCGAACACCTTGAGCACAAGGGCGCCGCGCCCCGCCGGCAAGCCCTCGCGGCGCGCCAGCTCGGCATCGACAGTCTCCAGCCGCAGACCGGTCCAGAGCGGCTGCAGCTCGCCGAAGCGGAGCAGGTCGTCGACCACGCGTTGCGCGCGGTCGGCCGGGATCGCGAAGCCGATGCCGCTCGCCCCCCGAATGATCGCCGTGTTGACGCCGATCACCTGCCCGGCGAGGTTGACTAGCGGACCACCCGAGTTGCCCGGGTTGATCGAAGCGTCGGTCTGCAAGAAGTCGGTGTAGCGGATCTCGCCCGACTCCGACGGCACCGTCCGGCCGCGCGCCGAGAGGACACCGGTGGTTACGGTGTGCGAGAGCCCGAACGGGTTGCCGATGGCGATCACGGTCTCGCCCATCATCAGGTCGGCGCTGGTGCCGAGCGGCGTCGCCGGCAAGCGCTTGGCGTCGACCTTGAGCACTGCGAGGTCGGCGTCGCGATCGGAGCCCAGCACTTCGGCCTCCAGCTCGCGCGCGTCGCGCAGCAGGACCAAGATCCGCGACGCCCCTTCGATGACGTGCGAATTGGTGATCACGATGCCGGAGCTATCGACGATCAGGCCCGAACCGAGCGACTGCGCCCGCCGCGTTCGGCTACCGAAGAACGAGCCGAAGAACGGATCGACTTCGCGCACCGTCGACTCGGCGGCAATGTTGACCACCGACGGCGCCACCCGTTCGACGACCTCGACGACGGCCGTCCGTCGCAACTGGGGAGCTTGCGACGCGGCAGGAGGCTGAGCGAGCGCCCAGGCGGCGACCAGCGCGACGAGGGTTCGAGTGCGCGAGCAGCAGTTCGTTCGAGACATTTTGGTGAGCTCTCGCCGACATTCCACTACGTCTTGCCGCCGATTCCCAGATTCACGGCCAGGAGCGCCGCCGAGGTCCGATCCTGGACGCCGAGCTTGTCGAGGATGGCCGAGACGTAGCCTTTGACAGTCCCCTCGGTCAGCCCGAGCCGGTTGGCGACCTGTCGGTTGCTCTTCCCTCGGGCGAGCAGCTCGAGCACAGCGCGCTCCCTCTCGGTCAGGCTGGCGAGCGAGGAGCCGGACAAGCGACCCGCGCTCTCGAGCGCCCGCTCGGCCTCCGGATGCAAGACGCGCCGCCCGGCTGCGGTGTCGACCAGGGCGCGCACCAGAGTGGCGCGGGAGAGATCCTTCAAGAGATAGCCGGCGGCGCCCGCTGCCATCGCTTCGACGACCGCCCGCTCGTCGGCGACCGAAGTCAGCATCACGATGCGACTCTTGGGCGAACGCTCGCGGATCCGCCGCAGCGCCTCGATCCCCGAGCCGCCCGGCATCAGGATGTCGAGGAGGACGACGTCGGGGCTGAGGCGCGCCGCCCCCTCGACCGCATCGGCGGCGTCGGCGAAGTCGCCCACCACCTCGATCTCCGGCTCGTCCGCGAGCAGCTCGCGCAGCCCCTCGCGCACCAGCGCGTGATCGTCGACCAGAACGACACGGATCGTTCGATTCAAGTTCCCTCTCCTCAGCGCGGCAGCGTCGCCTCGATCGTCGTTCCCACTCCCGGCGCACTGACTATGCGCAGCTTGCCTGCCAGCTCGCGCAGGCGGTGGCGCATCGAACCGAGGCCGAGCCCGCTGCCTCCCGCCGGCGCGGCGGCGAAGCCGCAGCCGTCGTCGCGCACCGTCAAGCGCACCTCGCTCGGCGAACAGGCGAGCACGATCTCGACGTCGCGGGCATGGGCGTGCTTGGCGACGTTGGCGAGCGCCTCCTGAGCGACGCGCAGGAGCGCCTCCTCGCGTTCGCGCGACTGGCGCACGTAGGTGTCGGCCCGTACGCCGGCGCGTACGCCCTCGCGTTCGACCGCCAACGCCTCCTTGACCAGCACCGCGACCAACCCCTCGCGGTGCAAGTGCGCCACCGCCGGCGGCGGGAGCTCGCGGCTCGAGAAGTCACGGCCGCTGCTCTTCGGCGCCAGCTCTTTGAGTAGCGCCCGCATTTCGGCGAGCGCCTGCCGCACCTGTTCGCGCAGCCGTTCGAGTCGGCGCCTGGCCTCCTCGCGGTCGCGTTCCCAGATTGCGGCGAGCGACTCGGCGGTGAGATTGGCCGAGAAGAGGAGCTGGGTCACCGAATCGTGCAGCTCACGCGCCAGCCGTTGCCGCTCCTCGAGGATCGCGAGCCGCCGCGCGTCGTCGTAGAGGCGCCGGCGCTCGATCGCCAGGCCGAGATGGTCGGCGACGAACTCGAGCACCTCGACGTCGCGTGCCCCGAGCTCTTGATCGCCCTCGACGTGGACGACGCCCAGCACGCGGCCGTCGTGCACGATCGGCACCGCCAACTCGCGCTGCACCTCGAAGCCGGAGGGCGGCTGCACGTAACGCGGATCGGCGGCAACGTCGTCGACGAACTGCGTCTTCGCCTCCCGGACCGCGGCGCCCATGACGCCGCGATCGAGCGGCAGGTGATCGACGCGGCCGATCTGCTTGTAGCCGCCGCCGCGGGCTCGGAGGACGAGTCGAGGCGGCTCGCCCTCCTCGAGTAGCGCTAGTTCGACGTTGGCGTAGCCCAGCAGCTCGTGGATCGCGTCCGCGGTGCGCGCCAGGATCTCGTCCACCTCGACGTCGCTTCGGGCGATGATCCGGCCGACGCGAACGAGCCGGCTCTCCTGGCCGGCGCGCAGCTCGGCGGCAGTTGGGCGATCGTGGTGGACCTCGGGCACGGTTCGATGCTCGCGCTAGCCGCGAACATAGCGCAGGCTGGGAGTCAGCTCGAACTGCTGGCCTGGTTCGAGCTCGACCCGACGAACTCCCTCGAGGCTCCAGCCGACGATGAGAGGCTGCCCGTCGGCGAGAGTGAAATCGTAGCGGCGCGTGCCGAGCGGAGCCGGCTGCGGGCCGTGGACGACGGTTCCCGGCGGCAGCTCGCGCGCCAGCGCAGCCAGGGCGTGAAAGGCCGGTCGCCGGCGCAGGGTGCCGTCGGTCCCCGGATCGAGAAGCCCGTAGCCTCGCGCCCCGAGCTGCCCCCAGAAGACCCGCTCGACATAGCCCGTTCCGCGCGTCAGTACGTAGTAGCGGCCGAGATAGTCGGCCTGACTCGCGTCGTCGACGGCGACTCGCCGCCCGGCGGGCGAGTGCGGCCCTTCGCGGAGCGGCCAGTTGAACTCGGTGATCCACTGGCGGCGGCGGCCGATGGCGGTGGAGGTCTCCGCGATCGCCGCCAGCAGCGTCACCTTGTCGACGCTGTCGAAGCCGAGCTGCCGGCTCTCCGGCGCGCCGCGCCGATCGACATAGAGCAGGCTGGCGAGCGCGTCGAAGCGGAGCGTCGGATGGGCGCGGTTCAGAACCATCGCGGTGGCGTGCGCTTCGAAGTCGATCACCGCCCCTCCGGCGAGCTCGACGTCGCCCTGGCCGCGCAAGATCTCGGCCGCCGCGGCGGCGAGCTCGAGGTACTCGCCGTAGCTCCAGACCCCCCACTTGCTGCGGTTGATCGCCTGGCCGAGCTGGAAGCGCCGGCCGAACCGGCCGAAGCGCTCGCCGAGCTCGCTGACCGCTGCCCGCCAGCGCACCGGATCGCGCACCAACTCACGGCTCTGC
>CAZPYU010000216.1:0-2911 GCA_964590905.1 uncultured Thermoanaerobaculia bacterium
TCTCGAGGAGCGCCGCAAGGCGCGGGACGTCGCTCTCGAAGAAAGTCTCGAAGCGCCCCTCTTCGAGCCGTAGCGCGACAGCGAGCGCGATCCCCATCCGATCGGCGCGGTCCCACCCGCCGACCTCTTCCGCCGAGCGCAAAGTCTCGATGTCAAAAAGCACCGTCTCCCCGGACCCGCGCGCAACCGCCGGAGGAGAGGCCGAAGACGGGTTGGCTGCCACGCGCACTTTTTCCCTTTCTATGCGCTTTTCGTCTCTCGCTCTTGGCTTGGATAGAACCTCGCCGGGGGATGCGAGCCAGGCGACGAGCAGCGCGAGCGCTCCCGCCTTGTCGAGCGGGCGGTTGCCGTTGCCGCACTTCGGCGACTGGATGCACGACGGACAGCCCGCCTCGCACGGGCAGTGCTCGAGGTGGTCTCGCACTCGCTCGAGGAGCGTCGGAAGAAGGGCGAAGCCACGCCTGGCGATGCCGACGCCGCCCACGTGCGCCTCGTACACGAAGAGGCCCGGCGCGAGAAGCTGCGGGTGGGACGAGAGCGAGATCCCTCCCAGGTCGCTGCGATCGCAGAGCGCCACCAGCGAAAAGAGGGCGATCGCGGCATGCTCGACGGCGTGCAGGGCGCCGAGGAGATTCTGGCCGCGGGCGGCGTAGTCGCGCTCCGCGCCGGCGGGTGCCACGATCCAGAGCCCTTGGGTCTCGTAGACGACCGGTGGCAGATCGAGCGGCTGCACGTCGATCGCATCGAAGAGGTGGGTTCGTCGGCGCTCGAACCCGGTGACGCGCTCGGTGACACGTAAGCGGCCGAAGCCGGCGAGGAGTGAACCGGAGTCGCGCTCCTCGAACCGCTCCAGAATCTCGGTCTCCTTCTCGCTCCTGGGCGAGGTATACCAGTCGACGTCGCTCGCCGCGACCGCAACCAGATGCCGTTCGAGGTCGAGCGTCCGCACGGCGTACTGACGTCCGGCATGGAGGTAGATCGCGCCCGGATGACACTCCCCGAAGACCCGCGCGCCGTCGATGGTGCCGATCGAGCGACCTGTAGATTCCTCGACGATGGCGTGGGTCGCCCCGGTGCCGCGCAGCGAGATCTCGCGCTGCGGCCGGCGGCGGCGCGCGACGAGCTCGTCACCCTCGGCGCGGCGCGCCAGCTCGCCGCTCGCCAAGAGCTCTCCGACGGTCGCAGCGAAGCGCGCCAGGTAGCGTTCGTCGTCGCGCGTCGAGAGTGGCAGCTCGGCGGCGGCGCAGACCAGGTGCTGGCGCGCTACCGCCTCGTTGTCGGGGTCGACGACCAGCCGCTCGAGCGCGCGCCCGAGTAGCTCCTGAGGATGATCGAGCAGGTACTGATCGAGCGCGTCGGGCAGCGCCACCAGCGCGACCACCGCGTCCCGCCCACCGCGGCCCACCCTCCCGGCGCGCTGCCAGGTCGCCATGACGCTCCCCGGGTAGCCAACCAGCACGCAGGCGTCGAGACCGCCGACGTCGATTCCGAGCTCGAGCGCCGAGGTCGAGAGCACCCCATCTAGCTCGCCCGCGAAGAGCGCGCGTTCGATCTCGCGTCGTTCGGAAGGGAGGAAGCCGGCGCGGTAACTGCGCACCCGCCGCGCGAGCTGCGGCTCGCGTCGTTCGAGCCAGGTCCACAGGAGCTCGGTGATCCGCCGCGCTTTGGTGAAGGCGATCGTCTTGTTGCCGCTCCGCACCAGGTGCGCGAACAGCGCTAGGGCCGTACGGTATGGACTTGTCGCCGGCCGTACCAAGAGGAAATGTCGCGCGCTGCGCGGGGCGCCCGACTCGCGGATCCACTCGAACTCGCGGCCCACCAACGCACTCGCGAAGAGGTCGGCCTCGGCGGCGGTGGCCGACGCGGCGATGAACGACGGCCGCGCGCCCACGACGCGCGCCAAGCGCTCGAGTCGCGCCAGGACGTGATGGATGTGGCAGCCGAAGATGCCGCGGTAGGCGTGCAGCTCGTCGATCACGATCCAGCGCAGATCGCGCAGAAACTCCTGCCAAGCGGCCGCATGCGGCAGCAGGCCGAGGTGGAGCATCTCCGGATTGGTGATCAGGACGCGCGGCGGCGAACGGCGGAGCCGCGCGCGCTCTGGCTGCGGCGTGTCGCCGTCGTAGATGGCACAGGAGGCGGCTGCATCGTCGAGGCCGGCCTCGCGCGCCAGCGCCTCGAACTTGGCGCGCTGGTCCTGGCCGAGCGCCTTGAGCGGAAAGAGGAAGAGGGCGCGTCCGCTTCCGCCAGCCAACGCCTCCTCGAGAACCGGGAGCTGGAAGACCAGCGACTTGCCCGACGCGGTCGCGGTGGTGAGCAGCACGTCGCGCCCGGAGCGCACGGCGGCGAGCGCCTCCGCCTGGTGACTCCAGAGCCGGTCGACGCCGCGCTTCGCGAGCGCCGCCGCGAGCCGGTCTGGCAACGGACGCTCGAGGGTGCCGATCCGCTCCGGCTCCGCCGCCAGCGTGATCTCCGCGATCAGCTCGCTACCGAGCGCCCGTCGCAGCTCGGGCAGACTCTCCGCCCAAGTGGGGCTCACCGAGGTCGCGGCACGGCGCCCCGCGGCTCGGCCAGGCCGCGTTCACCCAGGATCGGAATTCGGCGTGGCGAGAGCCGCAGGCCGGATCTCTCGCGTGCGTGTCGCTCCAGGATCGCGAGCGCTTCGTCTGGCGAGTCGGTGAGGACCAGCCGTTCGACGTCCGCCGCGTCGATCGTGCCTTCGCGCACCATCGTCCCGCGCAGCAGCTCGAGGAGGGGTGCCCAGTAGTCACGCCCCATCAAGATGAGCGGAAAATCCGGAATCTTCCCGGTCTGGATGAGCGTCGCGGTCTCGAAGATCTCGTCGAGAGTGCCGAGGCCGCCCGGCATCACGACGAAGCCGTACGAATACTTGACCAGCATCACCTTGCGC
>CAZPYU010000217.1:0-3050 GCA_964590905.1 uncultured Thermoanaerobaculia bacterium
CAGGCGGCCGAGCCGGGGAGCGCGCGTTGGAACGAGGTGCTGGCGACGCTCCGAGCGCGCGACTTCACCCTGGTGCCGACGCTCACCATCTACGAGGCGAGCCGCGACCTGATGCGCGAGCGCCGCGCCGAGTGGCACGACGACTACACCCTGCCGACGCTCTGGCGCTGGTTCCAGCCCAACCGCGAAGCGCACGGCTCCTACTGGTTCGACTGGACCACCGCCGACGAGATCGCCTGGAAGCGAAACTATCAGCGCTGGATGCGCTTCCTCGCCGACTACAAGAATTTGGGCGGGCGGATCGCTGTCGGCAGCGACGCCGGCTTCATCTACAAGCTGTTCGGCTTCGCCTACGTGCGCGAGCTCGAGCTCCTGCAGGAGGCCGGCTTCCATCCCCTCGAAGTGGTGCGCGCCGCGACGCTCGACGGCGCCGAGCTGCTCGGGATGGAGGGCGAGATCGGCTCGATCGAAGTCGGCAAGCGCGCCGATCTCGTGTTGGTCGCCGAGAACCCACTCGCCAACTTCAAAGTGCTCTACGGCACCGGCCACTTCCGGCTCGACGACGCCACGGGGAAGCCCGTGCACACCGCCGGCATCCGCTACACGGTGAAGGACGGCATCGTCTACGACGCCCAGAAACTTCTCGCCCACGTGCGCGAAATGGTCAGGGCGGCAAAGGAGAAAGAGGCGGCAGCAGGCAACTGAACCTGCAGCCGTGGCGCCGGCCAGAGCGCTTGCTCTTTGGTGTCACTAGTGACACCATTCACTCCATGGTTCGCAAGCTCGACGAGGTCGAGATCCTCCTTGATGCCGAACCGCGCTCAGTGACGTTCGCAGAGCTCCGCAAACTCTGCGAGCTCTATTTCGGCGAGGCCAGGAAGGGTGGCGGAAGCCACCTGATTTTTCGTACCGGCATGCGGGATCCGGCGATCGTCAACATTCAACCCAAGGGAAAGATGGCCAAGCCGTACCAGTGCCGGCAGGTCGCTGCTGCGATTCGCGCCGGGAAAGGAGGTCGTTGAGATGGATATCTGGGAGCGCTATTCCTACCGCGTCTTCTGGTCCGAAGAGGACCAAGAACATGTCGGCGTGTGTGCCGAGCTGTCTGGGCTCTCCTGGCTCGACAAGACGCCGGAGAGCGCCTTGCGCGGTGTACGCCGCGCCGCGCGAGAAGCGATCGGCGTGCTGGAGGAGAGCGGCGATCCGGCTCCCGCGCCGCTTTTCGACCGCCGCTACAGCGGAGTATTCAAGGTCCGCATTCCGCCGGAAGTCCACCGCAGGTTGACGCTCGAAGCGAGCGAACAGAGCGTTTCGTTGAATCGGCTCGTGTCGGCGAAGCTGGGTGCGCCGGTAGCGATTCCTGCGGCCGGCGAAGTTCGCGAGGCAGCGGCACCCTACGGAACGGGTGTTCGCGTTCGGAAGGTCGGCGCGAAAGCTGCTCAGCTAGACGGTCGACAGCTAGCTGACGACGAGCCAAGAGCCGAGAAGCCAATGCGGGATCGGTACAACTTCTCGAACGCGAAGCCGAATCCTCATGCGAAGCGGCTGAAGCGGCTGGCGAAACAGTGATCGAGGCCGGGCGGGCGGAGGCCATGACCGCGTTTCGAGACACGCTTTCGGCCACCGGCCGGGATCCCGACCACTCGGTGGGAGAGAATCGGTTCGTGATTTTCGGGAGTTCGAGCCTCGGGCGGCTGCTTGCCGTCGGCCATTCGGAGACCAGAGACGAGGTCCGGATCATCACAGCCCGGCTGGCGACGCGGGCCGAGAGGCGAATCAATGAGGAAGGCTAGGCTAGTGAAGAAGGACGAATTGCGGCCCGAATACCGGCGTTCCGACTTCGGGGAGCTCGTTCGGGGCAAGTACGCCGAACGGATCGCGCGCTCGACGAACGTCGTGATCCTGGAGCCCGAAGTCGCGGCCGCCTTTCCGAACGACGAGGCGGTCAACGGCGCTCTCAAGTCGCTGCTGCATCTCGCGCAGTCGACAGCTCCGAAGGCGCGCCAGCGCGCCAAGCCGACGGCACGGAGTGCCGCGTCGTAGGCGACTGCGCTTGCGGCCGACGCTTTGTCGACCTGAACGGAGTGAGGTAGCTGGATGCGAGTGGGCCCCGAATTCGCTGATCCAGAGTGTTCAAGCCCGCCCCTCCGAGACTAAGCTCCTGCCATGAGCGAGCCGAACGAGCCGTCCCCCGAGGTCGATCGCACGCCGGATACGCCTCCAGCGGAGGTGCCGTCGGAGGACGACGAGCCGACGGTGAGCGAAGTCATCCCGCCGGATCAGCTGGCTCCGATGGCTCCCGTCTCGGCCGGCGAGCGGGTGACAGAGATCGACATCGTGCGCGGCTTCGCGCTCTTGGGCATCCTGCTGATGAACATGGAGTACTTCAACCGGCCGCTCCAGGGGCTGATGTTCGGTCTCGATCAGAGCCTCACCGGCATCGATCGCGCCGCGGGCTGGTTGGTCATGACTTTCGTGCAGGGGAAGTTCTACACCCTCTTCTCGATGTTGTTCGGCATGGGCTTCGCGATCCAGATGACGCGCGCCGCGGCACGGGGGTCGAAGTTCGGGCGCTTCTTCGCGCGCCGCCTGCTGGCGCTCGCCGCCATCGGCGCCGTTCACGCCTACCTGATCTGGGCGGGCGACATCCTGCTCGTCTACGCCCTGGTCGGCTTCCCGATGCTCCTCCTCTTCCGCAAGACGCCGACCTCGCGGCTGCCGAAGTGGGGCGCGGCGTTCATCCTGTTGACCACTCTGCCGATCTGGGGATTCGTGGGTCGGCAGACCGCTCTGGTGAGCGATCCGGCCACCCGTGCCGAAACGCTGGCCAAGAGCGCCGAACGGATCGCCAAGGCCGAGACCCTCTACGCCGAGAACGCCGAGGCGTTCCGGCACGGCAGCTACTGGGACCTCTTCCCGGTGCGGGTCGACGACATGGGGGAGCAGCTCTCCTTCCTGCCGGTCTTCGGGTGGAACGTGCTCGGCATGTTCCTGCTCGGCGCCTGGTTCGTGAAGAGCGGCGTGATCGTCGCGCCGGCCGCGCACCTGCC
>CAZPYU010000218.1:0-2671 GCA_964590905.1 uncultured Thermoanaerobaculia bacterium
ACGCGTCGACGTCGTTCGTCGCAGTGACGCCGAGGGGATCGATGCCGACCAGCTCGCCGACGTCGATGCCGACCTTGCTGTCGGACCACGCGTAGCACCCGACGAGCTCCAGGCCGGGATTGGTCACGATCGCCTTGACCGATTCCTTGCCCACGTTCCCCGTTGTCCACTGCACCACTCGGAACGTCACACCGCCCCCTTTGTCTGGCTGTGTATCACGATGTCGCTTGGGGTGGTCCGACGAGAGGGCGGACGGTGACGTCGGTCCAACCACCGACCGATCGTGCAGCTCTCACCCTTCAAGCCTCGTCGACGCGCGAGAGCGGCTCGTGTGCGAGCTCGGCCATCCGAGTGAGCCCGTGCTCGGCGCCGTCAGCCAGGCGTGCGGTAGCGGCCTGCACCGCGGGATCGTTGCGCTGCGACGGTTCGATGCGCGCCGGGTTCAAGGCGCAGCCGTTGGCCCAGGCGGCGATGTCCGGCTCCGCGCCGTAGGCGCGCGCCGCGACGGTTCCACGAACCTGCATCCGCGCCCAGATGGCAGGGCTGTCGGGGAGGGTGTTGGGCGGACACAACCGGTTGCGCTCTCGATCGTCGTCGCGGGTTGCCTCCACGTAGCCGGCCAGAGCCGCGCAGAAGCATGGGAAGCCGGCCCGGATCGTCTGGAGTCGGATCTTGTCCGGCCCCCAGACCGGAACCAGCGGTGGGTACTGCAGTCCGGAGGCTGCGCAGTGCACCACGAGCGAGCCCGGATCCAGTGGGAGCAACCCCTCGTCGAAGACGATCTCGCGGCGAGTCACGTGTTTGATGTGTCCCAGGCGAACGACGTGCTCGATGGTGCGGAGCAGGTCGAGCTCCCATGCGCCGAGGGTGGGGGTCTTGGCCATCGTCGGAAGGACGTCCCTGTCGATCCGAAGCATCACGCCGGCGGCTTCGAGGCGCAGGAAGAGATCGTCGAGCGACTCGGCGGCGGCAGCCGCCGCCATGGTGTCCGCAGCAAGCCCGAGCGCGACCACCGGATCGGGCTGGACCACGGCGCGATTGAGCATCCAGGGGTCACGCGGACGTACCCAAACGATGCGGTCTGGCGGCACGCCGTTCGCCAACAACCACACGATCCCGTCGGTGGCGGTCTTGCCGGACCCGATGATCACGTAGCTGTTCGGCGCTTCCGTCAACCTGGCGAGCTCGTTGATCGCGACGACCCGGGCGTCGTCAGCAACGCCGAATGGCGGGGGTGTCGTCGCGGGGATCGTCGGCGATAGGTAGGTCGCGTCGATGACGCGGCGTCGCACGTCGACCTCCACGGTCTCGCCCGACACCCGGGACGTCACGAGATGGGACGAGCCGTCGGTGTGATACTCGCAGCCCCCGAGGAAGGCGACGCGGCCCGAGCCGATGAAGCGGCGACGCAGGATGTCGTCGTAGTAGGCCTGGATCTCCGGCTGACGGGCCCGTTCCTGGAGCCCCACCTCCGGGCCGTTCTGCTGTGCTGCGCCGCTACCGAGCACCGTCGACGCGACGCCGTAGAACAACGACGCCTGATGTAGCTGGACGAATGGATACGCGTCCTGCCAATGCCCACTGGCCGTGTGCCGACGGTCGACGAGCGTGACGTGCACATCCGCGTGATCGACCAGGGCGTCCGTGAAGGCCATGCCCGTCGCGCCCGCGCCCACGACGAGGTAGTCCGTCTCCGACGGTCCCATCGCCATGTACTCCCCTCCAGTCGCGTCAACGAGGGTCGGGCATCGGATGTTACGAGGCGCCGACAGTTGTTGGGCGGCGTGCCGCGGATCGCGGGGGTCGCGTCAGCCGTGAACAACACGAGTTCGTCTCCCGAGCGACGCAGCAACGGAGATGCCGCGAGCGAGATGAGCCCGCGGGTCAGCCGTCGTGTTCCCGCCGTCCGAGACGCTGCCCCGAGCTCGGGTCGGCCGAGAGCACCGAGTCGATCTCGTCGGGCTCGATGAGCAGCGCGTGGACGGGCGTCAGGGCCCTGAGGGTCGCCGTCCGGTGGCCCGTACCGAGCATCGACAGCTCACCAACCACGTCACCACCGGTCGCGATCGCGACCTGTTCGCCATCCACGACCACGGCTGCCTCGCCGTCGACGATCACAAAGCCGTACGTCTCCGCGTCGCCCTGGTGGCAGAGCTCCTCACCGATCCCGAAGTGTCGATCGACGAGGAGCTTGGCGACGTCATCGATCTCGCGCTGCGTACAGCCCTTGAAGAAATCCACCTGAGCGATGAGAGCGCTCTTCTCGGCGGCGTCGAGCTCCTTCATGACGTGACCTTTCGAGAGCAACGGCACCGGCAACGTAGCCGCGGCGTACGAGCCTGGAGGATGCCGCCTCGCAACGATGAAGGTCGCCCGTTGGAAGATCCGTTAGAAGTCAGCCGCCTCGCGCAGAGGGCCGGTCCCGAGGGACCGGCCCTGAACTGCTGCTTCGTTGGTGGCCTTGCTCTGGCAAGTATCCTTACTTGGAACCCTAAGTAAGGAGATGGCGATGGACGCGGCGGCGAAGGTCACCTCGAAGGGACAAGTGACCGTTCCCAAGGCGATTCGGGATGCGCTCGGGATCGAAGCGGGTGACGACGTCGTGTTCCGGGTCGAGGGGGACCGCGCAGTGCTCGCCAAGACGCCCGACTTCTTGGAGCTCGCCGGCACG
>CAZPYU010000219.1:0-10158 GCA_964590905.1 uncultured Thermoanaerobaculia bacterium
CCACATCACCGCGATCATCGCGATCAGGCCGAGGGTCATGCCGATGACCGGCGCGAGCACGATGAACAGGAGCGGTTTCACCCAGCCCGAGAGAATCAGCGCGCCGAAACCGGCCTTCGCGACCGCCGCGCCGGCATAGCCGCCGACCAGCGCGTGCGAGGAGGAGACCGGGATTCCCCAATACCAGGTCAGCAGGTTCCAGAAGATGGCGCCGACGAGCCCGGCCGCGATGACCTCTTGGGTGACCGCCGAGAGATCGATCATCCCCTTGCCGATCGTCTTCGCAACGTGGGTGCCGAGCACGAAAGCGGCGACGAAATTGAAGAACGCCGCCCAGACGACAGCCTGGCGTGGCGTCAGGACGCGCGTCGAGACGACGGTGGCGATCGAATTCGCCGCGTCGTGAAAGCCGTTCAGAAAGTCGAAGACGAGAGCGATGAAGATGATGGCGGCGAGGACCGTCATCGGGATCTCAAGCGTTCTTGATCACGATGTTGCCGACCACGTGCGTGAAGTCCTTGCACTTGTCGCAGGCGTCCTCGAGCCCCTGGTAGATCTCCTTCCACTGCAATACCTCGATCGCGTCGCGACCGGTGTCGCGCCGGAACAGCGCGCCGAGCGCGGCCAGGAAGAGGTCGTCGGCCTGGTTTTCGAGCTCGGAGATGCGGACCATTCCGTCGTGGATCTGGGGGGCCGAGCGCGAGTCCCAAAGCTGCTCGGTGATGCCGTCGATCTGTTCCACCAGCTCGAGCAAGATCTCGGCGAAGCGGACCAACGCCTCGGGCGGCTCGGACGGCTCGAAGAGAACGAGGAGCTGAGCGATCCCTTCGAGATAGTCGAGCACGTCGTCGATGTCGACCGCCAGCGCCCGGATGTCCTCGCGGTCGAGCGGGGTCAGAAAGGTCGAATTGAGCGCCTCGAAGATCCGCCGCGTCATCTGATCGCCGTCGTGCTCGATCGCCTTCAGCTCGACCAGCTTGAGCTGCCGTTCCGCGATGTCGTGGCTCTTGGCGATCGCCAGAAACAGCTCGGCGGCGCGGACGAGATTCTTGGTGTCCTGGGTGAAGAGCTCGTGGAAGCGCTCTTCCTTGGGCAGAAACCAGCGGATCAGCGAGTCGATGCGCATCTCGGCTAGGCCTCGGGAAAACGGATCGTGGAGCGGGTTCGTCCGGGATCGGCGCCAGGAAGCTATCACGGTCTGTAACATCGTGGTGACGTCGAAGCTGGACCGAGCTTCGTGACTCGGCCGACTCTGGCTGTAACAAACCCGACCCGCGGCGGTTTCTAGCCGGTGTGGTCGCTACCGCGCGCTGGGAGGAGAGCCTGAGCTCGAGCGGTCCGAGAGCCGAGGAGATCTGGCGAGCGGCCTGGGAGGCGGAGCGCGGGGCGCTGCTGGCCTTCTTTCGTCGTCGGGTGAGAGAGCGGGAGACCGCCGAGGACCTCTTGCAGGAGACCTTCGTGCGCGCCATCCGGTCGGGGCGGATCGATGCGGACGGGAACTGCCGCTCGTACCTCTTCACCATCGCGCAGAACCTGGTTGCCGATCACTGGCGGCGCGGAATGCGACTGGTGCCGCGACGAGCGACAGACACGGCGGGCGTGAACGAGGGCGGGCTCGAAGCTCTGCCCGATACTACGAGCGAGTCGCCGGAGGCGGCGGCGGCGCGACGAGGGTTGGAGGAGATCGTGCGGCGGGCGCTCGCTCAGCTTCCCGAGACCTACCGCGCGGCATTTCGACTCGCGGCGATCGAGCAGCGCAGCTACCGCGAGATCGGCGAGGCGATGGGCTGGAGCCTCGATCAGGTCCGCATCAACGTCCACCGGGCGCGCAAGCGCCTCATCGCCGAGCTGGGCGACCGGCTCGTCGCGGAGATCCGAGCATGAGTGCGAATCGACAGCAGTGCGAGCTTCACGAGATTGAGCTGTCGAGCCTGCTCGACGGCGAGCTGGCTCCGGCGGCGGCCGCGGCGGCGCTCGAACACGCCTTCGAATGCGCCGACTGTCGCGACTTCTTCCGCCGCGCCAGCCGGCTGCAGGGCGTAGCGACGGCGCCCGCTGCGAGCGGCGACCCGATGGCGCCCGAGCGCGCCGAACAGCTCTGGCGCGGCGTTCTCGCCGCCGCCGGCAACGCCGAGTCGGCGGCGCCGCGCGGGGCTGGCGCGATCGCCGTCTCCCGCTGGGACCGTTTCCTGCGCATCGCGGCGCTCTTGGCCCTCGGGGTCGGAGGCGGACTGGTGTGGAGTCGGCTCTCCAGTTCGGACGCTGTGCCGGTCGGAGCGGGAGAAGCCGTCGCCGTGAGCGCCGGCGGTACAGCGCGGGCGATGGACGAACGCCGCTTCGTCGCGGTAGCGGACGAGCTGCTCCGCTCTGACATCCGCTACCAGCGCGCCATGCTCGAGGTGCTGCGCCTGGTGCCGGCGATCGAGAGCGGCGAAGGCCTCGATCGCGAGGACGGGCCGCGCGGCGTCGTGCACGCGCGGCTCGACGAGGAGAGTCCGCGCGGCGGCGCCATCTGAGCTGGCGAGCTCGAGAAGCTATTCAACGACCCAACGACCCAACGACGATCCAGGAGACCCTTGTCATGCAACGACAACTAATTGCGATTCTGGCGAGCTTGGCGCTCGCCGCTCCCGCCGCGGCCGCGGCCGACGCCGACGCCCGCGGTTTTCTCTACGGCACCGTCGAGACTAGCTCGGGAAAGTCGTACACCGGCCTCCTGCGCTGGGGCAACGAGGAGGCGTTCTGGGACGACCACTTCAACGGCTCGAAGCGCGACGAGCCCGCCACCGGCGAGCTGCCGCGCGGCTTCGAGCGCCAGCGCAGGCGCGTCCAGGTGTTCGGCCTGGAGCTCTCGGGGCCGTGGGAGCACGGCTGGGCGCAGCGCCAACTCACTGTCCGCTTCGGCGATCTGGCCGAGATCCTGCCGCGCGGCGAGCGCGCCGAGATCGTCTTGAAGAGCGGCGACAGGCTCCAGATCGAGGGCGGCTCGAACGACTTCGACGCCGAGATCACTGTCTACGACCCGGCGCTGGGCGAGGTCGAGATCGACTGGGATCGCATCCGGTCGATCCGCTTCGCGGTGGCGCCGGCAGGGACGAAACCGTACGCTCAGCGGCTGCGCGGCAAGGTGAAGACGACGGTGGGGGAGTTCTCCGGCTGGCTCGCCTGGGATAGCCAGGAGGCGACCACCATCGACGAGCTGGACGGCGAAAGCGAAGACGGCGAGCTCTCCATTGCGATGGGAAAGATTCGCGCTATCGAGCGCCGGACGCGACGCTCGGCGACGGTCGAGCTCACTGACGGACGCCGGCTCGAGCTTTCGGGCACCAACGACGTCGACGCCTCGATCCGCGGCATCTGCATCGAAGACGCGCGTTTCGGCCGGGTCGAAATCCCGTGGGACGTCTTCGAGCGGGTCGAGATCGAGGCCGCTGCCGATTCGGGCCGCGGCTACGACGACTTCCCGGCGCTCGGTGCGCTGCGGGCGCGGGTGACGACAGTCGACGGCAAGAGCCGCGAAGGCGAGATCGCCTTCGATCTCGACGAGTCCGCGCAATGGGAGATGCTGGACGGCATGGAGGACGACGTCGAGTACACGATTCCGTTCGCGCGCGTCGAATCGATTCGGCGCCTCGGCTCGCGCCGGAGCGAGGTCACTCTAGCCGGCGGCGAGAAGCTCGAGCTCGAAGGGCAGACCGACGTCGACGAGTCGAACGGCGGCATCGCCTTCCTCGGCGTCGCGGGCGACGACGGCTATCTGCGCTGGACGGAGGTCGAAAAGATCGAGTTTCGCTGAGGCTGCGGCTCGACCTCGCCCAGCTCGCGCCCCTCGAGACAGGCACCGCGTCACAGCGCCGCCATGCCGTCGTGACTTCGCGTTCACCTCCCGCATGTACAAAGGAGGCATGGAAACCGTCGACACCACCACTTTGCCGGCGCCGCCGGCCGTAGACCATCGTCTCTCACCGGACGCGCAGGACCCGAGACTCCTCCCCACCTACGACCTCTACCGCCGCCTCCGGCACCTCGTCGTCGGCCTGGAAGGCACGCGCAGCACCGAGGCGCTGATCGGACAGCTGCTCGCCCTCTTCGGCGATGCGGCGACGCCGGACAGCGAGCTGATTCGCGGCGCTTGCGCCTATCGCCGGCAGGCCCGCTCCTACGCTCGGGTGGCGCATCGTGGAGCCGGCGGTCCGTCGTGGCTGAGCGAGAGCCTAGCGGTGGATCACCCCCTGGCGCGCGAGCTGCGGCGCAGTGGCGTGGCCACGACGAGAGCTGGCGACGAGGACGCCGCGACGGTGGCAGCGGTCGCGTTCGGCGCCAAGCGCGAGTTCCTCCTCGTCTTCGTTCTTTCTCGTCCCCTGCCGCCGGAGGAGACGGCGCCCTTCCTTGCCGCCCTCGGCTCGCTGGCCGACATCGCGTTGCACCACCGCGACATCACCGCAGCGATGGCGCAGGCGCGGCAGGTGCAGACTTCGCTGCTTCTGGCCGAGCCGCCGGCCTTCCCGGGCTACGAGATCGCCTTCGGCTCGCGGCCGGCGGCGGTCGTCGGCGGCGACGTGTACGACTTCCTGAACGTGCAACCGGGGACGCTCGGAGTGGCCGTGGCCGACGCGGCCGGTCACGGCATGGGCGCCGCGCTGCAAGCGCGGGACGTCATCGTCGGCCTGCGCATGGGGGTGGAGGAGAACCTGAAGCTCTTCAAGACCATGGAGAAGCTGGCCGCCGTCGTGCGCCGCAACTCGCCCGACGGTCGCTTCATCTCGCTCGTCTACGCCGAGATCCAACGCAACGGGAATCTGGTTTACGTCAACGCCGGTCACCCGCCGCCTCTCATACTGCGCGCCGCCGGCGGCGAGTTGGCCCTCGCCTCGGGCGGCCCGGTGATGGGCCTGGCGCTCCCGACAACAAGGTACGAACCGGCCCTCGAGGCCCTCCTTCCCGGCGATCTCGCAGTCTTCTACACCGACGGCATCACGGAGGCACTCGACCGCAACGACCAGGAGTTCGAATCCCGACGTCTGGTGTCCGCGCTACGCGAGCGTCCGGAGGAACCGGTGGAGCGGCTCGTCGAGCGCGTTTTCGCCACGCTCGACGTCTTCAGCGAGGGTCTACCGCAATCGGACGACCAGACGCTGGTGTTGATGCGGCGGCTGGCGGCCTAGCCCGGTCCAGCCGCGCCTCGTCTTCGGCGCGACGACCGGCTAGAGAGGGGTCCTGTCAGTCGATCTCGACGACCAGCAGCGAGACGTCGTCGTCGAAGCGGGAACCGGGCAGCGTGGCGCGCACATCGGTTTCGACGCGCGCGATCTCGGAGAGCCCGGCGACGGGCGGACGCGCCACGACCCGTGCGAGCTCTTCGTAACCCCACTCGGCGCCCTCGTCGGTGCGGATCTCGAAGATGCCGTCGCTGAACAGGTAGAGCGTGCTGCCCGGAGCGACGGTGCGTTCGGCTGAGACGTAGCGAAAGCCGTCGGCCATCCCGATCGGCGGGTTGCGACACGTCAACCGGTCGAGCTCGGCCTTTCGTCCGGGCGGACGGAGGAGCGGCGCCGGGTGTCCAGCCGACGCGAAGCGGAGCGTTCGGTCGCGGCGGTCGAAGAGACCACACCAGACGGTCAGGAAGAACCCGCCGTGCGCAGCCATCGGGAAAGCGCTGTTGAGGGTTTCGAGGAGCTCGGCGGGACGTTCGGATGCGCCGCCCGCGACCAGACTCGAGCGCAGGGCCTGGATTGCCGCGACAGCGTGGAGGGCGGCTGGGGTACCGTGCCCGGAGACGTCGAGCAGATAAAGCACGAAGCGATCGTCGTCCACCCAGCGATAGCCGAAGGCGTCTCCGCCGAGCTGGTCGCACGGCAGATGGCGCCATGCGACGCGCACCGCGCCCACCGTGAGGGGCGGCGGCAAGATCGCGGCGACGTAGCTCGCAGCGCGATCGAGATCGGCCGCTACCGCGCTCTCGCGCGCCAGCTCCTCGCGACCCCGATACTCGTGGCGCAGGATCGTTCGCCCGAGGCCGACTTCCGAGCCCACCGGCAGCGGGGTTGGCGCCACGATCGGACGCTCGTCGACGAACGTGCCGTTGCTCGAAGCGAGGTCCTCGATCCAGACCACGCCGCCTTCCTTCCACACTGCGCAGTGCGTGCCCGAAACTCCGGCGTCGAGCAGGCGGAGAGCGGCTGTGGGTTCGCGTCCGAGGACCGCCCGCTCGGCGGTGAGCTCGAGGCGGGCGCCCCGTTCACGGCCCTCGCGCACGACCAGAAACGAACGCATCTCGTCGGCACGCTGCGGCGGCCGGCGAAAGTGGAGGCGTGAAGTCTTCTCGATCTCGCGTTCCATGCCGGTCTCACATCGGAGCGAGGGCGACGCGCACCTCGGTGACGTTCTCGTCGCCTTCGCGGCGATGGTCGATGGCGGCGACCACTCTCCTGACTAAGTGGAGACCGAGGCCTCCGAGGGTTGTCTCCTCGAGCGAGATCGGCTGAGTCGGCGCGGGAAAGGTCGTCGGGTCGAACGGCCGGCCGTGGTCGCGAAAGCTCAGGACCAAGGCGTCCGGAGCGAGTGCCACCGAGCAGTAAACTCGGATCGGCTGCCATTCGTCCGCGCCGTACTTCAGGGCGTTGGTCACCAGCTCCTCGAAGACCAGGTTCGCCCGGTAGGTCGCCCGCGCGTCGACCTCGAGCGCGGCGACGAAGTCGTGGAATCGCGCCTGGGCACGGTCGAGTGAGCCGACGGAGCCGTCAACCTCGAGCTCGAGCTGGGGAACTACCACCGTCGGCATCGTCTCAGTTGGCGGCGAGCAGCGCCAGCGCCTCGGCGTCGCTGCCGACGGTGGAGACCAGTTGATCGACGCCGCTGTCGCGCAGCGTCTCGGCCACCAGGCCGTCGACGACCACCACGACGAGCCGCTTCCCTTTCGCCGCCAAAGTCCGCGCCGCTTCGATCAGCATGCGGATGCCGAGCGAGGCGATAAAGGCGACAGCTGTCAGGTCGGCGATGGCGTTGCGGCCGGAGCCGGCGGTGGCGGCGAGAAATTTGATGTCGACCTGGCCGACGCCGGCCGAGTCGAGACGGCCGACGAGGCGGACCCGGCGGAGGTCGGGGGCGGTGGCGTCGATCTGGATCTCCATGGGGTCTCCGGGAGCCGCGGCAGCGGAAATCCGCCGCCGGCAGGAGAGCCACCGTAGCAACCGGATGTGACGAATCGGCGACGCGGCGAGCGACGAACGTGTGGCGGCACTACGTCACACGCCCGCCCCGTGGCTGAGCATAGAGTTGGGCGGCCATGACGCTCGAGATGCTCCCGGAAGCGGCCATCACCGAGGTTGGGGTCGCGGTCGACGCCGAGTCGCCGTTCCTGAACCGCGAGCTCTCCTGGCTCGAGTTCAACCGCCGGGTCCTGCACGAAGCAGAGGATCCGTCGGTGCCGCTCCTCGAGCGGCTCAAGTTCATCGCCATCTTCAGCGCCAATCTCGACGAGTTCTTCATGAAGCGGGTCGGCGGATTGCGCCTCCAGGCTGCAGCAGCGAAGGGGGCGCTGTCGCCCGAGGGTCGCACTCCCGCCGAACAGCTCGCCGCGATCCGCTCCCTCCTGCGCCCGATGTACGAGCATCAGCGCGAAGTGCTGATCGGCACTCTCCTGCCCGAGCTGGCGCTGCACGGAGTCGAGCTCACCCGGTGGCGCGACCTCACCGACGACGAGCGGCTGCGACTCGGTCGCTACTTCGCTGCCAGCGTCTTCCCCATCCTGACGCCGCTGGGTGTCGATACGTCGCATCCGTTCCCATTCATCTCCAACCTCTCGCTCTCGCTCGCAGTCGCCGTCCGCAATCCGGGGTCGAGCGAGATCCGCTTCGCGCGGGTCAAGGTACCAGCCTCGCTGCCGCGCTGGGTCCAGGTCGGCGACGGCTTTCGCTACCTGCCGCTCGAGGAGCTGATCGCGGCCCACCTCGAACGGCTCTTCCCGGGTCAGGAGCTGCTCGAGTCGTACTCGTTCCGGGTCACTCGCGCGGCCGACGTCGCTCGCCACGAGGAGCCAGCGGAAGACCTGCTCGAGACGATCCAGGAGGAGCTCCTCGAGCGCCGTTTCGCGGCCGTGGTGCGGCTGGAGCTGGTGCCCGGCATGCCCGCCTGGATGCGAGCGCTCCTGGCCGAGGAGCTGCGAGTCGAGGCGGAGGACAGCTACGAAGTGCGTCCGCCGCTCGCGGCACGCGACCTCTTCCAGCTCGCGGCTCTGCCGCTGCCCACGGTGCGGGAGACGCCGTGGAAGCCGGTGACGCACCCGCGGCTGTCGCCTGGTCCGGAGGGCAAGGAGCCCGACATCTTTCGCGTCATCCGCGCGGGCGACCTTCTTGTTCATCATCCGTACGACTCGTTCGCCAGCTCGGTGCAGCGCTTCCTCCAGGTCGCCGCCGAGGATCCCGCCGTCTTGGCGATCAAGCAGACGCTCTACCGAACCTCGAAGAGCTCGCCGGTGGCGCAGGCGTTGATCGACGCGGCGGAGCGCGGCAAGCAGGTGGCGGTTCTGGTCGAGCTGCGCGCCAGCTTCGACGAGCAACGCAACATCGAATGGGCGGAGGCGCTGGAGAGCGTGGGCGCGCACGTCGCTTACGGAGTCGTCGGCTACAAGACGCACGCCAAGATCTCGCTTGTCGTGCGCCAAGAGAGCGAGGGCCTGCGCACCTACGTCCACTTCGCCACTGGCAACTACAACACCGACACGGCAGAGCTCTACACCGACCTCGGCCTCTTCACCTGCGACCCCGAGCTCGCCGCCGACGCGGCACAGCTCTTCAACCTGCTGACCCTCGGGCACATCGGCGAGCCGAGCTTCTCGCGCCTCCTGGTGGCGCCGATCGGCATGCGCAAGGGCAGCCTCGAGCTGATCCGGCGCGAGATCGAGCACGCGCGCGGCGGACGCGGCGGTCGCATCGTTGCCAAGATGAACTCGCTCGAAGACCCGGAGATCGTGCGCGCGCTCTACGATGCGTCGGCCGCTGGCGTCGAGGTCGACCTGATCGTACGCGGCGTCTGCCGGCTGCGCCCCGGTCTGCCGGGTAAGAGCGAGACGATTCGCGTCGTGTCGATCGTAGGCCGCTTCCTCGAGCACGCCCGCATCTTCGTCTTCGGCAATGCCGGCCAGCCCGAGTATTTCCTCGCCTCCGCCGACTGGATGTCGCGCAATCTCGACTGGCGCGTCGAAGCGATGGTGCCGGTCTCCTCGCCGGCGCTGCGCGCCGAGCTGCAGGCAATCCTCGATCACCAGCTCGCCGACAACTGCAAGGCGTGGGAGATGCGCGCCGACGGCAGCTACGAGCAGCGCCGCCCGACTGCGGGCGAGCTACCGCGACCGAGCCAAGCGGTGCTGATGGAGAACGCCCTGCGGCGCGTCGCGCGCTGACGACGAGCCAGCGAACCCTTCAGCTCGCCCGACTCTTCGTCTCGCTACCGAGCTCGCTCGAGAGCTCGGCGACCGCGCTCTCGAGCGCGGAGCGGCCGGGGCTGTCCGGCGCGATCCACTCGGCTTCGAGCCGCTCCCAGCGAGC
This sequence comes from uncultured Thermoanaerobaculia bacterium, assembly GCA_964590905.1. Lineage (GTDB taxonomy): Bacteria > Acidobacteriota > Thermoanaerobaculia > Multivoradales > JAGPDF01 > JACTMI01. The sequence continues at coordinate 9,546 of CAZPYU010000219.1, forward strand.
ACTGCGGGCCGCGGCGATCCTCCCGCTCAGAGCCACGAGACCTCGGCGCTCCACGACGCGCCGTGCCGGTCGAACCGCCGGCTCGGCGCCCGCGAGCGCTTCGGTCGACAGGCGCGCGAGCGTCGCGCGCTCGAGCTCGCTCGCCGCCGCCGCGACCTCAGTGGCGAGGAGGTGGAGATCGTTGAGCTCGCCGAGCAGATCTTGCGCCTCCTTGAGTCGCGCCACGGCGTGGCGCGCCGCCGGTGCGGCCGCGGCGAGCGGATCGAGCAGATAGCGCAGCCGCTTGGCGGCGATGCGAGCGCGGTGCGCGAGGGCATCGTCGCGCGATCCGAGCAGGGTGTCGAGTGCCTGGCGTAGCTCGCCGAGCTGCGCTTCGAGCTCAGGTGCGACGAGGTGCCTGAACAGCCGCGGAACCGAGTCGCGATCGAGCCGCATCTCCAGGCTGTAGCTCGCGAGGCGCTCGCCGAGACGAGCTGCCAGTTTGTCGAAGCGGGGCAAGAGCGCTGCTTCGGCTTCGCGGTACGCCTCGTCGCGCCGCTCTTCGAGTCGGCATCGAAGGTAGGTGAGTCCGCGCCGCTCCGCCGTCGTCGGCTCGGGCAGCAGCTCGCCGAGC
>CAZPYU010000220.1:0-13747 GCA_964590905.1 uncultured Thermoanaerobaculia bacterium
GGGCAGCCCGTCTGGAAAGGCGCAGAGGTTCAGCGCGAAGAGCGGGCGCCCGCCCATCGCCCAGACGTCGGAGAGCGCATTGGTCGCCGCGACGCGGCCGTAGCGGAACGGATCGTCACAGACCGGCGGAATGAAATCGACGGTAGCGACGAGGCCGTGCCCGTCGAGTAGATAGACCCCGGCGTCGTCGCCGCTTTGCGGCCCGACGAGCACACGATCCCCGACGCCGGCGAGGCCGGCGAGGGGGGCGAGCAGCGAGGTCAGGTCCCCCGGACCGACCTTCGCCGCTCAACCGCCGGTGGTAGCGGTGGCGGTGAGGCGAAACTTGCGCTTGAGTCCGAACATGCCGTCATTCTATCGGCGCCTCTCAGACCTGGGCGGCGCGACGGATCGCGGCGACGATACGCAGGTGGTGATCGGTGTGGATGGCGAGGAAGCGAAGCGTCTGCCGCGGCGTCAGCCCGCCGAAGTAGGGGTGGCCGACGAGCGGCCGCAGCTCGCTCCAGAGAGTCGAGCGCTCGGCGAGGGCGGTGAGGCGCTGCCGTGCCGCGGCGAGCGCGGCGAGTAGCTCGGCGCGCGGCTTCGCCTCGCCGCGCACCGGTTCGGGCGACTTGCCGATGCCGCGCGGTAACCGACCGATGCCGAACAGGATCCGACCGGCCAGATTGATGCCGCGCGACCGCGGCTTCGGTTCGCCTTCGAGCCGCCCCAGCATCGCCGCGACGATCTTGAGCAGATGGTCTACCTGCTCGGCGATCGACCAGCCCGACACCGAGGCGGCAGAGAGCGGCGTCGGATCGGGCTCGCTCGCCAAGAGGAGGCCGACGCGGTCGAGCTCGAGGTGCAGGGCGTTCAGCTCTCTCATCTCGGCAGAGGAGTACGCGAGATCGGCTGCCGCGGATCGACCGGTGCTCCGCGAGGCGAGTGGAGAGCTCACTTCCAGATCCTTCACTTCACTGGGTGGGCGCGGCGCCGAACGTCTCGCCGAAGAAGTCGCCGGCGAGCCAACGAGGTCGCTCTGGGGCATCGGCGATCGCTAGGGCGAGACGGAGGTTGGTGGCGACGAAGCGGGCGACGGAATCCCAGTCGACGCCAAGCGTGGCCTCGTCGCTCGGGCGGTGGTAGTGGAGCTCGCGAAAGGTTGCGACGGCTCGCTCGCCGGCGTTGCTGCCGTCGCGAGAGCCAAGACCCGGATTGAGGTAGATCGCCGGGATGCCCCGCCGCACGAACGAGTACTGGTCGCTGCGCACGAAGATCACCTCTTCGGGCACCGGATCGACGCTGACGCTGAAGCCGCCCGCACGGGCGGCGTCGGAGGCAAGCGGGCCGAGCGTCGAGTGCTCGCCGCCGAAGGCGACCAGATCGGAGACCGGCTGGAGAAAGAGCGGCATGTCGATGTTCAGGTTGGCGACGATCGCCGCGAGCGGCACGGTCGGGTAGTGGGCGAAGTAGTCCGAGCCGAGCAGCCCCTTCTCCTCGCCGGTGACCAGCACGAAGAGGAGCGAGCGCGCGGGTCGCGTCGTCGCGGCGGCCAAGCGACGGGCCATCTCCAGCACGATCGCGCTGCCCATGGCGTTGTCGTAGTAGCCGTTGTAGATCCTGTCGCCTTCGACCTCGGCGCCGATGCCGATGTGGTCGAGGTGGGCGGTGACGACGACGACTTCGTTGCGGAGCGCGGCGTCGGAACCGGCAAGCAGGGCGACGACGTTCGGGCTGCTGATCTCCTCTTGGCTGCTCTCGGTGCGCACCGCGAGGGTGACCGGCAGCTCGCGGGAGCCGAAGCCCGGCCGCTCGCCGGCGTCGAGGAGCTGCTCGAGCGTGACGTCCGTCCCCGCGAGGAGCTTCGTGGCTCCGGTTCGGTTGAGAATCGCGTTGAAGCGCAACTCCGGGAGGGCGTCCTGCAGGCGGCCGTCGGGGTGTCGCCAGCGGAGGAACGGGTGATCGATGTTGAGCACCGAGCGCTCCCACGGGCTCCTTCTCTCGTCGATGCGCGTCTTCAGCGTGAGCAGGCCGAGCGCCCCCCGGCGCGCCGCCTCCTCGCTCTTGACGCGGGCGGCGGAGAAGTGCGCTCGCTCGTCACGCGGGAAGCTCTCGGGAGCGCCCGAGAGGACGAGGACGATCTTGCCGCGGGCGTCGAGGGCTCCGTAGTCGGAGTGGCCCAGCCGCGGAGCCTCGATTCCGAAGCCGGCGAAGGCGACCGGGGCGGCGACTTCGACCTTCTGGTAGATCGGACTTCCCTTCATCGCGAAGTCGTCTTTCCACTGCAGCGCGACGGTCGAGCTCCCCTGTCGGACCTCCAGCGCCACGCCCGCGAGTCGGGTCCGTTGGAAAGGAATGCGCTGAAAATACGAGTTGCCGGCGCCTGGGGCGAGGCCCCACTGGCGAAACTGCGCGGCGGCGTAGAGCGCGGCGATCTCGTGCCCGGCTTCACCGGTGTCGCGTCCAGCCAAGCGGTCGTCGGCGAGGAAGTCGAGGTGCGCCCGGATCGTTTCTAGCGAGGGCTCGGGATCGGCCGCCCTCGACGACGGGGAGGCGGCCAGCGTGAGGAGTAGGGCGGCGTTGGCGACGAGACTTCTCATGATTCCCGAGCCTCCAGCGGGCGCGAAGATGGAGCCACCGGTCGGAGTTGAACCGACGACCTGCCGATTACGAATCGGCTGCTCTGCCTCTGAGCTACGGTGGCGTGCCCCGAGCGCGGGGATGAGCGATTTTAGGCGAGCGCTCCGCCGAGCGCCAATCTAGGACGAGATGGCGCTACGGTAGGCTCGGCCGCCGCCCCGCCGGGTAGCGAACCCCTTCGCACCGCCGAGCTCTCCGATGCCCGCGCCCCTCGCCCTCGCCTCTGCGGCTCCGAGCAGCGGCACACGGCTCCGAACGGCCGCGGCGCTTGGCCTGTTGACGCTCGTAGCTGGCGCGCTGCTGCTCTTCGACCTCGACGGGGCGAGCCTGTGGGGCGACGAGGCGCTCTATGCGGTCGTGACGATCGACACGCTCGAGTCGGGCCACCTGGTACCTCTTCGCCTGCTGAACGAGCTCTATCTCGAAAAACCGATCGGCGGCTTCCTCGGCCTCGTCGCCGGGTTCGCGCTCTTCGGAGTCGACGAGATCGGCGCGCGGGCCGCGAGCGTCGTCTACGGCCTCGGCGCGATTCTGGTGCTCGGTTGGGCGGCGGCGCGCTGGTTCGGTCCGGGCTATGGACTGTTCGCCGGCCTGCTGCTCGCTTCCTCGGGTCGTGCTCTCGGCTTTCATGCGCTGCGCTCGGGCACCTTCGACGCGCCGCTGCTCTTGCTCGTCGTCTCGGGGCTCGTGCTCTGGATCGACTCGATGCGACGCGAATCGTCGATCCGGTTCGCTGCAGCGAACGGAGTTGTCGCCCTGTCGGTGCTCTTCAAGAATCTGGCGGGGATCGGTCTGGTGGCGCCGACGATCTTCCTCGGTGAGCTTCTAGGCGGCCGCGAGCCGCTCGCGCGGCGATCGATGCGCGCGCTGCGCCGAACCGCGCTCGTGCTCGCCAGCTCGGCGCTGCTCTTCGGCGGCTGGCTGTTCGTGCTGTATTCGAATCGAGTGCCCGGTGTTCTTCGGCATCTCTTGGCGCGCGACGTGATCGAGCGGGCGCAGGGCGACCTGCATGCAGGCAAGCGGCGGGTGGCCACCTTCTACACGGGTTTCATTCAGGACGACTACGGCGTTCTGCTGCTCCTGCTGATTCCGTTCGGGATCGCGCTCGTGAACAGTTTCCGGCGCGAGCCGAGCGCGGAACGTGCCACGCTCTCCTGCTGCGCGAGCTGGGCGGCGACGATGGTCCTCGCGGTGACCCTCTTCCAGACGAAACTGGCATGGTACGTCTTGCCCGCCTACCCGGGGATCGCGCTCTGCCTCACCGCTGGGCTCTGCGAGCTCGGCCGCGCGCTGCGGCCGGACAGGCGTTGGCTCGTCCTGGCTCTGGGCGGCTCCCTAGCGGCGGTGCAACTGATGCGCGCTCACGAGCTCTTGACCGCGGACCCGATTCGAACTCCGCTGCACGACCTCGCGTCAGCGCTCGCCCAGGAGCCGGGGTCGCGCCTCTATCTGCAGCCGGGATTGCGATTCCGAGCCCGTTCGGAGCGCAACCGACTTCGTCCGCAGCAGGAGTACTACTTGCGCCAGCTGGCGCCGCTAGCGATCGAGAGTTGGCCGCCAGCAGGCGCTGTCCGCTGTCCGGTCCTCTTTCTGACCCGCAAGGCGCTGCCATCGGTCGTCGGCGGGCCGGCCTGGACGCGCTACTCCTTTCCGAGCGATCTCGAGAAGGACGGCTCTGGCTACCAGCTACTCGACGGCTGTGGCGGCCGTGTCGTCCGCCGCCTTGGCGGCACCGCCGATCAGATAGAGAGCGTCAAGCCGTCGCCGCCTGCGGCTGCACCTCTTCCAGCTCGACCTCGATGAGCTTGGAGACGCCGCGCTCTTCCATAGTGACGCCGTAGAGCGTCGCGGCGACCTCCATGGTGAGCTTGTTGTGGGTGATGACGATGCACTGCGTCTCGCGCGCCAGCTCGCGCAGCATGCCGACGAAGCGCAGCGTGTTGACGTCGTCGAGCGGCGCGTCGACTTCGTCCAGGATGCAGAACGGCGACGGCTTGACGCGGAAAAGGGCGAAGAGCAGCGCGATGGCGGTCAGCGCCTTCTCGCCGCCGGAGAGCAGCATGAGGTTCTGCAGCCGCTTGCCGGGCGGGCGGGCGACGATCTCGATGCCGCAATCGAGCAGATCCTCTTCGTCCATGAGGCGCATTTCGGCCTCGCCACCGCGGAAGAGCTCGACGAAGGTGCGCGCGAACTGTTCGTTGACGGCGGTGAACGTCTCGCGGAAGCGCGCGCTGGAGGTCTGGTTGATCTCGCGGATGGTCTGCCGGAGCGACTCGAGCGAGCTCGCCACGTCGGCACGCTGGGTCGAGAGGAAGAGCTGCCGCTCCTCTTCGGTGGCGTACTCCTCCGCGGCGAGCAGGTTGACCGGACCGATCGCCTCGAGCTGCAAGCGGAGGCGAGCCAAGTCGTCCTCCAGCTCGGCGAGGTTGGCAGGTTGGAGCTCGGCCGGTTCGGGGGGCGCTTCGCCGCAGCGCTCCTCGATTTCGCGCGCCAGATGCCCGGCGTCGTGGTCGAGCCCGGCGAGAGCGATGCGCACGGCTTCTACAGCGTCGCGCGCGGCGAGGTGGCGCTCGCGCGTCGCTGCGAGCTCGCTCTCGGCGGTGCGCAGCCGCTGACGGTCGAGATCGAGGCGCTCGCGCTCGGCGACCAGCGGCTCCTCGCCACCGGCGCGAAGCTCGAGAGCCTCGAAGAGCTCACGCTCGGCCAATTGGATCTCGGCTTCGAGCTCCTGGCGTCGAACGGCGAGTACGAGCGCGTCGTCGACCCACGACGCGCGTTGCTGTCGGGCCGCTTCGTGCTCGCGATTCTGCCGGGCCGCTTGCGACTCGATGGCGCGCACGCGCTCGGCGAGGAGCTCGAGCTCGCCGCGGCGGCCCGCGGCGACGGCGCGGAGCGTCTCGCGCGCGCCGCGGAGCTCCTCCGCCGAGCCTCGCGCCCGATCGAGATCCGACTCGCGCTGGCGATGCAGCGCCGTGAGGCGAGCGATCTCTCGTTCGAGTCCGTCGCGAGCCGCGGTCAGGCGCTCCAGCTCGGAAGCGACGCTGGCGTGGTCGCTGCAGAGACGCAGCTCGGCTTCTTCGAGCTGCACGCTGCGAGACGCCAGGCGCTCGCGCTCGGCGCCTGCGACCGCGATCTCCTGGCCGCGACGGGCGAGCTCGGCTTCGAGCGGGCGGATCGCCGCTTCGGCCGAGCGGCGATTGGCCCCCATCGAGTCGAGCTCGGCGCGTGCGCGAGCCAACTCCGTAGCGAGGCGTGGAAGCTCCTCCGCGAGCGCCGCGAGCTCGGCGCTGCGAGTGAGAAACCCGGGCTGCGCCACACTCCCCGCGAGGTGCAGCAACCCCCCGAGCGCCCACGAGCCGCGACGCGAGAGGAAGGCGACGCCCGGGTGAGCCCGCGCCAGCCGCTCCGCGTCGGCCGGCGATTCGACCAACCAGGCCGGCGGCAGCGCCTCGGCGATCGCCGATTCGACTCCGAGCGCCTCGCCGAGCCCGGCGACGATCGCCGGGTCGTCGGGGCGAAGCGGCGCCAGGTGGTCTCCGGGTTGGGCGGGCGAGAGCAGAACGCCGGCGGCGCGCTCGGACTCCGTCCAGCGAGCGACGACTTCGGCGGCGCGGAGGTCGGCGGGGAGCACCAGGGCGTCGACGAGCGGTGCTACGAACGGGTCGAGACTCTCCTCCCAACCGCGCTCCGCGCGCACGCTGTCGCGCAAGCGGGGTGCATTCGCTATGCCGGCGGCAGCGGCTTGCTCAGCGAAGGCGGAGCCGCGGTCGGCCTCGCTCGCCGCCAGGTCGGCCAGCAGCCGTCGCCGTTCCGATCGGGTCGTCCATTCGGATTCGAGCTGGCGGAGTAGTTCGCCCGCCGCGGTTTCGCTGCGCGTCAGCGCCTCGAGCCGCGAGCGCGCCGCGGCGAGCTCGACCTCTTGGAGCGCCTGCAGCTCGGCGAGCTCGGCGAGTCGGCCCTCCGCGAAAGCGAGCTCGCGCCGATTCTCGACCAGCTCTGAAGCGTGAGCGCCCAGCTCGTCGACGAGATGGCGCTCGCGGAAACTCCCCTTCTCGCCTTCGATCTCTTCGCGATGCAGGCGGAGGCGCAGCTCGTCGAGCTGTCCCAACGAGGCGAGCAGCTCGCGTCGCAGAACCTCGAGGGCGCTCTCGGCCCGCTCGGTCTGCTCCTCGGCGCCGGCGAGCTCCGCGGCGGTCGCCGCGACGGCGCTCTCGGCGCGCTGGTGATCATCGACGAGTCGGGCAGAAAGCTCGGCGGTCTCGGCGCTCGACTGCTGGTGAGCGGCGAGCTGTTCGTCGAGGCGCTGAGCCTGTCGCTCTCCCGCGTCGAGCCGCAGGGCGATCTCGGTGCTCGTGCGCCGAGCCCCGACCAGGAGCTGCTGCCGCCCTTCGATCGTGGCGGCCAGCTCGGCCTGGCGGCGAACGCGAACCGCGAGCGCCTCGGCCTGCCGTTCGATCTCCTCGCGGTCGCGCGCGATCGCGGCCGCGGCGCGATGAACGGTGGCCGAGAGCTCCGACTCCCGCGCTCGGGTGCCAGCGAGCTCGTCGCGCCGGGCGGCCAGCGCCACCGCCAGCGACGCCCAGCGCCCCCGGAAGACGGTGCGCTCGAGGTCGCGGAGCTCACCCTGTCGCTCCCGGAAGCGTCGCGCGGCGCCCGCCTGACGCTTGAGCGAGCGCAGATTCCGTTCGATTTCCGAGAGGATGTCGTCGAGGCGGAGCAGATTCGCCGCCGCCTCTTCGATCTTGATTTCGGCGATCCGTTTGCGCTCCTTGTAGCGCGTGATTCCGGCCGCCTCTTCGAGCAGGCGGCGCCGCTCCTGCGGCTTGCCCGAGAGGATCATGCCGATCTTGCCCTGCTCGATCACCGAGTAGGCGCGGACGCCGAGGCCGGTGTCCATGAGCAGGTCTCTAACGTCCTTGAGGCGCGTCAGCTTGCCGTTGAGGCGGTACTGGCTCTCGCCGCTCCGGAAGACGCGGCGCGAGAGGATGATCCGTCCGTCCTCGACCCCGGAAGTTCCGCTCGGCGCCTCGAAAGTCAGGGTCACCTCGCCCATGCCGAGCGGCCGGCGCTTCTCCGCGCCGTTGAAGATCACGTCCTCCATGGTGTCGCCGCGCATCGACTTGGCGCTCTGCTCGCCCATCACCCAGCTGATGGCGTCGGAGAGGTTCGACTTGCCGCAGCCGTTGGGGCCGACGATGCCGGTGATGCCGCCCGAGAAGCGCAAGGAGACCGGGTCGACGAACGATTTGAAGCCGGAGAGATCGAGACGTTCGAGTTTCAGCATGCGCGAGAGGTTCCTTCGAAAGCGGGGCCGAAGATACCGGAGAGGAGCCCCGGAGCACAAGATGATGGATAACTGAGCATCCACCACCCTATATCTTGCGGTCAGCGCCCGAGGGATCTCCCCTCCCCACGCCCTCGATCCCGGCCCTCTCGAGGCTTGACCCGCGGGCGAAGCTGGGCGTTACAATGCCGTCCCAGGTCGGGGTGTTCACGGATCGCTAACAGCCTGCCGTCGCCTGCGATGATCGCGGGACGAAAGCTCCTCGGGGAGGAACAAGCATGACGAGCACGGTTCGGAGGTTCGACAACAACGAGAACTCGAGAGAGCGGCTCTCCTGCGCTCCGGTCGTACTCGCTATCGCTTTGGCTCTCCTCTGCGGAGGATACGGTGCGGCGCAGGAGACGACCGAGCCGGCCGCGACTCCGGAGGAGCCCGCCGCCGAGGAGCCCAAAGAGGAGTTCAGCGAGGTGATCGAGGTCACGGCCGGAACCCGAAAGCTGGGCGTCGAGCCCACCGAGACCCTCTCACCCGTCGACGTGGTGACCTTCGAGACCCTCGCTAACCAGGCGACCCCGGATCTCACCGAAAGCCTCAGCAAGGTCTCGATCTCGTTCAACACCCAGCGCTTCCCGATCGCGGACGGCACGGCGTTCATTCGGCCGGTATCCCTGCGCAACTTGTCGCCCGACCACACCCTGGTGCTGGTCAACGGCGCCCGGCGTCATCGCTCGGCGCTGGTCAACCTGCAGCTGCCGCCGGTCGGCACCGTCAACCAGGGCGCTCAGGGCGTCGACTTCTCCACCATTCCGGCCGCCGCCATCGAGCGCGTCGAGGTTCTGCGCGACGGCGCTTCCGCCCAGTACGGATCGGACGCCATCGCCGGCGTGGTCAACGTGGTCCTCAAGGACGCCCGCGAGGGCTACTCGGTCTCGGTGCAGTCCGGCGAGTACTTCGACGGCGACGGCGCGCGCACCACGGTGAGCGCCAACGGCGGCTTCGGCCTGGGCGCCGACGGCTTCCTCAACGCGTCCTTCGAGTACACGGAGGCGGACAAAACCTCGCGCGGCCAAGCCCGCCCCGACGCGGCCTTCGTCGCCAGCATCGTCGGCGCGGAGCAGACGCCCCTCAACGGTCTCGGCCAGCGCTGGGGCGATCCCGCGGTGAAGGCCGGGAAGCTGTTCCTCAACGCCGGGATCGACGTCAACGACGACGTCGAGCTCTACTCCCACGCCAGCTACGGGGAGAACGAGACCCGCTCCGATTTCTTCTATCGCGGACCGGTGCTCGATCCCGTGCACAAGTTCAACGCCCGCACAACCTTGCAAATCGACACGAACGGCGACTTCCTGCCCGATCCGGCATCTCAATCGCTGGTCAACAGCATCGTAGCGGCGGGGCTGAACCCGGCGGACTACCTGGTGGCGAGTGCGTCGAGCCCGAGCGGCTTCGTGCTGCGCAACCCGATCTTCACGCTCTTCCCCGGCGGCTACAATCCGGATTTCGGTGCCGACATGACCGACTTCGCTTGGGTGGTGGGAGCCAAGGGCACGGCGGCCGGCGACCTCCGCTGGGACGTCCGGGGCCGCATCGCGGAGGACGAGGTCGAGTACACGCTCTCCGAGAGCATCAACCCGAGCCTGGGTCGGCTCTCGCCGACCTCCTTCAAGCCCGGCACCCTGACCCAGGAGGAGACGAGCTTCAACGCCGATTTCGTGAAGCCGATCGCCGTCGACTCTCTGGCCTCGCCGCTCAACTTGGCGTTCGGGCTCGAGTACCGGGACGAGACCTACAAGATCGGCGCCGGGGACCTCGGCTCGCGGCAGGTCGGTCCAGCTTTTATTTTCGGCATCGGCTCCGACGGCTTCCAGGGCTTCCCGCTGGAGTCCGTCGGCAGCTTCTCGAGCGAGAGCTACGCCGGCTATGTCGACCTCGAAGCCGACATTACCGAGCAGTTCACGGGCGGCGTGGCAGCGCGCTTCGAGGACTACGACGAGTTCGGCTCGACCTTCGACTGGAAGCTCTCCGGGCGCTACGATTTCAACGACCAGTTCGCCCTGAGAGCGACCGCCAACACCGGCTTCCGGGCCCCGACGCCGGGGCAGGTCCACACCCTGAACGTCACCACCACCGCCAGTTCGGGCGGCAACCTGATTCCGAGCGGGGTCTACCCGGTCGACCATCCGGTGGCCATCGCTTTCGGCGCCGTCCCGCTCGAGCCCGAAGCGTCGACCGCTTTCACGGTCGGCCTCGTGGCCCGCCCGACCTCCGACACCAGCTTCACGCTCGACTACTACCAGATCCAGATCGACGACCGGCTGGCGCTGCAGAACAACAGAATCACCGCCGCGGACATCCCCCGCTTGCAGGCTGCCGGTGTCGCCAATCCCGAGCTCCTGGTGGGCAGCGTCGCCAACTTCTTCGGCAACGCCTTCGATTGCGAGGTCACCGGCGTCGATGTGGCGGTCACCACTCTCTTCCAGGTGGCCAATGGCCTCCTGACCCTCGACCTGCGCTACAACATGAACGAGCAGGACGTCACCCGTGTCACCCCGAACTCGCACAATCCCTCGCGGATCTTCGACCTGGAGCACCAGGTGCCCGAAGACCGGGCGTCCGTCTCCCTGACTTACGACACCGGGAGGATGTTCTCGGGCCTCGTCCGCACTAACTACTACGGCGGCTGGCAGTCGACCGGCGGGCAGTTCGGCCCGGGCGACGCCAGCGACGTGGCGTCCTACGGCGAGGAGGTCCTCGTCGACGCCGAAGTCAGGTTCCGGATCTTCGAGAACTACGAGCTGGCGATCGGCGGCGAGAACATCCTCGACGCGAAGCCGGACAAGGAGCAGGACGGAACCCTTCAGTTCCTGGGCGTCGTCGACTCGCTGACGTCGCCCTTCGGCTTCAACGGTGGCCAGTGGTACGCGAGGGTCGGCGTCCGCTTCTGACGCCATAGGCGCCGGGCGGGGCCAGTCGCCCCGATGCATTGACGCCGCAGAACCGTCGCGGACTCTCCGCGCCCGGCCTTTCGCGAGGCCGGGCGCTTCTGTTTGACGCCGGCTCGCCGCTCGCCATACGATGCGTACTCGATCGTCGATGCGATCGAGACCCCACGCGTGAACCTCGTTCCGAAGGCCACCATTCTCGACGCCGCCGAGATGGGGCGAATCGTGCGCCGCATGGCGGGGGAGATCGTCGAAGCGCACCGCGGTGTGGGCGACCTGATGCTGATCGGCATCCGCACCCGCGGTGTACCGCTTGCCGACGGGCTCGCCGACGAGATCGAACGTGCCGAGGGCCAGCGTCCACTCCAGGGTTCGCTCGACATCACCCTTTATCGCGACGATCTCTCGCTGGTGGCGCCCAAGCCGATCGTCAAAGAGAGCAGCCTGCCGGCGGACATCAGCGGTCGCGTCCTCGTCCTCTGCGACGATGTGCTCTACACCGGCCGCACGGTGCGCGCCGCGCTCGACGCGCTGCTCGCCTTCGGCCGGCCCAAGGCGGTGCGGCTGGCGGTGCTCATCGACCGCGGCTGGCGCGAGCTGCCGATCCAAGCCGATTACGTCGGGCGCAAGGTGCCGACGTCGGCCTCCGAGGTGATCAAGGTCAGCTTCGCCGCCACCGACGGCGTCTCGAAAGTGCAGATTCTCGAGCGGCCGGGCGGCGCATGAGCGAAACGAGCTGGACGCGCAAGGACCTGCTCGGCATCGCCGAGCTCTCGGTCGCCGAGATCGAGCTGATTCTCGACACCGCCGAGTCGTTCGCTGAAGTGGCGACGCGGCCGGTCAAGAAGGTGCCGACGCTGCGCGGCAAGACCGTCGTCAACCTCTTCTTCGAGCCCTCGACGCGCACGCGAGTATCGTTCGAGATCGCGGCACAACGGCTGTCGGCCGACATCGTCAACTTCTCGCCCGATCTCTCCTCGCAGTCGAAAGGGGAGACGCTGCGCGACACCGCGAAGAACATCGCTTCGATGTTTCCCGATTTCGTGGTCGTGCGCCACGCGCATGTCGGCGTGCCTTTACTCTTGGCGCGCGAGCTCGCCGCCGGGGTCGTCAACGCCGGCGATGGCGCCCACGAGCACCCGACCCAGGCGCTGCTCGACGCGCTGACCATCCGCCGTCACAAGGGGAGCTTCCGCGGCCTGACGGTGGCGATGATCGGCGACATCGCGCACAGCCGGGTGGTGCGCTCGAACATCCATCTGCTCACCAAGCTCGGCGCCACGGTGCGCGTCGCCGGCCCGCGCACCATGCTGCCGCGCGAGATCGAGCGCATGGGCGTCGAGGTGCACTACACGCTCGAGGACGCCATTCGCGGCGCCGACGTGGTGACCATGCTGCGGTTGCAGCTCGAACGCCAGCGGAGCACGCTCTTTCCGAGTGTCGGCGAATACGCGCGCCTCTTTGGGCTGACGCCCGAGAAGCTGGCCCTCGCCAAGGAGGACGCCATCGTCCTCCACCCCGGCCCGATGAACCGCGGCGTCGAGATCGCCAGCGAGGTGGCTGACGGCGCGCGCTCGGTGATCCTCGAACAGGTCGGGCAGGGCGTGGCGGTGCGGATGGCGGTGCTCTATCTCCTCGCCGGGGCGCGGGGGCAGCGCGGATGACTCTCCTGGTGCACGGCGGCCGCCTCGTCGATCCGTCGCAGGGGATCGACCGGCGCGCCGATCTCCTCCTCGACGAGGGGCGCGTGGCGAGGATGGCCGACGCGATCGCGCCGCAGCCCGGCTGGGAGACGCTCGACGCCACCGGCTGGGTGGTAGCGCCGGGCTTCATCGACATCCACGTCCATCTGAGAGAGCCGGGACAGGAGGCTAGAGAGACCGTGGCCACCGGAGCCGCGGCGGCCGCCGCGGGCGGATTCACCGCCGTCGCCTGCATGGCCAACACGACGCCGGTCAACGATTCGCGGCTGGTGACGCAGGCGATCGTCCACGCCGCGGAGCGCGCCGGAGCGGCGCGCGTCTATCCGATCGGCGCCGCCACGAAGCGGCTCGAAGGCGAAACGCTGGCGCCGTTCGCCGAGCTGGTGGCGGCCGGCTGCGTGGCCGTCTCCGACGACGGCCGCCCGGTACAGAGCGCCGAGCTGGTGCGGCGCACGCTCGAATACGCCCGCCACTTCGGCATCCCGTTCGTGCAGCACGCCCAGGATCTCGACCTCTCCGGCGACGGGGTGATGCACGAAGGCTACGCCTCGGCCTGTTGCGGGCTGCCGGGTATCCCGGGCATCGCGGAGGAGGCGATGGTGGCGCGCGATCTGATGATCGTCGCCGAGACCGGCGGTCGCTACCACGTCGCCCACCTCTCCACCGCGCGCAGCCTCGAGCTGGTGCGCGAGGCGAAACGGCGCGGTCTGGCGGTGACTTGCGAGGTCACGCCACACCATCTGGTGCTCGCCGACGAGGCCGTCGTGGCAGCGGGCTTTCATCCGCACTGGAAGATGAACCCGCCGCTGCGCGCGGTTGCCGACGCCGAGGCGTTGATGGGCGGGCTCGCCGACGGCAGCGTGGACGCCATCGCGACCGACCATGCGCCGCACACCGCCGACGAGAAGGCGCTCGAGTTTCAGGCGGCGCCGTTCGGGATCGTCGGGCTCGAAACCTGCGTGTCGATCTGCCTCGACCGGCTGGTGGCGCGCAACCGACTCCCGCTGATGCGGCTGGTCGAGCTGCTCTCGACCGGACCGGCACGGGTCCTCGGTCTGCCGGGCGGTACTCTCGCCTTGGGCGCGCCCGCCGACGTCACCCTGCTCGATCTCGAACGGCGGGTCGTGGTGCGCGCCGCGGCGTTCCGGAGCAAGGCACGCAACACGCCGTTCGAAGGCTGGGAGCTTGTCGGAGCTCCC
>CAZPYU010000221.1:0-37759 GCA_964590905.1 uncultured Thermoanaerobaculia bacterium
AGGAGGACGACGCGGTGGCCCCCTTGAGGCCCGGTTCGGTATCGACGATCTGGAGCACCACGGTGTTGTGTAACTCGATGCCGACCGGAACCCCTTCGTAGAGGTCGACTTTGATCACCGTGTTGGGCAGCAGATAGAGCATGCTGTCGCCCAGCACTTCGTCCGAGATCGCCAGCTGCTCGTACGTCGTCTGGTTCATGAAGTGGTGGCTGTCGGCGTCGGAGTAGAGGTACTCCATCGGCACCGTGTCGAGGTGGGCGCGCTCGACCGATTCGGTCGAGCTGAAGCGATGCTCGAAGCTGTTGCCGGTCCGTAGATTGCGCATGCGGGTCTGCACGAAGGCGCGCAGATTGCCCGGCGTGCGGTGGGTGACCGACATGACGTGGCAGATCTCCCCGTTGTGGAGGACGCACATCCCGGCGCGCAACGCATTGGCTTGGGCCATCGGTCGGCTCGCTACTCTTCGTGCTCTTTCTTTTCGTGCGGTTTGGAGTCGGCGATGATCTTCTCGGCCACTAGGCGCGGCACCTCTTCGTAATGCGAGTACTCCATGTGGAAGCTCGAGCGCCCCTGAGTCATCGAGCGCAAAGCGGGAGCGTAGTTGAGCATTTCGGCCAGCGGCACCTGCGCGTGCACGATCTGCACGCCGCCCGCGGAGTCCATCCCTTGC
The DNA here is from genome assembly GCA_964590905.1 of uncultured Thermoanaerobaculia bacterium. Lineage (GTDB taxonomy): Bacteria > Acidobacteriota > Thermoanaerobaculia > Multivoradales > JAGPDF01 > JACTMI01. The sequence continues at coordinate 671 of CAZPYU010000221.1, forward strand.
GGCCGGCCGCGACGGTGGGAGAGATCGCTCATGATGTCGCCCATGAACTCCTCGTTGGTGTGCACGCTCACCTTCATGATCGGCTCGAGGAGGATCGGCGCCGCCTTGGCCATGGCGTCCTTGTAGGCGAGCGAGCCGGCGATCTTGAAGGCGAGCTCCGACGAATCGACGTCGTGGTACTGCCCGTCGAGGAGGGTGACGCGGAAATCGACCATCGGAAAGCCGGCCAGGAATCCGCGGGTGCGAGCGTCCTGGACCCCCTTTTCGACCGCCGGGCGGTAGTTGTGCGGGATAGCGCCGCCGAAGATCTCGTCCACGAACTCGAATTCTGCGCCGCGCGCGAGCGGCTCGATCTTGATCCTGCAGTCGGCGAACTGGCCGCGTCCGCCGCTCTGCTTCTTGTGCCGGCCATGGCCGTCGGCCGGCTTCGAGATCGTCTCGCGGTACGGCACTTTAGGGGGATGGAGGATGACCTCGACGTTCGAGCGCCGTCGCATGCGCGCCAGCGCGATCTCGACGTGGAGCTGCGCGGTTCCGGAGAGGAGGAATTCGTGCGTCTGCGAATCGCGGCCGGCCGAGAGCGAGGGGTCCTCTTCGATCAGGCGATGTAGCGCGTCGCCGATCTTCTCGTCGTCACCCTTGGACTTGGGCTCGATGGCGAACGCCATCGCGGGCTCGGGAATCTCGATCCACGCCGCCACCAGCGGGCACTCCTTGGCGGTGAGAGTGTCGCCGGTGACCGTCGTCTTGAGCTTCGGGATGGCGCCGATCTCGCCGGCGACGAGCTTCGGCGTTGCGCTGCCCTGCTTGCCCTGCACGTAGACCAGACCGTGCGCTTTCTCGCTCTCCTCGGCGCGCACGTTCCAGAGTGGGGCGTCATTGGAGATCGTGCCGCTCAATACGCGCACCATGGTCATGCGGCCAGTGAAGGGGTCGTTGATGGTCTTGAAGGCCAGCGCAGCGACGGGAGCCGCCGGGTCGCACTCGAGTCGGATCTCGGTTCCGTCCAGCCGACGGGCCGGGAAGGTGCGGTCGGTGGGCGCCGGGAAGTCGTCGACCAGGAAGTCGAGGAGGGTCGAGGTTCCGATCTGATGCAGCGGAGCACCCATTGTCACCGGGAAGAGCTTGCGCGCCTGGAAGCTGAGGCGCAGCCCCCGTGCCAGCGCGTCGTCATCGAGCGTGCCCTCTTCGAAAAAGAGCTCCATCAGCTTCTCGTCGCTCTCGGCGACAGCCTCTACGAGCAGCGTCCGCCAGGTCTCGACCGTTGCGGCAAGGTCGCTCGAGATCGCAATCTCCTTGCCGCGCCCGTTGCCGTCGAGCTCGAAACTCCAGGCCTTGCGGCTGACCAGCTCGACGACACCGTGGAAGCCCTTTTCGACGCCGATGGGCAGCTGAGCTGCTACGACTTGCCGCCCAAAGGTGCGCTGCAGGCTGGTCAGGGCGCGCTCGAAATCGGCGCGTTCGCGGTCCATCTTGGCGAGGTAGAAGGCGACCGGAAGCTCTAGGCTCGCCGCGTGCTCCCAGATCTTCTCGGTATTGACCTCGACTCCGGCGACCGAATTCAGGCAGACCAGAGCGGCGTCGACGGCGCGCATGCCGGCCTTGGCCTCGGAGAGGAAGATGCCGTAGCCGGGACAATCGAGGAGGTGGATCTCGTGGCCGCGCCAGGGGAGATGACAGGGCGCTAGGCCGATCGAGATCCCGCGCTCCTGCTCTTCGGCGTCGAAGTCGGTGACGCTATTCTTGTCCGCGACCTTGGTCAGGCGCGGGGTGACTCCGGAACAGTGGAGGAGCGCGCTGGCCAGGCTCGTCTTGCCAGTGTCGTTGTGCCCCACCAGGGCGACGACGCGCAATTTGGCTGGACTATCCACCGGCATCGAGCGGGACCTCCTCGGAAGGAACGATCAGCTCTCGAAATCTATAACAAGCTCGGTTTGACGCCCTCTTCACCGGCGCCTAGAATCCGCCCGACTCCCTCGCGATGACAATGAGCGCCGCACCCCAGAAGCTTGGCCGATACGAGGTCATCGAAGAGATCGGCAAGGGCGCCATGGGCGTCGTCTATCTGGCGAAGGATCCGCTGATCGGACGGCTCGTCGCTCTGAAGACCTTTCGGGTCGGTTTCGCGGCGCGCGACGACGAGCTCACGCAGTTCAGAAGTCGCTTCGTGCGCGAGGCGCAGAGCGCCGGCATCTTGTCCCATCCCAACATCGTCACCATTCACGACGTAGTCGACGAAGGGCCGCTCGGCGGCTGTTTCATCGCCATGGAGTACGTGAAGGGGACGAATCTCAAGCAGCTCCTGCAGCGGCCGGATCCGTTCCCGTCCGGCTTCGTCGTCGACGTGATCGCCCAGGTGGCCGAGGCGCTCGACTACGCCCACTCGCGCGGCGTCGTGCATCGCGACGTCAAGCCGGCGAACATCCTTATCAATGCGGACAACCGGGTCAAGATCACCGATTTCGGTATCGCGCGGATGGACACTTCGAACCTGACCATGGAGGGTCAGCTCCTCGGCACTCCCAACTACATGGCGCCGGAGCAGATCCAGGGGCGAGACGTCGACCACCGAGCCGACATCTTCTCGCTGGGCGTCGTCTTCTACGAGATGGTGACGCGGAAGAAGCCGTTCCAGGGCGAGAACATGACCGCGGTCACGCACAAGATCGTCTACGACTCGTTCACTCCGCCCGAGGACATCGTGCGCGACCTGTCCAAAGGCCTCTCGCTGGTCCTGAAGCGCTGCCTCGAGAAGGATCCGAACCGGCGCTTCCCACGTGCTTCGGAGGTGGCGCGCGAGTTGCGGGCGGTCATGTCGGCGCAACAGTCGATGGACGACACCGGCGCGACGCAGGAGGTGGATCTGATCGGGGAGGGCGCGGCCCCTCCTGCGGGCCTCACTGCTCCAGTGGCCGTAGCAACGGCTCCGGTCGCGGCTCCGGCGCCGGTCGTCGAACAGCCCTCCGACCTCGCGCCGACGCAGATGGTGGCGCGCCCGACCATTCCGATCGCTGCACCGCCGGATTCTGCACCGCCGGCGCCTGCAGCTGCGCCGGGCGCCGGCGAGGGCGCCGTCGCCGATAACGCTCCGACGCAGCTCGTCGCTCGCCCTCCCATCTCTGAGTTCCGAGCTACGTTGGCTTCGCCACCGCCGAAGGAGCAGCCGCCGGCGACTCCGGCTCCGCCCGCTGGAAGCGCATCCACCGTGATCTCGGCGGTTCCGCGGGTCTCGAAGTCGGCGCCGGTAGTACCGATCGGAGCGCCGGGGTCCGCCAAGACCGCGTCGCCAGCGACGGCGCCGGCGGCACCGGTCTCTCGCCAGCGCTTGATCGTCGCGGCGGCCGCGCTGGCAGGAGTTGCGCTCTTCGCCGCGCTCGCGGTCTGGATCTGGGGCGGTGGTGCTCCAGCCGCTCCGCGGCAGGCGGAGGTCGCACCCGCTCCCACCCCCGAGCAGCAGACCCGAATCACCGCCGCTTCGGCGATCGCCGAGGCACGCATGCAGCTCGGTCTCGGAAACCTCGACGGGGCGCTCCACGCGGTCGCCCGCGCCGAGCTCGCCGAGCCCGGAAACGCGGAGATGGTGAAGCTGCGCGAGGAGATCGAGGCGCGTCGGCAGGAGGTCGCCGATGCGGAGCGCCTGGTCCAAGTAGAAGAGGGGCTCAAGGCGGCGCGTTACGCCTTCGCCGAGCGGCGCTACTCCGACGCCATCTCGGCCGCGAAGGCGGTTCTCGGCCTCGATGCCGCGAGCGAGGAGGCGAAGAGAGTTGTCGCTGACTCCGAGCGGGCGCTGCGGCGACTGAAAGAGCAGCGGCAGGGAGCGATCCTGGCCGCCCAGCAGGCGCCGGTTGCCGTGCCCGCGCCGGCGCCGTCTGCGACCGCTCCGACGGCTCCGGCCGTCGACCCGGCGACGCTCAGAGAGGCGCAGCTCCAGATCGCATTCGCCTCCGAGCGCTCGGAGGGTGTCTTGACGATCTACGCGGGCGAACGCCAGATCTTGCGCGAGTCGTTCCGCTTCTTGCGGCGGACCGGGTTTCTCGCCCGCGAGAAGACCTCGGGCACGATCGAAGCGACGCGCAAGGTTCCGGCAGGCACGCTGCCGCTGCGAATCTACGTGACGCTGCCGGGAAAGGCGACGCGAGCCATCCTGCTCGACGCCGACTTCCCCGGCGGCAGCTCGCGCACGCTACGGATCCACGTCGACAGCGAAGGCGCCGCCACCGCGGGCCTCAACTGACGCTTCGGATCTCGACCGGTCCGTAGCGCTCGAGCGGGCTCGCCAGGTCGCGAGCCGGCCCCGCCGCGACCACGACAAGGAGCTCGGGAGTGAGGTGGCGACGGGCCAAGGCGAGCAGGTCGTCGGCGCTGGCGCTGTCGATCTCGCGCAGCACGGTCTGGAAATGGTCGCTCGGGAGCTCGAAAAGTGCGATCTCGGCGAGCCGGCCGAGCAGACCGTCCGTCGCCTGCAGCGAGTAAGGAAAGACTCCCCGAATGAAGCTCTGCGTTTCCGCCAGCTCAGTGGGGCTCACCGGGGAATCGTGGATGCGCTCGATCTCACCCAAGATCTCGCCGACGGCGGCGCCGACACTCGCGTTGTCGACGGCGGTGGCTACGACGAACGGACCCGGGCCCCGCCGATTGGCGAAGCGGCTCGATGCCCCGTACGTGAAGCCGTGCCGCTCGCGAAGGTTGAGGTTCAGCCGGCTGGTGAACTTCCCGCCCAGGATCGCGTTCAGGAGCCCCAGCCGGGCGCGGTCGGGATGGCGCTTCGGCGGTCCGATCTGGCCGATCCGGAGCTCGGTCTGGGCGGCCTCGGGCCGGTCGACGACGATCACACGTCGACGCGGCTGGGCCTTCGGCGCAATCGGCGGCAGGGCGGCGACCGCGGGCGCTCGCCAATCGGAGAATGTCTTCACGACCTCGGCGCGCACGGCGTCGAGGTCGAATTCGCCGCCAACGAGCAGATGAGCATCAGACGGGCCGTAGTGGCGAGCGTGAAAAGCGACGACCTGATCGCGATCGAGAAGACGCAGGCTCTGAGCGGTGCCAAGCAAGGTAAAGCCGTAGGTCGTTCCCGAGTAGAGGGCGTCGGCGAGGGCCTCTTCCGCCAGCAGCGCGGGTCGGTCTCGCCGCCGCTCGACCTCCACGAGCGCCTGCTGTCGCAGGCGCTCGACCTCGTGCTCTGGAAAGAGCGGCGAGCGGACGAGCTCGGCCAAGGTGGTGAGCGCCGTATGCACGTCGCGGGAGTGGACCGAGATCTCGACTTCGGCCTTGTTCCAATCGGCGTGCGAGCCGAAGGCACCGCCGAGCCGTTCGAGATCGCAGGCGAGCTCGAGCCCGGAGCGCGCCGCCGTCCCTTCGGCCAGCACCGCCGCGGTGAGTGCCGCGAGGCCGGGGCGGTCGAGCGGGTTCCTCTCGCCGCCGGCCGCGAGCAGCAGCGAGGTCTCGAGCAGCGGCACGCCCGCGTGCGGGGCGAAGATGAGCTCGAGGCCGTTGTCGAGTCGCTCGCGCCGAAACTCGGGGAAGTCGAACGGCCGCGGCGGTCGAGCCGCGGGCGGCGAGGTCCGGTCGACGGCCGGCGTCACTCGCCACCGCGTAGTGGAAGAACTGTGAGCTCGACGCCCCTCTCGACCGCGAGGTGGGTGGTGGCGAAGGCCGAGATCTGTTCGCCTGTACAAGCCGCGAAGCGCCCGGGCTCCTCCCAGGCGGCCTCCGGTCGATCGCAGAGCAGGGTGTACATCGAGAGCTGATCGGCGCGTTCGTCGACAGTTTGCATCTCGCTCCAGAGCGAGGCGAGCAGGCGGTTCCGCGCCCGTTCGAGCTCGTCGTGTGGGGCGTGCTCAGCGACGCGAGTGAACTGGGAGCGCAGCTCGGAGAGAACGGCTCGCGGCTCGATACCCGGCTTGACCGTCGCCCAGGCGACGAGAACGCCGCATTCGAGCGTCGGGTAGACGTAGATGCCGATGTCCTGCGCCAACTGGCGCTCCCAAACGAACTCCCGATAGAGCGGACTCGACTTGCCGTTCGCCAATAGGCCGGCGAAAAGCGAAGCGGCAATCCACTCGTCGGTGCCGAAGGGCGGCGTGCGAAACGCGCTGTACACGCGAGCCAACTGCACCTCCTCGCGCACGGTCTCGGCGATCGGACCGGAGAGCGGGGCGAGCGAGAGCTTTCTGCGTTCTGGAAGCTGCCGCGAGGTGAGCTCGCCAAACCAGGCCGCTACGGCGGCAAAGGCGGCGTCCGGGTCGAGATCGCCGGCGAGAGTGAGGACCGCGTTGTTGGGAACGTACCAGTTGCAGAAGAAGTCGCGCACGTCGTCGAGTGTCGCCGCTTCGATATCGCGGCTCCAGCCGATGACCGGCCAGTGGTAAGGATGATCGGGAGGGAAGAGGAGCTCGAACAGTCGCTCGTAGGAGCGACCGTAGGGCTGATTCTCGACCCGCTGCCGCCGTTCGTTGAGAACCACGGCGCGCTGGGTGTCGAGCTTTGCCTGGTCGAGGGCGGGGAGCAGGAAGCCCATCCGATCAGACTCGAGCCAGAGCGCCAGCTCGAGACGATCCGAGGGGACCGTCTCGTAGTAGTTCGTCCTGTCGTACCAGGTGGAGCCGTTCGCCACGCCGCCGACGCTCTGGATCTGCCGAAAGTGGTCATTGGTTCCGACGTGGGCGCTGCCCTGAAAGAGCATGTGCTCGAACAGATGAGCAAATCCGGTGCGGCCGGGGTGCTCGTCGCGCGAGCCGACCCGATACCAGAGGTTGCACGCCACCAGCGGCAGCCGGGAGTCGACATGCGCGACGACGCGGAGCCCGTTCGCCAGCGTGGTGCGGGCGAGCGGGAAATCGGCGGGACGCAGAATGGAAGCCGGCACGGGCGGCCGAGTATCCGAGAGCGGCCCGGGCAAGGCAAGCCGTGAGCTTGACTTACGCCTGGTTACCGCCTAGTGTCGAAGTGGATGTCCGGCTACCTGACTGAACGGCAGAGCGAGATCCTCGGCTTCGTGCGCGAGTTTCGGCGCGCGCGCGGCTTCTCGCCGACCCACCGCGAAATCTGCGAGCGCTTCGGCTTCTCTTCGTACGGCACCGCGCACAAGCACTTGAAGCTCCTTGCCGGCAAGGGCTTCTTGAAACGAGATCGCCATCAGCGTCGAGGGATGGAGATCGTCGAAGCCGAGCCCAGCGAGCGCTCGAACGTGGAGCTGCCGTTCCTAGGGCAGATCGCCGCCGGGAAGCCGATCGAGGCGGTGGCTCGTGAAGAGCTGATCACCGTCCCGCCGATGCTCGCCGGCGATTCGCCCGAGAAGCACTACGTCTTGCGGGTCAGCGGCGAGTCGATGATCGACGAAGGGATCCACGACGGCGACTGGGTGGTGGTGGAGCGGCGCGAGCTCGCCACGGCTGGCGAGATGGTGGTCGCTCTTCTCGGCGACGAGGTGACGCTCAAACGCTTCTATCCAGAAGGCAACCAGGTCCGTCTGCAGCCCGCGAACCGAACCATGGCCCCGCTCCGTTTTCCGGTCAGCGAGGTCCGCGTGCAGGGGATCGTGGTCGGCCTGATGCGGCGTTACTAGTGACCCAGTTCACAGCTGGTATGTGAGCTGCCCCGGTTAGGATCACCATTCCGTGCGTTCGCTCGACGATCTGCTGCGCCTGATGACCGACCTGGGTGCTTCGGACCTCCATCTCAAGCCGACCCGACCGCCGCTCGTTCGGGTCACCGGCCGCCTGATGGCGATCGAAGACGAAGCGGTCAAGCCGGAGGACATCCGCGGCATGCTCGAGCACGTTCTCTTGCCCCATCAGCGAGCGCGCCTCGACGAGAAGATGTCGGTCGACTTCGGCTACGGTGTCCACGGTCTGGCCCGCTTTCGCGCCAACCTCTACTACCAGCGCGGCACCTTGGCCGCCGCGTTTCGCCGCATCCCTTACGACATTCGCAATATCGAGGACCTCAACCTGCCTCAAGTTCTGCTCGACTTTTGCGACCTGCCGATGGGCATGGTGCTGATCACCGGTCCGACCGGCAGCGGCAAGTCGACCTCGCTCGCGGCGCTCATCAAGTACATCACCCACCGGAACCCGGTCCACATCGTGACCATCGAAGACCCGATGGAGTTCCTGTTCACCGATGGCGTCGCCTCGATCTCCCAGCGTGAGGTCGGCACCGACACGCCGAGCTTTCCGGAGGCGCTGCGCAACGTCATGCGCCAAGACCCCGACGTCATCATGGTCGGTGAGATGCGCGACCCGGAGACGATCTCGACAGTGATCACCGCCGCCGAGACCGGCCATCTCGTCTTCTCGACCCTGCACACCAATAGCGCCACCCAGACCGTCGACAGGATCCTCGACGCCTTTCCGGCCGAGCAGCAGAACCAGGTTCGAGCGCAGATCGCCCAGGTTCTGAAGGGGGTGGTGTCGATGAAGCTGGTCGAGCGGGCGGACGGAAACGGTCTCACCGCTGCCCTCGAGATCATGAAGGTTTCGCCGCGCATCGCGCAGCTGATCGAGAAGGGCGAAACGACGGCGCTGCACGAGGAGCTCGAGTCGTCGGTCGGCTACTTCCGGATGCAGTCGATGAACCAGTCGCTGTTGGCGCTCCTGGTTCACGGCACGATCAACTACAAGGAGGCGATCGCGCAGTCGCCCGATCCCGACGATCTCTCGCTCAAGCTGCGCAAGATGTTTCCCAACATCGAGGAACGGGGAGGACAGATGAGCCCTTCGACCGCCGATTTCTCCGAGATTCTGATGCTCCAGCAGTACCGAAAACTGTACGAGGAGCAGGAGGAGAAGAACAAGCTCCGGATGGGAGAGAAGGACGAGCGGATTGTCGAGCTGGAGACGGCGATCGTGACCCGCAGCGACCAGATCCGCGATCTCGAGAAGAAATCGCAGGAGCTGCACGTCGAGTCGGACAAGATGCGTGCCGACTACAACCGACTCCGGCAAGAGGCGCAAGACAAGATCGACAAGCTCATGGACCGCATCAAGGAGCTGAATCAGCGGCTGACGGGCAACGGCGCTAGCGGCGAGTCGGAGCGCAAGTCGGGCATCTTTCGTTGACCCCACGGCGCGGCGGGCTCGAGCCGTCGCTCGCCGCCGTCTGGATCTCTCTTCTCGCCTTCGCTTCGCCGGCCGCGGCCGCGACCGAGCGCGCCCGCCTGCCGAGCGGCGAATCGGCCGCGCTCGTCGATCGTCGCGACCTTTTTCTCGAAAGCGCGCCCTTAGCCGGAGAGGGCCTTCTGGCCTTCTGCCGGCGGCTCACCGGGTCGACCGAACGCTGCTCGGAGATCGCGCAGCTCAACGGCCGCCCGAAACGCCTCTTGGCCGGGGTGCGCTACCGGATTCGGTTCGAGTGGCTGACCCTCGATCGTCGACTCGCCGTCGTACGTGCCCTCTTTCCGCGCGATCGCGCCGAGCCCGCGGGCTGGATCCATCGCGGGCGCGGCGAGGCGGTCCCGGCGGTAGCCCTCTGGTTCACCGGCAGCCAGGCTAACGCTGCGGAGCTGCGCTCCGCGAACGGCCTGGCGAACGACTCGCTGCAGCCGGCGGAGGAGATCCGCGTTCCCGATCGCGTACTCCTGTCGATCTTTCGCGTTGTTGCGACGGCGCCGCTCCAGCTCCCGGCCCCGACAGTCGCAGCGCCCGTTACCGGTGCGCCGGCAAGCGATCTTGCGGCGGCGCTAGCGGTCGAGCTCGCGGCGTCGTCGCCGGGGAACGGCGCCTCCGACGTGGCGCTCGAGTATGGCAGCGACGCGCTCGGTCCGTTTGCCACGTACCGCCTGCGGGGCGGCGAGGCGCTCTACTCGGCGGTGGTGGTGCGCCTCACCGGACGCGACCATGCCGACGACGTCAACGCTCTGGCGCGCGAGATCGCGATTCGCAGCGGGATCGGCGACGTCACCGACATCCACATCGGCTTTCCGGTCAAGATCGCGCTCGACCTCCTCTTGCCGCAGTATCTGCCGACTGGCGACCCGCGGCGCCTGGAGTGGGAGGTGGAGCGCAGGCTGGCCGAGCAGTTCCGCAATCCGGTGCAGGCGAAGGGGCTCGAAGGGGTGACGGTCGTGCTCGACGCGGGGCACGGCGGCGCCGACGTCGGAGCCAACCTGCAGGGCGCCTGGGAGAGCGTCTACGTCTACGACGTCGCGCTGCGCATCAAAGACGCCCTCGCTGCGCGGACGGCGGCCGCGGTCGTCATGACGACCGTAGACGGCACCGACGTCGTCGCCGACTCTCGCGACGTGCTGCCGTACTCGCGGGCGCATGCGGTGCAGACGACGCCGCCCTACGCGATCGCCGATGCGACGATTGGCGTGCATCTGCGCTGGTATCTAGCCAACAGCCTTTTTCGCCGCCACACGACGAAAGGAAGCAGCGACCGGATGATCTTCATCTCGGTCCATGCCGACTCGCTGCACCCGTCGCTGCGCGGCGCTACTGCTTACATTCCGAATGCGGCGTCGACGGCGGGCAGCTTCGGACGGAGCGGCGCCGTTTTCTCCTCGCGCAAGGAGTACCGCGAGCAGCCGACTGTGGCCTTCTCGCTCGCCGAGCGTCAGAAGAGCGAAGGGCGCTCGCGCGATCTCGCCGAGCGCATCGTCGCCGGGTTCCGCGGTCGCACTCTCGCCGTGCACCCGTTCCAACCGGTACGCGATCGGATCTTCAGGGGGAGGCGAGCCTGGGTGCCGGCTGTTCTGCGCTACAACGCGGTGCCAGCCAAGCTGCTGCTCGAGGTCTGCAACCTGGCGAACGACGAGGACCGCCGCCTCCTCCAGACGCGTCAGTATCGCGACTCCCTCGCCGCCGCCGTCGTCGACGGCATCCTCGCCTACTTCGGCGAGAGGAAGTAGCGGCTCAGCCGGCGGGCTCGATTGCGAGGACGCGGAACTTGGAGTCGCCGACGGAGACCTCGTCGCCGCTGTGCGCCCCGAGCAGGCGCTGTCCCAGCTCGGACTCGTAGGAGACGATCCCGGTCTCCGGTCGGCTGTCCCAGGGGCCGAGCACGGCAAAGGAGCGCTCCCGTCCGTCGAGAGCCAGGAGCCGCACCCGAGCGCCGATCCTGACCTCGCTGGTGTCCAGGAGGGCGAAGTCGATCGGCCGCGCCCGGCCGAGCTCGCCGTGCAGGATGGCGACCCGCGAATTCAGGTACTCGTGGCGCTGGCGAGCCGACTTGTACTCGAAGTTCTCGCGCAGATCGCCCATCGCGCGCGCCTCCTCGATGGCTTTACGATTCGCGGGTATCTCGATCTCGGTCAGCCGCGCTAGCTCGGCGCGTTTCGACGCGATCGCCTTGGCGGTCGAGTAGAGCGGCCCGGCGGTCGAGCTCTCGGCGAGCCCGGAGAAGCGGAGGCGAAGCGCGGTGGCGAGCGGCTCGCGCTGATACGGCTCGAGCCCGCTAGCGCGCAGAATGGCGTCCAGCGCCGCCGGCGCCTGTTCGGGATCGAGAACGGCGAGCAGGCGCGGAATCGTTCCGCCCGATTCGGCGAGCGCGCGCAAGCGTGCCCGATAGGCCGAAAACTCGTCGTCTCCCAGCGCGAAGAAGATCTGCTGCAGGATGCGCAGTGGAGCGCGGCCGCGCAGGAGCTCGTCCTCGCCGGCGCGCTCCGCCAGCCAAACGAAGGCGGCCTTGGCGCGTCGAGGTTGCACGACCAGGTCGTCTAGCGTGCGGTCGAGGAGCGCGCGGTCCGCCGCAGCGAGGGCGTCGGCGAGCAGGGAGAGCACGCGCGAGTCGTCTTCGCGGAGGAACTGCTCGCGATACTGCGCCAGCCAGTCCGTCCGCTGAGAGCGCACGATCGCCAGCGCCCGTTCGCGCAGTCCGCGGTCGGCGATCCCAGTCAGGAGCAACTTGAGGTCCGACGGATCGACGATCAGAGAGTGGGCGACGGCGGCGAGGGAGGGAGGCAGCCGGGAGGCGCGCTCGAGAGCGTGGACGATCTCCCAGACCATGCCGGGGTCGCTCCCCCGCAGCGTACCGGCCATCGAGGCCAGCGCGGCGGCGAGCTCGTCCGCGAGCGCCGCGTCGCGTTCGACGCTGCGGCGGAAGATCTCCAGCCGCTTGCGGGCTGGGGCGCGAGCGAAGCTCTGGCGCAGGGCATCGAGAGCGCCGCCGGCCGAAGCCTCCCAGCGGTAGGTCTGACGCCCACTGCCGATCGCCACCAGTTGCGGATGCCGCTTGACGGCTGCCCAGAAGGCGGGCCACTCCGACTCCGTCACGACGCCGGCGAGAGCCTCGCGAATCTCACCGGCGCTCCGTGGTTGCTCGCTCCCCTCGAGGACGGCGCGCAAGAGCTCCTCCGGCCGCTCGCTCTTCTCGCGCTCCAGGCTGTCGGGATCCTCCAGCTTGCGGCGCAGAAGGTGGCCGGCCGGTAGCGGACGCAACATCTTGGCCGCGGCGCGAAAGCCCAGCGTCACGCCCGAGCGTTTGTCGAAGTCGATCTTCAGCGTCTCGAGGCTCAGGTTCACTTCGACGACCCGCCCGACGCCCTGACCTTGCATGACGACGATCTCGCCGACGTCGAAGACCAACAGGCTCGAGAGCCGGGTAGCTCGATCCCAGAGCTTGGCGGGATCGTCGACCGGCCTCTTCAGGCCGACGTAATCGATCATCACCTGCAAGCTCGGCTTGCCGACGAAGAGGGCCTCGAAGGTCGAGATCACCTCGCGCTGGAGCCTGGAAGGCTTGAAGAGCAGCGCGCCGACGCGGCGCAGCGCGTCGAGGCGTACGCTCCAGAGCGACCGTGCCGCTAGCTCCGAATCCCAGAGCTCGAGCAGCTCGCGCGCCCGGTCGGGCTCGCCCTCGCTAACCAGCGCCTGGGCCGTGGCGACGAACCAGCCGGCCTCGCCGGGAGCGCCTTCGGCCTCTTCGATCCAGTCGTCTTCGAGGGTCGCGTCGGCGGCAGGGTCCCGATATTCTTCGAGCGAGAGTCGACCCACGGCGAGTAGGAGTCTATCCGAGCCGTGGGTCGCCGACCGATCGACGATGGGAACGTCCTCGACTCCCGAGCTCCGTCGGCGCCTGCGCGAGGCCGCGGAAGCGGAGCTCGGGGCGCTGCTCGAGGAGCATCGCGGAGCGATCGACGGGCCGGCGCTCGCCCACCTCTTCCGCAACCCGTTCCTCACCGCACCGATGATCTCGAAGCTGCAAGACGATCCGGGGCTGGCGACCCTCTACGAGCTGCAGCGCGAGTCGGTGGCGCACCCGCGAGCTCCGCGGACCTTGGCGCTGCGCTACGTCGCCGGCCTGCGCTGGGCCGACCTGCTTCGGGTCGGCCTCGACACCCGGCTTCACCCGATCGTGCGCCGCGCCGCCGACCAGCGGCTGATCGAAAGGCTGCCGGCGCTCGCCATCGGCGAGCGCGTCGCTATCGCCCGCGCTACGAGTCCCACCGTCCTGGCGAAGCTGCGCAACGATCCGACGCCGCGAGTCGTCGCCGCTCTGCTCGACAACCCGCACACGACCGAAACGCTGCTCTTACCGTTGGCGGCGAGCGAGCACGCTCACACCACGGCGCTGGCGACAGTGGCCGCGAGCTCGCGCTGGGTAGCGCGACCGGCGCTCCGCTTCGCGCTCTGTCGGAATCCGGCTCTTCCGCTGGCTACGGCTTTGGCGCTCCTGCCTGCGCTCGGCAAGCGCGAGCTCTTGGCGGTGTGCGCCGATCCGAAGCTGGCTCTGCCCTTGCGGCGCAAGGCGGGGCTCCTCGGGGGTGCGACGCCGGTCGGCGGGGGCGGGGTGCGAATCGATTGACCACCAGCTAAGTGTCGACTACTCTTAGGTTTTCGAAGAGGGCCGGATGTCTAGAGCGCGGCGGCGAACCAGAAACGAGCCTTCAGAGCAGCCGGAACCGAGCCGTTTCGCTACCCCTCTGGCCGAGCCTCAATCGAACACTTCGGACACCAACTCGAGCGGATCGTTCGGGGGGTGGCTAAGACGGCAGCGTGAGGCGCGGGGAGTCGAGATCGCCGAGATCGCCGCGACGAGCAAGATCAGCACCCGTTATTTGCAGGCGCTCGAACAGGATCGATTCGAGATCCTGCCGGCGCCGATCTTCGTGCGCGGATTCCTGCGCGAGTACGCGCGCGTTGTCGGCCTCGACCCAGACGAGGTCGTGAACCTCTTCCTCGTTCAGGCGTCGGAGCGCCGACCGGAACGGCGCAACGAACCTCCTCTCGGAACCCGTGCGCAATCGGCCTCCGCGTCAGCGCCCTCGAGTCGGGCCGTTCAGTTTGCCGTCGCGATCCTGATCCTTCTCGGTGCGCTGGTCGCGCTCACCTTCTGGATCGTGGGCGCCCGGGCGGAGTCAACCGTTGCGGTGCGAACGACGGCGGAGGCCACGCCCCCGCCGACTCCGTTGGTGCGGGAACCGGGGGTGGATTCGCGCGGACCGTTCCCGGCGGGGGAGCCCGCGACCGCCGTTCCGGCTGATTCGCCGCCCGCGGCGACGGCCCTTCGACTGCTACTCGAGTTCCAGGACGACTGCTGGGCCGAGGTCGTGATCGACGGCGAGCGGCGCACGAGCGAGCTCCGAGCGGGAGGTGAAACGCTGGCGCTCGAGGCGAACGAGTCGGTGGTGCTGACGCTCGGCAACGCGCCCGCCGTTCGTGCCGAGCTGAACGGCCGACCGCTCTCCCTCCCTGTCGACGGTAGCCGTCTGCTGCGCGATTTCCGTATCGATCGCTCGAGCTTGCCTCCGGACGTCGAGGCCGCGCCGCCCGGCGCTCCGTGAGCGCTCAAAGCCCACTGATCTCGGAGATTCTCGGCGGCGAGAGCTTCGAGCTGCGCATCCTGGCGGCGCAGGGGATCCTGCCCCTTCCGCCCTCGGAGCTGATTCCACTCCAGGTTCTGCTGGCCGCGGACGAAGACCAGTTTATCGCCGAGTCGGCCAAGAGCTCGCTCGCGGCGATCGACCGCAAGGTGGCGTCGGTTTTTCTCGCCACCGACGCGCCACCCGAGGTCCTGCGCTACTTCGCGACCCAGGTGCGCGACTCGATGCTCGTCGACGCCGTCATCCGACGGCGGGATGTCGATCGCGAGCTCTTGTTCGAGATCGCGCCGGACCTTCCTGCGGACCTGCAGGAGGTGCTGCTCCTCCGCCAGGATGCGATCGTCGAGCTGCCTCGGATCCTCGACGCACTGGAGACCAACCAGGCCCTCACTCCCTACTCGCGCCGCCGAGTTCTCGAGTATCGCGAGCATCTGTTGCCGGCCGCTGCGGCGCCGGCGGCGGTCGACGTCGAGTCGACCGCGGACTTCGCAGAGGAGGCCGAGCTAACGACCGAGGATCTCGAGGAGCTCGAGCGCGTCCGCGAGCGTCCGGCTGGAGGCGAATCCGACCGGCGCACCGGCCTCTCCGAGCATCAGATCCGCGCTCTTCCAGTACCGGTGCGGCTCAAGCTGACCCGCGGCGCGTCGCGCACCCTGCGCTCGATCCTGATCCGCGACCTCAATCCGAACATCGCCCTGTCGGTGCTGACGTTCAGCGCGATCACCGAGGACGAGGTCGAGCAGCTGGCCGGCAGCCGAGCCGTCGTCGACGAGGTCTTGATCGCGATCGCCAAGCGACGAGACTGGGTCTCGAGGTACAGTACTTGCCTCAATCTGGTGCGCAATCCGCGTCTTCCGGTCGGCACCGCGGTGAAATTGGTAGCCCGGCTGGGCGTTCGCGATCTGCGCAACCTGGGGCGCGACCGCAACATTCCGGATGCGGTCCGGAGCATGGCGCAAAGGTTGTATAGGATCAAGGCGACTTGACGCCCCCCAAGGACTACTACAACGTGCTCTCCTTGCAGCGCGACGCCAGCTCGGACAAGATCCGGACGCGGTTTCGCGAGCTGGCGCGCGAGCGCCATCCCGACCGCTTTCAGGGCGAGGAGCGCAGCAAGGCCGAGATCGAGTTTCAGGAGATCACCCTGGCGTTCAACGTCCTTTCGGTTCCCGATCGCCGTCGGAATCACGACCTCGAGCTGTCGCGGGCGTCCGCAGCGCCCGGCGCCGACTCTCACCGTCTCGCCCGCTTTCACCTCGAGGCCGGGGTCGGTTTCTACCGCGACGGCAACTACTACGGCGCATCGGAGGCGTTCGAGCAGGTCCTCCGCATCGAGCCCAAGAGCCACCAGGCTTGGCATCATCTCGCGCAGTCGCTGGCCCACCAGCCAAAGTACCTGCAGCGCTCCGTCGAAGCCGTGGCGCGCGCCTGCGAGATCAATCCGATGAACGTCTCCTATCTGAAGCTCGCCGGCCGGCTGCATGCCGAGGCCGGCCTTCTGGACAAGGCCGAGCGGTATTACAATGGGGCCAAGAGCTGGGGAGGGGAGGACGCGGCGGTGGAGAAGGCCTTGGAGGAGCTGCGAGGTCGAATGCGCAAGAGCAAGCCGGGTCTGTTCGGGAGAGGTTCCTGATGCTGCGCTTCCTTTCGAGCGGGCTCTCCGACGTCGGAGTCATCCGTAGCCACAACGAGGACTGCTTCGACATCGACCCGGAGCATCAGGTCTTCGTTGTCGCCGATGGCATGGGTGGGCACTCCCACGGCGAGATCGCCTCGCGCATCGCCGTCGACGCCATTCGCGATTTCGTCGTGCGGACGGACGACGCCGACGCCACGCTGCCGTTCGAGCTCAATCCAAACCTTACCCGCCACGGCAATCGGATCCGCGCCGCGATTCGGCTGGCTCACGAGCGGGTGCTGAAGGCGATCCGCAAGGACGCCTCGTTGCACGGTATGGGCACGACGGTGGTCGGGCTCCTGCTCGACGGCACGTCGGTGGCGGTGGCGCACGTCGGAGACAGTCGGGCCTACCGGTTGCGGGACGACAAACTCGAGCTGCTCACCCAGGACCACACCTGGGTGAACGAGCAGGTAATCGCCGGCTTCCTCTCCGAGGAGCAGGCGCGATCTCACCCGTTGAAGAACGTAGTGACCCGCGCGCTTGGAGGCGATGCCGACGTCGAGATCGACGTAGAGGAGTGGCCGCTCGAGCCCGAGGATCTCTTCCTGCTCTGTTCCGATGGCCTGACCACCATGTTGACCGACGACGAGATCCTCGCCCGCATCCGCCCCCAGGGCAAGCTCGAGGAGATTTGCAGCCGGCTGGTCCGCGATGCCAACTCGCGCGGCGGCTACGACAACATCTCGGTCGTCCTGGTGCGCGTCGAGAAGCAAGAAGAGAGCGAAGAAGAGGCTCCCTAGCCCGAGTAGAAGCCGCCGCGCGCTGCGATCTCGCGTAGCGCCGGAGAGGGCAACAGGCGAGGTCCGAGCTCCGACGCGAGGCTCTCCAAAGAGGCAACCAGCTCTGTCGGGCCGCTGGCGTCGGCCCAGCGGCAGAGGCCGCCTCGGAACGGTGGAAAGCCGCTCCCGAGAACCAGCGCGAGATCGAGCGCGTCGGGGCCGTCGACCACCCCCTCCGCCAAGCAGCGCGCCGCTTCGTTGACCATCGGCAGGAGCAGGCGCTGGGCTATCGCCGATCGATCGCGGCCGTCGCGACGAGGCTCGGGGAGACCGAGGCGCGAGTAGATCTTAGGATCGAGCTCGCGCTGCCGGCCGTCCCGGTAGCGATAGATTCCGCTCCCGCTCTTGACGCCGAAATGATCGGGCCGAGCCAAGCGATCGAACCAGGCCGGAAAGAGGAGCCGCTCGCCGAACGCTGCCTGGAGCACGCGCCCGGCACCTTCCGAGACGTCGAGCCCGACCTCGTCGGCGAGCCGGAACGGCCCCATCGGCATTCCCCAGCCGAGCATGGCGCGGTCGATGCCGTCGATCGGGTAGCCCGCGTCGACAAGCCACATCGCTTCGGCCGAATAAAAGGCGAGCAGCCGGTTGACGAGAAAGCCCGGTGCGTCTCGCACGACAATGGCCGTCTTGCCGAGGCTCTTGGCGAGCTGGCAAGTGGCGGCCACAACCTCCGGCGCCGTAGCGATGCCCGCGACCACCTCGACCAGCGGCATCCTGTCGACCGGGTTGAAGAAGTGCATTCCGACCACCCGCTCGGGTCGGTCGGTCTCGGCGGCGATGGCGCCAATCGACAGCGTGGACGTGTTCGAAGCGAGGACTGCCGTCGGAGCGACGATTCGCGCCAGCTCGGCGAAGAGGCGCTGCTTGACCTCGAGCTTTTCGACGATCGCTTCGATAACGAAGTCGGCCACCGCGAGACCCGACTCCTCGACTCCAAGCTGCAGCAGAGCCATCTTGCGGCGCAGCTCGGCGGGCTTCATCTGGCGCCGCCGCAGCCGCTTCTCGAAGAGCGCTTGGGCATGCGCGAGAGCTGTCGAGAGCGGCTCGAGTCGCACGTCCCGGATCCGCACCGGCAGACCGAGCTTGTCGGCGAAGAGCGCCGCGATGCCGCCGCCCATCACCCCGGCGCCGATCACCGCGGGCCGCCGCGGGAGCGGGATCTCGACGCCATCGCTGCCATCGCTCGCTCGCTTGTTCGCTTCGATCAACTGAAAGAGATGCATCAGATTCTTGGCGACCGGCGAGACCGCTAGCTCGCCGATGGCACGCGCCTCGGCGTCGAAACCGGCGGCCTCGCCGCGCTGTAGCCCGGTGGCCACTACGTCGATTGCCCGCAGCGGCGCCGGATAGTTGCCGTGGGTCTTGGCGAGCACCTGCCGGCGGGCCTGGGCGAGCACCAACCGCTGTCCTATCGGGTTGGATTCGAGGAGCCACGCGCGCGCGCCGCGTCGTCGCGCGTGCTGACGCCGCTCTCTTCCCCGCGTGCGCGCGAAGTCGAGGGCGCGGTCGCGAAAGCCGGCTTCGGGGAGCAGTGCGTCGGCGAGGCCGATCGCGAGCGCCTGCCGGCCCGAGATCGTCTTGCCGGTCAGGATCAGATCGAGCGCTGACGCCAGGCCCACCCGGCGCGGCAGGCGGACAGAGCCCCCCCAACCCGGGACGATGCCGAGCTGCACCTCGGGAAGGCCGATCTTGAGATCGGAACGATCGGAGAGCACGATCCAGGTCGAGGCGAGCGACAGCTCGGTGCCGCCGCCGACCGTGGTGGCGCCGAGGGCGGCCACGGTCGGGAACGGCAGCGCCGCCCAGCGGTTGAAGAGGCGATGCCCGTAGCGCGAGCCCTCCTCGGCGAGCTTCGCATCGGTGACCGCAGCGATCTCCTCGACGTCGGCGCCGGCGATGATCTTCTCGGACACGAGGGCGAGCACCGCGACCTCGCGCCGCTGCGACAGCTCGTCGAGCAGCGCTTCGAGCTCGGCGAGCACCGCCCGGGTGAAGATGTTCGCCCGCCGTCCGGGCAGGTCGAAGGTCAGGGTGGCCAGGCCGTCGGGCTCGACGGCGAGCCGAAGTGCCAGCTCCGTCACGAACTCCCGCCGCCCCTCTCGGCCTCTGAATAGAGGCGATCGAGCCGCTCGTGGTACTTGGCCTGGATGACGCGCCGCTTGAGCTTCTGGGTCGGCGTCAGCTCGCCGGCCTCGAGCGTAAACTCGGCGGGCAGCAGGTCGAAGGCGCGGATCTGTTCGTAGCGTTCGTGTTGGGCATTGACGCGGTCGACCTCGCCCTGCACGAGGGCGCGAATCCTCTCGTCGCGGAGCCATTCCACGCCGGTCGCGGCGATGCCGTGGGCCTCGGCCCAGCTGCGCAACGGCTGCAGGTTGGGCACTAGGAGCGCGGTGAGAAACGGCCGCCGGTCGCCGATGACGATCGCCTGGGCGATCCAGCGTCCAGAGCGGAGCGCGCCCTCGAGCGGTGCCGGCGCGATGTTCTTGCCGTAGGCGTTGACGATCAATTCCTTCTTGCGATCGGTGATGCGCAGGAATCCGTCGGCGTCGAGCTCGCCGATGTCTCCGGTCTTGAACCAGCCGTCGGCATCGAAGACCTCGGCGGTCGCCTCCGGCTTGCCGAGGTAGCCCTTCAGGATGTTGGGTCCCTTGGCGAGGATCTCGCCGTCGACCGCAATCTGGAGCGTGACGCCGGGGACCGCCCGGCCGACGGTGCCGAGACGAACCGCCCCGGGAGTGTTGACAGTGAGCACCGGCGAAGTCTCGGTCAGGCCGTAGCCTTCGAGGAGCGGGATTCCGGCTGCCCAGAAGAACTCCGCTAGATCCTTTCCGAGCGGAGCTCCGCCCGAGATCGCGTACTCGAAGCGACCGCCGAGCGCGGCGCGGAGCTTCGCGAAGACGAAGCGATCGGCGAAGGCCAGTGCCAGCCCGGGCGGGGCGAAAGCGAGGCGCTGCGGCAGGGCGTCGAGACCGCGGGCGAGCGCCCAGTCGAAGAGTCGCTTCTTGAGGCCGCCAACGGTCTCCAGCTTTTCGAGCACGCCGGCGCGGAGCTTTTCGTAGAGCCGAGGGACCGAGCCGAAGATCTGGGGCCGGACTTCGGTGATGTTCTGGAGGACCGTTTGGACCGACTCGGCGTAGGCGATCGTCGTGCCGCAGGCGAAGAAGCAGTAGTCGAGCGTCCGCTCGAACGAATGGGCGAGCGGGAGGAAGGAGAGCGCCACCCATCCCTCCCGTATCGGCAGAACTCGGCAGCAGGCGAGGATGTTCGAGACCAGGTTGCCGTGGGTCAGCATCACCCCTTTCTGGTCCCCGGTCGTACCGCTGGTGTAGATGAGCGTCGCGAGGTCGTCGGGCCGGGCGCGCGCGAGCCAGGCCTCGAACTGCGCCTCCGACGTCTCGGCTCCCGCCGCCAACGCGTCGGCATAGCGCACCACGTCGGGGGAGGGCGGAACCGCCGCGATAGCGACGATCCGCTCGATGCTCGGCATCTCGTCTCGGATGGCGAGGAGGCCGTTCAGCCGCTCCTGCCCTTGCACGAAGAGCACTTTGGCGCCGCTGTCGCGCACCACGTAGGCCGCGCCTTCCGGGAGGAGCGTCGAGTAGACCGGAACGGAGGCGGCGCCGAGCGCCAGCGCGGCGAAATCGACAGTCGCCCAGTGCGGCCCGTTGTCGGCCATCAACGCGACGCGATCGCCGTGTGCGACCCCCCAGCGGTCGAGAGTCCCGGCCAGCGAGCGCACGTCGCGCGCCAGCTCGCGCGCCGACACCGGCACATAACGGCCGTCCACCTTGTGCAGCAGACAGTCGGGCTTGTCGTGCGCCACGACGGTTTGGAACAGCCCCGCCAGCGTCTCGAATTGCATGCCCGAAGCCCTCGCGAGAATGAGCCGCGATCCTAGCTCAGAGAGCGGCGCTCGCCTTGACCGTCTTCGCGAGCGAAGGGTATCCTCGTAGCCCGCGCCGCGGCTTGGAAGCCCGGTCCGCGACCGCGAACCCGACGCGGTGTTTCGCCGCACCACGAGATCGTCCCACCGGGGCGTAGCTCAGCTTGGTAGAGCGCACGGTTCGGGACCGTGAGGCCGGAGGTTCAAATCCTCTCGCCCCGACCATCTCTCTCGCCCTGACGTAATAGGATCGCTCGGCTTTTCGTAGCGGTGCGCTGGTTCGGAGAGGCGGTCGCATGAGGGAGGAGCAGAAGCCGTACGTCGCGGCGGACGCGAATCTGCCGGAGCTGACCTGGAAGGCGCTCTTCCTGGGCATTGTTCTGGCGGCCGTGATGGGCGCCGCCAACGCCTATTTGGCGCTCAAGGCTGGGCAGACGGTCTCGGCAACTTTCCCAGCGGCGATCCTGGCGCTGGCCGCTTTCCGCCTGCCGTTCTTTCGCGGCAACGTTCTGGAACAGAACATCGCGCGCACCGCCGGCACTGTCGGCGAAGCGCTCGCCGCCGGCGCCATCTTCACCATCCCGGCCTTTCTGCTCGTTTCGGTCGACGGCCAACGGCTCTGGACGACCTTCGACTACTGGCAGACGGCGATGATCCTTCTGGTGGGCGGCATCCTGGGCGTTCTGTTCATCACCCTCCTGCGGCGCACGCTGGCGGTCGACGCCGGGCTG
Organism: uncultured Thermoanaerobaculia bacterium; assembly: GCA_964590905.1. Classification (GTDB taxonomy): domain Bacteria; phylum Acidobacteriota; class Thermoanaerobaculia; order Multivoradales; family JAGPDF01; genus JACTMI01. Next base: position 22,509 of record CAZPYU010000221.1, read on the forward strand.
CCGTTCCCGGAGAGTCGAGCCTGCAACGCCATCGTGCGCGCCGGCCAGGCGGGGGAGAGCGGTGCCAAGTACGTGTTCGGCGCCATGGGCGTCGGCATCCTGCTACAGATCTTCAAGGACAGCGCTGGCTTGCGCCTCTTCCGCGAGTCGATCGACGTCTTCAAAGAGCTGCCGAGTTCGGTGGTGCGCCACTTCGACTCGTCGCGCGCGACTTTGGGAGAGGTGGCGCATCGCGGGGCGATCAGCTTCGCGACCCCCTCCATCTCGCCGGCCCTGATCGGCGTCGGCTACATCATCGGCTTCGAGCTCTCGGCGATCAACTTCTCGGGCGGCGTGCTCGCCTGGCTGGTCTTCATTCCGCTCTCCTTCTTCGTCGACCCCACTCTGGGGGAGCGGCTCGGCGCCGCCGGAGGCGGCACGATTCCGAGTGGCGAGCTCATCTTCTCGATCTGGTACAACGTCGTTCGTCCGATCGCCGTAGGCGCCATGCTGGTCGGCGCTACCAAGACGATGTGGGGGATGCGCGCCTCGATCGCTTCGGCATTTCGAGGCGCCTTCCACAAGGGGAGCCGGCTGGAAGCGCCGTCGCGGCTCGAACAGGACCTCGATGCCCGCTGGCTCCTGGGCGGGATCGCGGCACTCTCGCTTGCCATGATCTGGCTCTACAACCGCTTCACCGGAAACCTGATGGCCGCGATCGGCGCGGCGCTCGTCATGCTGCTGCTCGGCTTCCTGCTCTCGGCGGTAGGTGGCTATCTCGTCGGGCTGGTCGGCGGCTCGAATCAGCCGGTCTCAGGGTTGACGCTCTCCGCGCTCATCCTCGCGGCGCTCCTCATGGTCACCTTCGGCGTCACCGGTCTGGCCGGCGTCGGCGCCGTGCTCGGAGTCGCGGCGGTGGTCTGCTGCGCGATCTGCGTCTCGGGCAGCCTGATCCAGGATCTCAAGGTCGGGCACCTGCTGGGAGGCACGCCGAAGAAGATGGAGATCGCCGAGATCGTGGCGACGATCACGACCTCGTTCGTGCTGGTCTTCCCGATGCTCTGGCTCCATCAGGCGAACATCAAGGCGGGCGGCATCGGCATCGGCGATCGCGAGCTCTCGGCGCCGCAGGCTGGCCTCATGGCGCAGCTCGCGCAGGGGATCGTGGGCGGCCAGATGCCGTGGGGGCTCATCCTCTTCGGCATGTTCTTCGCGTTCGGTCTGATCCTGATGAAGGCGCCCTCGCCGACGTTGATCGCGGTCGGCATGTATCTGCCGTTCGAGACCACCGGTGCCATCTTCGTGGGCGGCTGTCTAAAGTGGATCGCCGACAAGTTGGCCGCGAGACGAGGCGTTGCGGGGGAGAGCTTCGACAACTTCGGCTCGCTGGTGGCATCCGGCCTGATCGCCGGCGAGTCGCTGACCGGCGTGATGATGGCGATGCTGGTATTGGTCGTCGACGGCTTCAAGTCGTTTACGTATTCGCTCTTCGGAGTCGAGGAGCTGGCGTGGGTCGCCGGCCCGGGCGGAGCGGCGACCTCGCTCGTCGCTCTCGGCGTGCTCGGCTGGCTGCTGGTCAAACTGCCGCTCGACCGGGCGCGGGCCTGAGCTCGAGCGACGTGCCCGAAGGAGGAGAGATGTCGGCACCGAAGAGCTTCCTGACCCAGGTGCGCACCGGCTTCACCCGCACCTTCTGGATCGCCAACGTCATCGAGCTGTTCGAGCGCTTCGCCTACTACGGCTCGAAAGCGATCTTGGCGGTCTTCGTCGCCGACCAGGTGGGCCTCGGCCCCGAGAAGGCGGGTTGGCTCGTCGGCAGCCTCTTCAACGGCCTGCTCTACTTCCTGCCCATCCTGGCTGGCACCGTGGTCGACCGCTACGGCTTCAAGAAGAGCCTGCTCGCCTGCTTCTCGATCTTCTGCGTCGGCTACTTCCTGATCGGGCTCGGAGGACTGCCCGCTGGCAAGCCGCTGGTCGATGCCCTCGGCGCCGAGGCCTACATGATCGTGGCGCTGCTGGTCACCGCGATCGGCGGTTCGCTCATCAAGCCGTCGATCGTCGGCACGGTGGCGCGCACGACGACTTCCGAAACCAAGGGCCTGGGCTATTCGATTTACTACACGTTGGTGAACCTGGGCGGCGCCGTGGGTCCGATCCTGGCGTTGCAGGTGCGCGAGAGCCGAGGCATCAGCTACGTGCTGGTCATGTCGTCGCTAACTAGCCTGGCGCTCGTCGTCGCGACGCTGCTCTTCTTCAAGGAGCCGGAGCGGCCGGCCGACGCGGCCCCTGCCAAGACGATGGCCGGCGTTCTCGCCGACATGCTCCTCGTCTTTCGGAAGCCGAAGTTCGTCAGCTTTCTGGTGATCTTCTCGGGCTTCTGGGCGATGTTCTGGCACATCTTCTACGCCTTGCCGTTCTACGTACGCGACGTGCTGCATTTCGGAAAGTTCGAGATCATCGAGACGGTCGACGCCTGGACGATCATCCTGGTCACGGTGCCGGCGGCGGCGCTCGCCAAGAGACTCTCGCCGCTCACCGCGATGATCGTCGGATTCGTGCTCGCGAGCTCCTCGTGGTTCGTGATGGGCGCCTTTCCGACCCTGACGATGACTGTCGTCGCGATCGCGATCTTTGCGATCGGCGAAGCCATTCAGGCGCCGCGCTACTACGAGTACGTGGCGAACCTGGCGCCGAAAGAGCAGGTCGGCACTTATATGGGCTTCGCCTTCTTGCCGGTGGCGATCGGCACCTTCATCTCCGGCGCGACGAGCGGCAAGCTCGTCGCCCACTACGTCGGACAAACGATCGACGAGAAGTTCGTACCCGGTCCGGGCTTCGAGCACGCCTCGTACATGTGGTACTGGGTCGGCGCGATCGGTGTTCTTTCGACGGTGCTGATGGTCGCCTACGACCGGCTCGTCGCGCCCAAGAAGTCGGCCCCCAGCTGAGCGGTTGGTGTCCGCTCGATTCTCGACGGCGGTGTTGACGTCGGTTGCGATGCTCTGTTTCGCGGCCAACTCGCTGCTCTGTCGCGCGGCGTTGGGCGGCGAGCGGATCGACGCGATCTCGTTCACCACCATCCGGCTGGCGAGCGGAGCGGTTGTCTTGGCGCTCTTGGCGCGCGGTTTCGTTGGCGCCGGGAGTTGGCTCTCGGGCGCGGCGCTGGCGGGTTACGCCGTTCTCTTTTCGATCGCCTACGTACGGATCGGCGCGGGCGTTGGCGCGCTCCTCCTCTTCGGAGCCGTCCAGTCCGGGCTGATCGGTTGGGGGATCTGGACAGGGGAGCGGCCGCGGCCACGCGAGTGGCTGGGAGCGGCGGTCGCCTTCCTGGGGCTGATCGCGCTCAACCTGAAGGGCGTCGGTGCTCCGGACGTTCTGGGTGCTCTGTGGATGATCGGCGCTGGACTCGCCTGGGCGGTCTACACGCTGCGCGGACGGCGCAGCGTGCGGCCCTTGGCCGAAAACGCGGGCAACTTCGCGCGCGCGCTCCCAGTGGCGAGCCTTCTGTTGCTGCTCACCGGCGCACGCGGCGGAGGGCTCTTCGCCGATTCCTCCGGCGTGGCACTAGCGGTAGCTTCCGGCGCCGTCGCTTCGGGCCTGGGCTACGCAGTCTGGTACGCCGCGCTGCGCGGGCTCACCGCCACGAGGGCGGCGGTGGTCCAGCTCTCCGTCGTTCCGTTGACCGCGTTGGGCGCAGTAGTGCTCCTCGGCGAAGTCCTCACCCCACGGCTGGTCGTCTGCGGCGCCGTCGTGCTCGGCGGCATCGCGCTGGCCGTCACCGGCCGCGCGTTGAGCTTCAGCCGTTCCGGCGCTGGAACTCGGCCATGAATTCGACCAGCGCATCGACGCCTGCTGCGGGGAAGGCGTTGTAAATCGAGGCGCGGATGCCGCCCACCTGGCGATGCCCCTTGAGGCCGTCCAGCCCTTGGGCGGTCGCCTCGGCGACGAACCGCTTCTCGAGCTCCTCGCTCGGCAGCCGGTAGGTGATGTTCATCAGCGAGCGGGAGCCGAGCTGGGCGTGGGCGCGATAGAAGCCGCCCGAGCCGTCGATCGCGCCGTACAGCTTCGCCGCCTTACGCTCGTTGCGGCGTTCCATTTCGGCCAATCCGCCCGCTGCAAGGAGATGGCGCAGCACGAGGCGCAGCAGGTAGATCGCGAAGACTGGCGGCGTGTTGTAGAGCGAGCGCTCCTTGGCGTGGGTCGCGTAGCGAAGGTAGATCGGCGTCGAGGCCGGCGCTCGCTCGAGGAGCTCGGAGCGGATCACCAGAACGGTCATGCCGGCGATCGAGAGGTTCTTCTGCGCCCCGGCGTAGGTCAGCGCGAACTTCGAGAAGTCGACCGGTCGGCAGAGGATGTCGGACGAGGCGTCGTTGACCAGCGGCACACCGGCCGGCACCTCGGGCACGTAGCCGAACTGGGTGCCAAAGATTGTGTTGTTCGACGTCATGTGCACGTAGGCGGGCCGCTCTGAGAACGAGAGCTCGCGTTGAGGGGGGATCCGATCGTGATTCGTCGCCTTCGAGCTCGCGGCGACGTGCACGGCGCCGATCCGCCTCGCCTCCTCGACGGCCTTCTCCGCCCAGACGCCGGTGACCAGATAGTCCGCGGTGCCGTCCGGTGGGAGCAGGTTCATCGCCAGCATCGAGAACTGGAGCGTGGCGCCGCCCTGGACGAAGAGAACCTGGTAGTCGGACGAGAGGCTGGCCAACCGTTTGAAGTCGTCTTCGGCGCCGAAGCAGGTCTCCTCGAACACGTTCGAGCGGTGACTGATCTCGAGCACCGACATCCCGACGCCCGGCAACGCCAGCAGATCGCGCTGCGCCTCCTCCAGCACCTCGACCGGCAAGACGGCGGGTCCAGCCGAGAAGTTGAAGATCCGATGGACTGGGCTGGGCATGGCTGCTACCTCCGAGGACCGAACTGCGCGGGCGAGCCATCCTACCGGGAGGTCGACCGAAGATTCGAGATCCGATGCCGGCCGACTCGTCTGAGAGAATGCCTCGTGCTCCACCCTACGCGGGCGCAAAACCCGTGATCGAGAGCTCCGAACCGGTCGATCTGGAGCGGCTTCTTGCGGTCGCACGAGTCGCAGGGGGGGCCGGTGCCGCGATCCTGACCGACTACTTCCGCAGCGGGCGCCTGGAGGTGGGGGTCAAGGGGAGAAACGACTTCGTCACCCAGGCCGACCGCGAGAGCGAGGCGGCGCTGGTGGCGGCGATTGTGGGCGCTTTTCCGGAGCATCGGATCCTCGCGGAAGAGGGGACGATCCATGCCGCGAGCGGCTCGCAGTACGAGTGGGTGATTGACCCGCTCGACGGCACCACCAACTTCCTGCACGGACTACCGGTCTGGGCGATCTCGATCGCCTGCCGCCGCGGCGACGAACTCGTTGCCGGTCTGGTGCTCGACCCGTGCGGTGGCAACGAGTTCGCCGCGATTCGCGGCGGCGGAGCGAGCTGGAACGGCCGGCCGATGCGGGTCTCCAACCACGCGACGCTGGACGGCGCCTTCCTGGCCACCGGCTTTCCGTTCCGGGCACACGCGGCGCTCGACCTCTATCTAGAGCTCTTTCGCGCGGTTTTCGGAACTGCGCGCGCGGTACGGCGTTGCGGCGCCGCGGCGCTCGATCTCGCTTACACCGCAGCGGGCGTCTACGACGGCTTCTTCGAATTTCGGCTCGCTCCCTGGGACATCGCCGCGGGGTCGCTCCTGATCGCCGAGGCGGGGGGCCTGCTCTCCGATCTCGACGGCGGCGCCGGAGCGCTCGACTCCGGCAACGTCTTGGCCGGCTCACCGGCAGTCCATGCCGGCCTGCTCGCGGCGGCGCGAGCGGTCGGCGCCGGGGAGCGGACGCTCGATCGCCTCGTGCCCCGTGGCTCCGCCGCGAGCTGATGAGCTCACGACGCTTTCCGGTGGTCGTCGAGCTGCACGCGCCCTCGGCGAGCGTCCGACGGCTGCGCCTCGGCCGGATGGGCTTCGCGGCGGGTATGGCGCTGGTCGCTGGGCTGATCGCCGCGGTCGTCGCGGCGGCGATCGCGCTGCCGGCGGCGCTCACTTCGTCGCTCTCCCGACGCGAGATGGTAGTGACGTTGGCCCGCCGAACGCAGTTGGGCGACCGCTTACGCGCCCTCACCGATCGCTTCGAAGCGCTCGATCAACAGGCGCGCCGTCATCTCGAGCAGGTACGCCGGGTCGGCCGCCTCTACGGTCTGCCCGAGCTCAGAACGGCGCCGCCGCGGCGCGGCGATCCGACTCCGGCGCCCGATTCGATCTTCGCCGCCGCCGTCCTGCACGGCGTCCGCTTGCAGGCGGCGATCGAGCTGTCGCTCTCCGCGAGCGGTGTGCTTGTGGCCAGCCTCGCGCGTTGGGAGGCCGAGCACCCGGAGGAGGTGGCGACGCTGCCGGCGCGCTCGCCGGTGCGCGCGATCGAGGCGATCCCGATGGCCTGGTTCGGCCGGCAGCTCCATCCCGTCACCGGGCAGGAGGAGATGCATTCCGGTCTCGATCTCGCGGCGCCCTTGGGCAACCCGATCGTCGCGCCCGCCGCTGGCCAGGTGCGTTGGGTCGGCGAGGCGCCGGTCGCCGCGGGAGGCACCTGGTGGCGCCTCGGGCGGATCGTGGTCGTCGCGCACGGCGAGCGCTATCGCACGCTCTACGGTCACTGCGACGGCATCCTGGTCCGAGTGGGACAAAGAGTGCGCGCCGGAGATCCGATCGCCACCATCGGCGACTCGGGCTGGACTCCGTCGCCGCGCTTGCACTACGAGGTGCGCCGCAAGGCGAGCGACGGCAGCTGGGAGGCGATCGATCCCGTTCGGCTGATGCTCGACCTGCAACTCTCGAGCGACAACGGAGCGGATCTGGCGGAGCCTCGCGCAGCCTTGGATCTTCCGACGCCGCTCTTTCCGGCGGCCTTCTCGCGCTGAGACCGAGCCCCGAGGATCCCGGGATAAGATCGAAAGATGTCCCGTCGAACCGCCGAGCGGCATTCTCGCCGGGTGGAGATCAAGTTCTGGCGACGAGGCAATCCGCAGCCCCACACCGGATTCTCGATCGACGTCTCCAAGACCGGGCTCTTTCTCGGGACGTCGCAGCAGCTCGAGCCCGACGAGCGGGTCCGGCTCGAGTTCGTGGACCGCGAGCGCGGCTTCATCGTCGAAGGCAAGGTCGCTCGCGTTCACCGGGTGGCGCTCGCCCTGCGCCACGTCGAGCAACCGGGGGTCGGGGTCCGTTTTCTTTCGGCCGGCGAGATGATCGCCGAGCTGCTGGGCGCGGGTCGGCCCAAGACCGGCTCCTTTCAGGTAACCCCGCGACAGGAGAGCCCCGAGCCGGAGCGGGGTAAAACGAGCTCCGAGGCTCCGAGTCCGACCGTGCTACCGCCAACGGTCAAGCCGATCACCGGAGCTACCCCCCTGCCTCCTCGGCCGGCGCGCGTCGTTCCGGTGGAGTTCGTCGACCGCTCGTCGTTCCTCTCCGTCTACCATCGCGATATCGCCGCCGGCGGTCTCTTCGTGACCACCGCCGAGCCCGCGCCGCTGCACGACATCGTCACCATCGAGCTGCGCCCGCCGATCTCGACGCCGCATCCGCTCTGTTTCGAGGCGCGCGTGGTGCACCGATTCGACACCAAGCCCGGTGAGGCCCCGTCGGGCAACCCGAACGGCATGGGCGTGCAGTTTCTCGATCCCGATCGCGTGCGCACCACCCTGGCGCCGATCCTGATCGAGCTCAAGCGGTAGGCCGACGAAGCAGACGTTGCTAGGATGGGCCTGTCGGCTCGCGGCAGGTTCACCGCAGCTCGAGGTTTCCGAGGAGAGCTTCCCCATGCCCTACAGTCCCCTGATGGTTCGCCCGATGCGCGAGGAGCTTCTCGCCGCAGGATTCGAAGAGCTTCGTACCGCCGAGGAGGTCGATCGCCAGCTCCGAGGGGCGGCGGGCACGGCGCTCCTGGTCGTCAACTCGGTCTGCGGATGTGCGGCGGGCATGGCGCGGCCGGGCGTCCGCCTGGCTCTCCAGAGCGGACCACGGCCCGATCGGCTGATGACAGTCTTTGCCGGGCAAGACCTCGAAGCCACCGCCAAGGCGCGCAGCCTCTTCGCCGACATCCCGCCCTCCTCGCCGTCCATGGCCCTCTTCAAGGAGGGCGAGCTGGTCTGGTTCCTGCCGCGTCACAAGATCGAGGGGCGCGACGCGCTCGACGTGGCCACCGACCTGCACGCCGCCTTCGCCGAGCACTGCGCGGTCGCGGTCTAGGAGCATCTGAGACCGTGCAGCGCACCTTCGCGGCTCACCGAGAGAGGCACGAGCTGCACGGCATCACGGTGGTCGTAGAGACCGACGGCTCCGAGCTCTGGATCGGACGTTGCGACGACATCGTCGTCGAGGGTGTGATTCTGAAAGACGCCGCTGTGCATCGCGAGAGCGAGTCGCCCGAGTCGCGTGCGATCTGGCTCGAACGGGCGCGACAGTTCGGAGTCTTCCCGCTCCACCGTCGCACCGTGGTGCCGGCTGAGCGGGTGACGGCTATCCGCCGGTTGGTCGAGGTCTGATTCCGAGCTCGCCAGGAGAGACCGCATGTTGCAAGGAATCGTCCGCGTTCCGGCTCCGGTCAACGAGCCGCCGCTTGCCTACGCTCCCGGTTCAGCGGAGCGGCGGTCGCTCGAGCGGCGCCTGGCGACGATGCTCGACGAACGGATCGAGATCCCGTTGGTCATCGGAGGACGCGAGGTGCGCACCGGTAAGCTGATCCGCCAGGTCTGCCCGCACGATCATGGCCATCTGCTCGCGGAGGCCCATCAGGCGGGTCTGGCCGAGATCGAGCAGGCGATCGCTGCGGCGCGCGCCGCCTGGCGCGACTGGAGCGAGCTGCCGTGGGAGGCGCGGGCGGCGGTCTTCCTCAAGGCCGCCGACCTCTTGGCCGGTCCGTGGCGCGACACCGTCAACGCCGCGACAATGCTCGGCCAGTCGAAGTCCGTCGTGCAGGCGGAGATCGACGCCGCCGCCGAGATGATCGACTTTTGGCGCTTCAATCCGTACTTCGCGCAGCAGCTCTACGCCGACCAGCCGATGTCGGTCCGCGGCCTCTGGGATCAACTCGAGTACCGCGCGCTCGAAGGGTTCGTCTTTGCGGTCACGCCGTTCAACTTCACCTCGATCGGCGGCAACTTGCCCACGGCGCCGGCGCTGATGGGCAACACCGTGCTCTGGAAGCCGGCGTCGACTTCGATCCTCTCGAACTACTACCTGCTGAAGGTTCTCGAGGCCGCCGGCCTACCGCCGGGCGTTGTCAACTTCGTCCCCGGGCGCGGCGCGGCGGTCGGGGATCCGGTCTTCGGCAGCCCTGAATTTGCCGGTCTCCATTTCACCGGCTCGACCGACACGTTTCGAGGGATGTGGTCGACGATCGCCGGCAACTTGCCGCGTTACAAGGGCTATCCGCGCATCGTCGGCGAGACCGGTGGCAAGGACTTTGTCTTCGCGCACCCCTCGGCAGACGCGCGGGCGCTGGTCGTGGCGCTGGTGCGTGGCGCCTTCGAGTATCAGGGGCAAAAGTGTTCGGCGGCTTCGCGCGCCTACGTTCCGAAGTCGCTCTGGAAGGGGGTCGAGGAAGGAGTGCGCGCCGAGCTCTCGGCGCTGAGGCAGGGGCCTCCTACCGACTTTCGCAACTTCCTCTGTGCGGTGATCGACGAGGCGTCGTTCGACAAGACGATGGGCTACGTCGACTACGCGCGCAATTCGAGCGCCGCCGAGATCGTCTGCGGCGGCAGCGGCGACAAGTCGACGGGCTACTTCGTCGCGCCGACGGTGGTGCGAACCGACGACCCCAAGTTCAAGCTGATGGTCGAGGAGATCTTCGCGCCGGTGCTAACGATTTATGTTTACGACGATGCGCGGCTCGACGAGACAGTCGAGCTCTGCGACACCACCAGCCCGTACGCTCTCACCGGCGCGATCTTCGCCCAGGATCGTCGCGAGATCGTGCGTTTGACGCGGGCGCTGCGCCACGCCGCCGGCAACTTCTACATCAACGACAAACCGACTGGTGCGGTCGTCGGGCAGCAGCCGTTCGGCGGCGCGCGTGCCTCGGGCACCAACGACAAGGCGGGTTCGCTCTGGAACTTGGTGCGCTGGGTGAACGCGCGCTCGATCAAGGAGAGTTTCGTCCCGCCGACCACCGTGGCTTACCCGCACATGGCTACCGAGTCGCGAGAATCGTGAGCTCGAGTGCAACGATTCAGATCCGGAAACCGGTCGGCCGCGCCTTCGTAAGTATCGCGTGACGCAGCTCCTTCGCCTCCTCGGGTTGGCGGCGATGGCGACCGCCGCGGCGGCTCGTGGCAGCGTCGAGATCCTCGCCGGCCGCCTGCTGCTCGCCGACGGTCGGCCCGCGGCGGGCTACGTCGTCGCGGTCGTCGGCGGAGCCGTGGCGGTGCCGTGCGATGCGAACGGTCTGTTTCGGATCGATCCGGCCCCAGTGCCGCCGTTTCGCGTCGTCGCAACCGGTCCGAACGGCGAGCTCTCGCTGCCGATCGAGATCGAACGGATCGGAGCAGAGACTTTCGAAATCCGACTTCCGGAGATCGTACGCGACAGCTTGACGGTGGTGTCTGGAATCGCGCCGGGGCTCGATCTGCTGCCGGCCAACGCCGCGACGGTCGTCTCGGCCGAGGCTTTGGAGCAGCGCCCCGCGCAGCGCCTGGTAGACGCGCTCGACTCGGTGGCGGGCGCGTCGAAGCTCGGGGAGGGTGCGGACAGCGTGCCCGTTCTCCGCGGTCTGGCGCGCGGACGGACCCTCGTCCTGGTGGACGGCGCACGAGTCTCGGCGGAGAGGCGGGCGGGCCCGTCCGCTACCTTCGTCGATCCGGCGTCGCTGGCCGCGCTCGAGATCGTGCGCGGCCCGGGCTCGGTCGTCTACGGGTCGGATGCGCTGGGTGGAGTTCTGAATGCGGTGACGCGCGATCCGGTGCTCGGGACCTCGATGCTTCGATTCTCGCTCGCCGGCACGGTTGGTGGAGAGAGCCAGTGGAACGGCTCCGTCGCGGGCTCGTCGGCAGTGGGAGCTGGCGCTCTTCTCGTCGAGGCCCACGTCACCGATGCCGAGAACAGCGAGGCGGGAGGAAGCGAGGAGATCTTCAACTCGTCGTTCGCGGCGCGCGGCGGCGCGCTGCGCTACGTGCTTCCTTCCACTCACGGACGGCTGCGCGCCAGCTTGCAGCTCGATCGCGTGCGCGATCTCGGCAAGCCGGCGATCGATTCGCGCGCGGTGCGAGCGTTCTATCCGAGCGAGAGCTCCGAGCGGCTGGTGCTCTCTTGGCTCGGCTCTCGGCTCGGAGAGTGGGACTCGCTCGAGGCGACGCTGTTCGCCGGCCGCTATCGGATCGAGCTCGACCGCGACCGTGCAGCGACAGCAGACGCCTCCCGGCGGATCGATAGTTCGGACACCCGAGCCCGCGACGCGCAGTTGCGCGGCGTGGCCGGCCGCCAGCTTGCCGGCGGCGCTCTGAAGCTCGGTCTCGATCTCCACTCGAGGTTCGATCTCGAGAGCCGGGTCGGCCGCGCCGACTTCGCCGCCGACGGAGTCGCCATCGTCGCGACGAGGGCCGAGTTGGCGATCGAGGACGCTCGGCAGCGCTCGTCCGGGATGTTCGTCAGTTGGTCGCGTGCCGCTGCGGAGCGCTGGACTCTCGGGCTCGGAGTGCGCGCCGATCGCGTCGAGGCGCGCAATCGTGGCGGTTTCTTCGGCGATCGCTCCGAGGTCGCGACCGCCCTGTCGGGCAATCTCGCGCTGACCTTCGCGCCGACCCCCTCCTGGTCGTCGACGGTGCAGCTGGCACGCGGCTTTCGGGCGCCGACGCTCTCGGACCGCTACTTCCGGGGGCCGTCCGGGCGCGGCTTCGTGACCGGCAATCCAGCTCTCGATCCCGAGAGTAGCCGGCAGCTCGACGGGTCGATCCGACGTCTTTTCGAGGGCGGAACGCTGGCGCTCTTCGCCTACCACTACGAGATCGACGAGCTGATCGAGCGCCTCCGCGTCGGCGACGACTTCGTCTTTCGCAACCGCGGCGGCGCGACATTCCAAGGCGTCGAGCTCGAGATGCAGTCCCGGCTCGGCGAGCGCTGGTCGCTCGAAACCGGAGCGGCTCTGTCGCGCTCGCGCGGTGACGGCGGCGGGGCGCTCGACGACGGCCCGGCGCCGAGCCTGTTCGTGGGGGCGCGCTACGCGGAGGCGCGCGGCTTCGTCTACGGACGGATCGCGATCAGCGACGACAAGGGCGATCCGGGGCCGACCGAGATTCCGCGGCCCGGCTACTCTCTCGTCGACCTCGGTGCCGGCTGGCGGATCGTCGAGGAGCTGGAGCTGCGGATCGCGGTGCAGAACGCTTTCAACCGCTCGTACACCGGCTCGCCCGACGAAACCGCCGATCGCTCGCCGGGGCGTGCGATCACGCTGGCGCTGAGTGGGAACTACTGACCGCGATTTTGACCGGTAGCGGTCAGGCTGCGCCTCTCCGCCTCCAGTAGGCGTAGGCCGGCAGCCCGAGGGCGAGGATCGCGAGCCCGGCGATCGACTCGGTCGGGCTCTGGAAAAGGGTGTTGACGAGGAGCAGCGCCGAAGCACCGAGGAAGAGGAGTGGGACGATCGGATAGCCCCAGGTGCGGTACGGGCGCGGATGATCGGGAAGACGGCGGCGGAGCACGAAGACCGCCGCGCCGGCGAAGACGTGGAAGAGGATCGCCGCGAAGACGACGTAGGTGTAGAGCTGGCTGTATGTGCCCGAGAGCGTCAGCGCGATCGCCCAGATCGACTGCGCCCACAAGCTCCGCGTTGGCACGCGGTGCACGGGATGGATCGCCGCCAGCGAGCGGAAGAAGACTCCGTCCTCGGCCATCGGCTGATAGATCCGCGAGCTGTAGAGGATCGTCGAGGCGAGGCAGCCCAGGCTCGACAGCGCGACCACCGCGGCGACGAGGCGGGCGCCACCGCCGCCGAAGAGCGCGCCGGCGGCTGCCTCGGCGACGCGCGCTTCACCCGCCATTGCCGCCACCGGCAGGGCGCGCAGGTAGACCACGTTGAGCAGCAGGTAGAGGAGGGTCACGAGCGCGGTGCCGCCGATCAGGGCCAGTGGCAGGTCGCGTTCGGGTCGGCGCATCTCGCCGGCCGAGAAGGTCAGCCCGTACCAACCGTCGTAGGTCCAGAGCGCCGCGATCATCGCCACGCCGAATGCAGCGAGTAGATCCGTCGCCGGGAGAGCAGCGGCGAGCGGGCTGCTGGCCTTCACGGGCACCACGAAGCCGAAGAGGACGAAGAGGACGACGGCGCCGATCTTCACCGCTGTGAGGAGGTTCTGGGTCGCGGCGCCGCCTCGGAGTCCGTAGTGGTTGATCGCCGTCAGGATGAGAATGACGACGGCGGCGACGAGCTGCGCACCGGAAAAAGTCCAGGTGTGACTTCCGACCGGCGCGGTCGCGAGCACGTTCTCTTGCGAAGAAAATGGAATGAAATAGCCAAGATACTGGGCGGTTCCCACCGCGATCGCCGCGATGCCGCCCGACATGATGACCAGGAAGCAGGCCCAGCCGTACATGAAACCGGCGCCGAGGCCGTAGGTCTCCTTGAGAAAGTGATAAATCCCGCCCGCCTTCGGGAACATCGCTCCGAGCTCGGCGTAGGTCAGCGCGCCGGCGAGCGACAGCAGACCGCCGGCGAGCCAGACCAGGAGCAGGAGCCCGCCGTGCGGCAGCACTCGCGCAATGTCGCTCGAGACCAGGAAGATTCCGGTACCGACGACGCTGCCGACGGTGAGGAGCGTCCCGTCCCAGACACCGAGGTCGCGGACCAGCCCAGCCTCCCGGCGCGGATTCTCGGTGGACATGGCGCGCGATCCTACGGCAACCGGCGTCCCTCCGGGCTAGACTCCGCGCACCGATGAACGATCTCAAGGTCGAGCTCGAGCGGCGGATCGTGGCGCTCGATCCTGTCGCGCTGGCGGCGGAACTGGTGCGCATTCCGAGCCACCCCGGTCTAGAGCGGCAGGAGGAGGCCGTAGCGCGCGCGCTCGAGAGCTGGCTGGAGGGGCACGGCGTCGCGGCGGCGCTCGACGCGGTCGCCCCTGGACGGCCGAATCTCTTGACTCGGATCGCAGCCGACAACGCCGGCCGGCGCCTGCTCCTCTGCGGTCACACCGATACCGTGCCGCTCAACGCTTCGGATCCGGGAGCCGGATTCTCCGGTGAGCTCTGCGACGGTCGACTCTGGGGGCGCGGCTCGGTCGACATGAAGGGCGCCGTCGCCGCGATGGCGACGGCGATCGTGGCGCTGCGCGACCTCCTTCCCGCCGGCGAGCTGGCACTCGCCGCCGTCGTCGACGAGGAGATGGAGTCGATCGGCGCCGAGCGCCTGATCGCGAGCGGCTTCCAGGCCGACGGTGCGGTGATCGGCGAGCCGACCGAGAACCGGCTAGCGCTCGGTCACAAGGGGCTCGAGTGGATCGAAATCGCTTTCGCCGGGCGCGCCGCGCACGGCGGCATGCCAGAAAGAGGGATCAACGCGATCGTCGCCGCGGCGCGCTTCGTGGCGCTCGTCGAGGAGCGGCTGGCGCCGCGGCTCGCGGCCCGGCGCCACCCGCTTCTCGGCGCTCCGACGCTCAACTTCGGGACGGTTCGCGGCGGCGATCAGCCGTCGACCGTCGCAGCTTCTTGTTCTCTGGTGCTCGATCGGCGGACGGTGCCGGAGGAGAGCTACGCCTCCGCGATCGGTGAGCTCGTCGAGCTCGCCGCAGAGGTCGAGAGCGCGATGCCGGGCCTCTCGATCCGGATCGGGCGGGTCGACAGTGGGATGGCGACGCTCGAGCACGTGGCCCTTGCCACCGACGCCGACCAGCCGATCGCCCGCTCCGCTGCCCACGCGCTGGCTCAGATCCACGGTGAGTCGCCGCTTCCGACCGCCTTTCCAGCCTGGACCGACGGCGCGCTGTTGTCGCGCTACGCGCAGATCCCGACCGTCGTGCTCGGACCGGGCGACCTCGCGCTCGCGCATTCGCCGCGGGAGTCCGTCCCTAGCGCGGAGATCGAGGCCGCCGCGCTGCTCTACGCCCTGATCGCCGTCGATTTCTGCGTTCACGCGCCGGGCTGAGCGTGCGCGTTCCGCACCCCTGGGCGCTCCTCTTTGGACTAGTGATCGCCGCGGCGATCGCCACCTGGTTCCTGCCGGCGGGGGAGTACGAGCGGCGCGAAGTAGAGGGGCGGAAGCTTGTCGATGCCGCGAGCTACCA
>CAZPYU010000222.1:0-9883 GCA_964590905.1 uncultured Thermoanaerobaculia bacterium
GGTCGCGCTCGTCGACGGGCGGCGTGCCGCGACGATCGAACGACAGCGCGTCGCGACCGAGCGGCGCCGCCTCCGCGAACTGTTAGAGCGACTCGGCGTCGATCGCCTCGAGCTCGCCACGGATCGCCCCTACCTGCCTGAGCTGATCGCCTTCTTCGCCCGCCGCCAACGGAGGCGAGTCCATTGAGCAGACTTGCGGCGCTGGGGCTGGGGCTGGGGTTGGCGCTCTCGGCATCGACAGCGGCCGCGAAGGAGCCGATCGTCGAACTGGCGCTCGAACCGAGGAGCGTCACTGTGGGCGATCCGGTGGTCGTCTCGGTGACGGTTCGGCTGCCGTCCGGCGACGCGCGCGAACCGCGCTTCCCGGAAGCGAGCGAGCTATCGCCAGAGCTCGAATCGCTCGAAGAACCGGTCGCATCGCGAAGCCCGACCGCAAGCGGGAACGAATGGATCCAGAGCTACCGCGTCGCCGCCTACCGCACTGGCACGATCGCGATCCCGGCGATCGAGATACGGCTCTCCGGTGAGCCGGAAACCGTCGTGCGCTCATCGGACAGCGTCACGCTCGAAGTGCGCTCCATCCTCCCCGCCGACCTCGAAGGTGTCGAGCCGAGACCGCCGGCGCCTCCTGTTCCGATCGCCGCAGCAGCGAGCTTCTACTGGACTGCCGCGCTGCTCGCCATCCTGGCCGTTTGCCTGGCTGTCTTCGCCTTCACTCGGCGGCGGCGCACCATCGTCGCGCGTCCCGACCTTCCGCCCGCTGCGGAGCTCGAGGCGGCACTCGCACGACTCGCCGGGCTAGAGCCGAACATAGCGCTGGCAGCGCTCTCGCTCGCCCTGCGGCGCTACCTCGGCCGCAGCTTCGATCTGCGGGCGGTCGAGGCGACGACCAGCGAGCTGGCTATCCGGCTCGGCGGAGCGGGGCTCGACGGGCAGCTCGTGCGGAGGGCGATCCGGCTGTTGCGCGACATCGACCAGATCAAGTTCGCGCGCCGCTCGGCCGGGGCCACCGAGGCGAGCCGCGCCTGTTCCGATGCGAGAGCGCTGGTCGCCGAGATCGAGACGCACCTGCATCCGGTGGTAGGTGAGAGCGCGGCTTGAGCCAGCTCCCCACCTTCTCGGATCCCGCCTGGCTCGGCCTCTTGGTCGCCGTGCCGTTCTTCGTCTTGCGTCACCATCGCCGGGGCGCGCACGGCGCGTTGGTGGTCAGCCGACTCCCGCTCGTGCAGGGCGCCGCGTGGCGGCTCCATCTGCCGTTCTACCTCCGGCTCCTGGCGTTCGTCGCGGTAGCCGCGGCGCTGGCGCGTCCACAGCTCGGCTACTCATGGGAGGAGTCGACGAGCGAAGGGATCGACATTCAGATCGCGTTCGACATCTCCGGAAGCATGGCCGCCGAAGACTTCGCGCCCAAGAACCGGCTCGAAGTCGCCAAGCGCGTGGTGCGCGACTTCGTGGCCAAGCGCCCCGCCGACCGGATCGGCCTCACCACGTTTGCCGGAACGGCCTTGACGCGCGCTCCGCTCACCAACGACCGGCAGATGCTCGACGAGCTACTCGCGGCGCTCGAGCCGACGACCGATCAAGACGGAACCGCCATCGGCGTGGCGCTCGCCAGCGCGGCGAGCCGGCTGCGCGGAAGCGGCGCACGCTCTCGAGTCGTCGTGCTGGTGACCGACGGCGTCAACAACGCTGGCGAAATCGACCCCGACTCGGCCGCCGCAGTCGCCGAGGGTCTTGGCCTCCGCGTCTACACGGTGGGCGTCGGCACCCGTGGCTCCGCGCCGGTTCCGATCCGCCTCCGCGATCCGTTCAGCGGACGCGAGATCGTGCGCCGAATCGACATGCAGGTCGAAGTCGACGAAGAGCTGCTGCAGCGGATCGCCGAACGGACCCACGGTCGCTTCTTTCGGGCCACCGATCCCGAGACCTTGGCGGCGGTATTCGCCGAGATCGACACCCTCGAGCGCACCCCGCTGGCGGTGAAGCGCCACGTCCGCTACAGCGAGGCGTTTCAGCCGTTGGTCTGGATCGCCCTCCTCCTCACCGTGCTGCCGCTCGGCCTGGCTGCGGTCGGCGTTACGGTCGAGCCGTGAGCTTTGCCGCTCGCGAGCTCTTGCCGCTTCTCTTCGGCGTGCCGCTTTCCATCTGGGCCTGTCGTTCGCTCCTGGCGCGGCGCGCGCAGGCCGAATTGGCCTGGGTCGGGCGCGCTCTGGCGCCCCGCCTGCGCTCGGGCGGCGCGCCGCGTCCCGCCTGGTTGGTCGCGACCTGGATCGCCCTCGCGCTCTTTGGAATGACCCTGGCACTCGCCCGGCCGCGCTGGGGAGTCGCGTCGGAGAAGGTCGACCGACGCGGCATCGACCTCGTCTTCGTGCTCGACACGTCGCTCTCGATGGCCGCCGCGGACGTCTCGCCGTCGCGCTTCTGGCTGGCGCAGTCGCTGGTGCGTCAACTTGTCGGAGCGCTGCCTGGCCATCGCGTGGCACTGGTCGCCGCCGAGGGGGAGGGCGAGGTGCTCTCGCCGCTGACCCTCGACGCCGCTGTGATCGACCTCCTCCTCGACGGGCTCGAACCCGGGAGCCTCCCGCTCCCGGGAACGCGCCTGGCGCCGGCGCTCGAACGCGCGCTGGCGCTCTTCCCGGCCGCCAACGAGAAGCATCGCGCCATCGTCATCCTTTCGGACGGCGAAGCTCACGGCGAGAAGCTCGGGAACGCCCTCGAAGCGCTGCGCGAGGCCGGAGCGATCGTGCACTCCATAGGCATCGGCACCGAACGGGGGGCGCCGATCCCGCTCTCCAAGAGCCGCGGCGAGTTCAAGCGCGACAGGCGCGGCGAGGTCGTCGTCAGTCGGCTCGATCGGTCCGGTCTGCGCGCTCTGACCGAGGCGACAAGCGGGATCTACCTCGAAGCTAACTCGGCGGCGATCGACGTCCAGCCGATCGTCGACGAAATTGCGGCCATGGGTGGCCGCAGACTCGAGTCGACCACCCTCGACACGCTCGAAGAGCGGTTTCAGTGGCCCCTCGTCCTAGCCGCTCTAGCGCTTGCGGCGACGCTCGCGCTCTCGCCTTGGCGGACCCAGAGCGGCGAGGACACCGCGTGAGATCGCTCCCGCTCTCCGCCCTCTTCCTCGCGCTCACCGTCGCAGACGAGGCTGGAGGCCGACCCGAGGACTCGGCGAACAGTAGGGCGCCGCTCGGCGACCGGTGGAGCTGGAACGCCCGCGAACGCACCGAGACTGGCATCGCCGCACTCGAAAAAGGTGAGGCCGAGCGCGCGAGCGTCGCACTCGAAACCGCTCTGCGCCTGCGCCCCGACGATCCGATCGCTCGCTTCAACGCCGGCACCGGCCGGCTGGTCAACGGCGAGTCGAGCGCCTCTCCTCTGTTGGAGAGCGTGGCAACGAACACGGAGGGAGAGCTCGGAACCTCCGCTTGGTACAACTTGGGAAACGCCCGGCTCCGCGCCGGCGACACGAAGGGAGCGATCGGCGCCTTGGTCGCCGCGCTGAAGCGCCGGCCCGATCACGCCGACGCCAAGTTCAACCTCGAGCTCGCGCTACGCCAGCAAGAGCAGCAAGAGCAGCGGGAAGAAGAGCAGAAGAAGCAACAGGAACAGGGAAAGGAGGAGCAAGACTCCCCGGGCAAAGATGGAGCGGAAGACGTTCCGTCCGAGCCGAATCCCAAGAGCCCAGGGGAGTCCGAACCGGGCGAGGCTCCGCCGGCGCCCGCCGAAGGCTCCCCGAAGAGCGCTCCCGCCGGGCAACCGAACGGCTCGCCACGCTTTCGCGACCTGCCAGACATGACCGCCGAGCAGGCGGAGGCGATCCTGCGCGCCGTCGAGAATCTCGAGCGGCAGGAGAGGAAGGAGCGGGCCGCCAGAGTGGCCGCTGCGGCGCCGAGCGTGGAGATCGACTGGTGATCCCGCGCGGCCGGCAAGCACCCGCTCTGCTCGCCTGGCTCCTTGCACTCGCCACGGCTGCGCGGGCGGTCGCGGCCGACGAGATCCGCGTCACGGCCCGGCTCGAGCCAGATCCGATCGGCAGGGAGGAGCTCGCGACGCTCACGATCGTTGTCGAATCGAGCGCGTTCGGCTCGCCCGCGGTCGAGCCGCAGTTCGATCCCGAGAACCTCGCCCTGGCCGGGGGACCGTATCGTTCCCAGAGCCAGTCATGGGTCAACGGCAAGACCTCGAGCAGCACCCAGCTCACCTGGCGACTGCGCCCGTTGGCCAACGGTTTGGCGGCGCTGCGCGCGATCAGGGTCGAGGTCGAGGGGAAGGTGCATCAACTTCCCGATCAGACGATTCGGGTCGTCGAGGCGGCTCCGAAGGAGCGCCAGTCGGCACCACCCAGAGAGGCGGTCGATCCGCTGCGAAGCCCCTTCTTCGACGACCCGTTTTCGCGCTTTGATCGCCGCCGCGGCCGGCCACCTGCTGTCGTTCCGAAACTGAGAGTGCGAGCGACCGTCGAGCCGTCGACGGCCTTCGTCGGCCAACAGGTCGTCTGGCGTCTCCTCCTCGAGACCCAGACCGACGTCTCGCGGATCGACCCGCGCGGTCTTCCCGATTTTCACGGCTTCTGGGTGCGTGACATCGCGCCGGACAGATCGCCCAAGCCGGTGCTTGTCGAGATCGACAGCGAACGGTACGGACGCGTGGCGGTTCTCGAGCGCGCTCTGTTCCCGTTGCAGGCAGGCAGGTTCGACCTGCCGGGTTTCGAAGTCGCGCTGACGGCCCAGTTGGCCGACGCCGCCTGGTTCGGGCCACTCGCCGGAAGCGAGACGTTCGTTCTGCGCACCGAGCCGCTCCGCCTCGATGTCCGCCCGCTCCCCGTGTCGCCGCCGGGCTTCTCCGGAATCGTCGGGCCACTTCAGCTCGCCGCCCGACTGGACAGCGCGCAGCTCGCTCTCGGCCAGGCGACGACCTTCACCGTTCGCGCCACGAGCAAGGGAAACCTGCAAGCGCTCGAGCTGCCCAGAGTCGAGATGCCGACAGGTCTGCGCAGCTTTCCGCCGACCCGTAGCAGCGAGGATCGAATCGTCGACGGCGAGCTCGAATCGACAGTCGAATGGCGGTACGTAGTGCTGGCCGACCAGGGCGGCACGTTTCGCCTGCCGGCCGTCGAGCTCGATGCGTTCGACCCCGCGAGTCAAGCGTTCCAGCGCGCCCGTTCGGCCGAGCTGACGCTCGCGGTCAGCGGCAGCGCGCCGCTTGCACCCCCCTCGGTCCCCCGGACTTCCGATCCCTACACCGCGAACTCGCCGTCGGCACTCGAGGGCGCGTCCGCGACTGTGGGCTCGCTGTCGCTGCGCTCTCTAGCTCTGGGCGGCACGGCAGCTGCCGCGCTGTCGGGGCTGGTCCTGACCTTCGCTCTCTGGCGTCGACGTCGCAGCGGAGTCGAGGGGGCGTTACGCGTCGCCCTAGGGGCGGCTGAGCTCGACCCCTCGCCGCGCGCCGCGGCCACGGCTGTCGAAGAGGCTTGGCACCGCTTTCTCGCCGAGCGCTGGGCGCTGCCGCGGTCGGTTCCGGTCGCTCAGTGGCTCCCTCGGCTCTCAGCCGCGGGAGTCGGCGACCGCGTCGCCCGCGACCTCACCACGCTCTTCGAGGAGCTCCACCTGCTCGCCTACGCTCCGGAGCTCTCCGACGTCGAGGCGCTCCGCGCCGATCTCGTCGCCCGCTCGCGGGCGCTGCTCCGCCGGCTGCGCTGACCCAACGCGCCGAGCCGGCTGGCCGCCTTCTGGTATATCGTTCCAACGGACGATCTGCCGAATCGACCGGCGCCCCGATGCTGGACGTCAAGAGCCTCGACCCCACCTCGCTCGAGCGATTCCTCGAGCGCCGCCGCGCCACTCCACTCAAGTTTCCGCTCGAGATGGACCTCGCCGAGAACCTGGTGGAGGTCCTCCGTAAGGCGAACGAATTCGTACCCTCCGAGGCCGGATCGATCCTGCTCGACGATCCGCGCTTCAAGCGGCCCGATCGCGGCCAGAACCACCTGACCTTCCTGGCGGCGTTCGGCGAGAGCGCCGACGCACTGGTCGGCCAGACGCTGCCCTCGAATCGGGGCATCGCCGGCCTCGTCTATCAGAGCGGACGCGCCTACTTCACCACCGATGCCACTACCGACCCCCACTTCGACGCCCAGATCGACCGCGAAACGGCCTACTCCACCCGCTCGCTGGTCGCAATTCCGATCCGGATCGGAGCGGAGGTCTGCGGTGTGCTCGAGCTGGTCAACCGGCAGGGGGAGAGTGGCTACGGCGCCAACGATCGCGACCTCCTCCAGATCTTTGCGGGCTACATCTCGATCGCCATCCAGAACGTCCTGGACGGGCGCTTCGCCCAGGAGATCGCCAAGCGCGACAACCTGACCGGCCTCTTCAACGACCGCTTCCTCCACTCCGCGCTCGACCAGGCGATCGAGGACTGCCTGCGCCAGAGCCGACATCTGGCGGTCTTTTTTCTCGATCTCGACTACTTCAAGCTCGTCAACGACACCCACGGGCATCTCGCCGGAAGTCAGGTCCTGCGCGATGTCGGAGAGCTCTTGAGAGGGCGCTTCGAACGCTCCGATGCCGTCGTCGCCCGCTATGGTGGCGATGAATTCGTGCTCGCCGTTCCGGGGCTCGACGAGATGGGCAGTTTCGCCCTCGCCGATCAGATCCGACGCGACGTCGCCAACGCCGTCTTCTGTCGCGGCGGAGGCGACATCTTCTCCGGCCGATTGGCACTGACGGGAATCACCTGCTCGATCGGCATCGCTACCCTCGAGGGCGTGCGCGACTCGAATCGCACGTCGGTCGATCTCAAGTCCAGGCTATTGCGCAGCGCCGACGCGGCGATGTACCAGGCCAAGGAGTCGGGCCGAGATCAGATCCGGAGCTTCACTCCGCACTCTTCTCCCCCAGCGAGCTCGCCGGCATTGCCCCTCTCCGACAAGCGCTGATAGAGTCTGCGCCGGCGGGACATCGCCCGTCGCTCTCCCCAGACCGAAGCTCCACGAACTTTCCCCGGGAGGGCAGTCGACCTCCCAGCCGCGAGAATCGTCATGCCGACACCAGCACTGACTCCATCCCCCAATACGGCTGGGGGCACAGCGACCGTTGCGCCGTCCGAGGTGCGGGAGCTCCTCTCGCGGCACCTACTCGTCGACGGCTACCGACACGTGCAGGACCTGGAGCGCAGTCGGGGAATCTGGTTCCACGACGGCGCGCGCGGTCGGGATCTGCTCGATCTCTACAGCCACTTCTCGAGCTGCCCGCTCGGCTACAACCACCCGCGCCTCGCGAGCGAGGAGTTCGGCCAGCGGATCCTCCCGGCCTGCGTCGCCAAGCCCGCGAACTCGGACGTCTACACGACGCTCTACGCCGAGTTCGTCGCCGCCTTCGCTAGTACGGTGCCGGAGCCGTTTCGCAGTCGCCTGTTCTTCATCGAAGGGGGCGCCGCGGCGGTCGAAAACGCGCTCAAGACCGCGTTCGACTGGAAAGTGCGCAAGAACCTCGCCGCGGGGCGCGGCGAGCTCGGGTCCCAAGTCATCCACTTTCGCGAGGCGTTCCACGGCCGCAGCGGCTACACCCTGTCGCTGACCAATACCGCCGATCCGCGCAAGACGCAGTACTTCCCGAAGTTCTCCTGGCCGCGGATCGTCAATCCAAAGCTGCGCTTCCCGCTCGACAGCGAGGTGATCGCGGAGGTCGAACAGCTCGAAGCGCACGCCGTAGCGGAGATCGAGGCTGCGGTGGCGGAGAACCGCCACGACATCGCCGCACTCATCATCGAACCGATCCAGGGCGAGGGCGGAGACAACCACTTCCGGCCCCAGTTTCTCCGCCGACTGCGCGAGCTCGCCGACGAGCACGAATTCCTGCTCATTTTCGACGAAGTCCAGACCGGCTTCGGTACGACGGGGAGCTGGTGGGCTTTCGAGCAGCTCGGCGTCGAGCCCGACGTCTTCGCCTTCGCTAAGAAGACCCAGGTCTGCGGAATAGCCGCTGGACCCCGAGTCGACGAAGTCGATTCGGTCTTCAAGGTGTCGAGCCGGATCAACTCGACCTGGGGCGGCAATCTTGTCGACATGGTCCGTTCGCAGCGCATCATCGAGACGATCGAGGAGGAGGGGCTGCTCGCTAACGTGCGGCGCGTCGGCGCGGAGCTGCTTGCCGGCCTCGAAGGGCTCGCGCGGCGCTTCGCTGGACCGGTGTCCAACGCTCGCGGCCGCGGATTCTTCCTCGCCGTCGACCTGGCGAGCAGCGCGGTGCGCGACCGCGCGCTAGCCGCGATGATCGATCTCGACGTGATCGGACTCGCTTCCGGTGAGCGCACGCTTCGCCTGCGCCCGCCGCTGGTGCTCTCCTCGAGCGAGGCCCAGGAGGGCTTGCGCCGCATCGAGGCTGCGTTCAGTCGCTCGCTCGACTGAATTCGGCCGGATCGGGAGCGCAGCTCCCAGGCGGAAACGCCGCCGGCGAGGAAGTCGAGAGCGACGCCGCGGAGCCGACCCGGATCGAGAGCAAGGCCTTCTGGTCGACGCGGATTCGGACCAGATCGTCGACCCACGGCGCCCTCCGGAAGAGCTGCAGCGATTCCGAAACGAACGCCACCTCGTCGACGCGGACGACGAGCTCGGTCTCCGGTCCGCTGTAAGGCCAAGCCCTCTCGACCTGACCTACGAGCTCGCGAAGCCATGCGGGGTCGACCCCCTGCCAGTCGACGATCCGACGCAACGTGCTCCGGAGCGCATCCGGCGCGGCGCGCCAGAAGCTCGCCGAGGCGAGCCGCGGATCGGCGAGCAGTGCCCGCGCGGCGCAGTCGACCTCCTGGCCGCTCGAGGCGACGAAATGGAGAAAGGGCGCAGTGCCCGAGAGCGGATCGAGCGCCATGGCAAGTCGGAACGAAGCTCGGGCGAGCGACGCGTCGCCCGCGTCGAGCGCCAGCGAGCCGGCGCGGAGCCAGAGCCGCGCCACACCGCGCGCGTCGCGCGCGACGCGAAACGCACGGCGAGCCCGCTCCGCCTGCGCTTCCTTTCCAAACCGCGCGCGCTGCGCCGCGTAGAGCGGCAATTCGCCGTCACGGGCCAGCGCACCTTCCAGCCGTTCGACCCGCACGAGCGGATCCACGGCGGCCTGCGCCGCCTGATAGTCCCGTGCGGCGAGCGCTCGCGGAGCGAGCACGACGGCGGCCGCAACTGCGTAGAGCGCGACCAGCCAAGCTCCAACTCCTCGCCGCCGCACCTCGAGCCGCTCGCTGCCTGCCAGGGCAGCGCCAGCCGCCGCCGCCAGCGCCACGCCGAGAACGGGGAGCGGTAGCCAGGAGCCGCCCGCGTCGGCGACCAGGGTACCGAGAACGGCGGCACAGCCGGCGAACTGAAGTGGCGAATCGATAGCAAGGGCACGGTCGCGATAGCGAGCCCGTGAAAAGAGCGCAACAACTGCAGCCACCGCGAGGAGGCCGAGCCAGCCGATCTCGTAGAGAATCCTGAGCGGCGCCGAATAGGCTGCCCCGATCAGCTCGCCAGCTGAGCTCACTCCGGGGTGGGGCCGAGCGAAGACCGCGAGCGTCCAGGCTGCCGTGCCGGGTCCCCAGCCGAGGAGAGGTCTCTCCGCGGCTCCGCGTAGCGCCGCTTCGGCCGCGACCCGGCTGCCAGCCGTCGGCGTAGCGTCGAAACCCGCGATCGACGTCAGGCGCGGAAGTGCGAGGCCGACCACCAGCAAGGCCGCTCCCAGGGTCAGCCGACCCAGGCGTTCGAATCGGACGCCCGCGACAAGTAGGATGGCAACCGCGCCGAGATAGGTTGCGAGCGAGCGAGTTGCGGCCAGGGCCGCGCTTCCGAGGAGGAGCGCCGCGAACGAGATCACGCGCTGAGCAGCTCCTCGAGTCAGCCCGACCGCCG
>CAZPYU010000223.1:0-18793 GCA_964590905.1 uncultured Thermoanaerobaculia bacterium
CTGGCGGAGCAGCCTCCCTTCGCTACGGAAGAGTGCGGGAACCTGGGAGGCGTAAGCGAGGATCGCGCCCTGCTTCTGCTCCAAGAGCTCGGGAGAGAGCGCCACTGTTTCGGAGCGCATCTCGCGGTCTCCCTCCAGCGCTCGACGCAGCGCGAACCACTTCCACTCCGAGTAGGGGAACTCTTCGTAGAAGGCGCACGTGCGCCCGCTACGCTCGCTTGCGCGGCGGGCGACGAGATGATCGACGTGGCTACCGACACCGAGCGGTGCCAGCAGGAGCTCGCAGACCGGCAGCTCGCCGATGCGTCGCGCCAGCTCGCCGACAGTCCTCTCTTCTTCGTGCGCCGGGCTGGCGAAGAGCGTCGGCAGCGTCGGGTAAAGCGGCTCGCCGGTGGACGAGCGGCGGTAGATCGCCTCCGGCAGCAGCCACTGCTCGGCTTCGGCGCCAAGCCGGCGACAGGCCTCCTCGTCCTCGCGGCGGCGGGCGGCGACGACCTCGCCCGCCGGCAGCTTCCAGATTCGACGCAGGTCGCTCGCTAGCGAGCTCGCCCCCTCGCGACTCAGTCCTTCGGCCGGCTCGTCGCCGGCGAAGAGCGTGACGACGAGGACGCCGCCGCCGGCGGCGGTGGTCGCTGCGATTCGTCCGCCGCAGGAGAGCACGGCGTCGTCGAGATGCGGAGAGAGGACGATCAACTGCAGCCGACCGTTCGGCGAAGTCATGACCGACAACGCTCCGCGAGCTCGGGCCGGAAGCGCGCCAAGATCTCGAGCACCGCTTGGCGGTAGCGCGCCGCGAACGTTTCGCGGGTATGCGCGGCGCGCGCTCGGCGCCAGGCTGCGGCTGCCGTAGCGCGCAGCTCTTCGGCCGGGCGCTGGGCGAGGGCTCGGCAGCTGGCGCGCACGGTTTCGACGCGCGCGTCGGTCAAGAGGACACCGTAGCTGGGGTCGACGTCGACGCTCGCCTCGCGCGTCGCCAGCGGCACCAGACCGGCGTGCATCGTCGTGATCAGGCTGCCGCCTCCTCCCTCGGAGCAGGACGGATAGACCGCGCCGACCACCCGGTCGGCGACGTCGACGAAGCGCTGCGCCGCGACGTCGAGCCAGCCCAGGGCTCGAATGTTCGGAGTGCGGAAGAGCTCGCGCTGGTAAGCGGCCGCGAACTCCGGCTCGCGGTCGAGCGGTGCCGCCACTTCGAGCTCGAGCTCGTCGGCGCCGGCGAAGGCGTCGAGCACGAGGTCGAGCCCCTTGTGCACGAAGCCGACGCCGCCGAACCAGAGAAAGCGGTTCCGACAGGCGTCGAAATCCTTCGCCTCGGGCCACGGGTAGAGCAGCGGGTTGGAGAGCGGCACGCGGCAGAGCGGCTTGCCGAAGGCGCTGTAGGTCGCGAGAGTCCATTCGTTGCCGAGCACCACGGCGCAGTCGGCGACCTCGATTCCGCGGTTGGCGCCGACCAGCCGCGTGCGCTGGAGGCGGATGCCGCGGCGGCGGCGGAGCTCGTCGAGGCGCTGCCGCTGAGCCTCGTCGTTGACCCGCCAGTGCGCGGTCTCAGCATGAAAAATCTTGATCGTCGCTTCCGGCAGGAGCGCCGCCAGCCGCTCGAGATTTCGTCGCGGATCGATGAGGACGTCGTAGGTAGCCTTCGGCACGAAGGTCGAATTCGTCCAGTGGATCACGTCAACGGCGAAGCCCAGCTCGCGCCAGCTCTTGGCGATCGCCCAGCACTCCCAGTCTTGGGTGTGTGCGTAGGAGACCGCGGCCTCGCCGGCGGCGAGGAACGGATCGACGACGTAGGAGAGCAGGACACGGCCGATCGGTTCGCCGGGCGCGGCCGGTAGGGAGATCAGCCGTCGTTCGATGCCGGCGAGCCGCCGCACCAGCCGCGCAAGCGCGCGCCGCGCGCGCGGGACGACATAAAGCGTCGACATGCGGGAGGGCAAGGTATCACACGCGCTCGGTGCCGTACTGGTGGGATAGGCTGACGCGGCCGTGCGCGACGAAACCGTTCTCGTCACCGGCGCCTCGGGTTTTCTCGGTTCGCCATTGGTCGCCCGCCTCTTGACCTCGGGCGCGGTAGTGCACGCGGTTTCGCGGCGGCCGCCTGCCGACCAGCGCTCCAATCTGCGTTGGCACGCGGTCGACCTTGCCGACGAGGTTGCGGTGCACGCGCTGGTCGACGATGTCCGCCCGCAGCGGATCTTTCACCTCGCGAGCGTGGTGGCCGGTCGGCGCGACCTCACGCTGGTCTCCGAGGCGCTGAGCGCGAACCTGCTCTCGACGGTCTATCTGCTGACTGCCTGCGCCGAGCGCGACGTCGAGCGGATCGTGCTTGCCGGATCGATGGAGGAGCCGGAAGGAGACGAGCCACCGTCCTCGCCCTACTCGGCGGCTAAGGGCGCGGCCTCGCTCTATGCGCGGCTTTTCCACGCCCTCTACCGCGTGCCCGTGGTTACCGCGCGGATCTTCATGGTCTACGGTCCGGGCCAGCGCGACCGGACCAAGCTGGTACCGGCGACAATCCTCGCGGCGCTGGCCGGCGAAGCGCCGAAGATCTCTTCTGGCGAGCGCGCGATCGACTGGATCTACGTCGATGACGCGGTCGAGGGCCTGATCGCGCTCGATGAGACGCCGGGGATCGAAGGCTCGACCCTCGACCTGGGCACCGGCGATCTCGCCACGGTGCGCGAGGTCGCGGAGGCGATCTGCCGCCTGACCGGAGCGCCAGCACCCGAGATCGGCGCGCTCGCCGACCGCATGCTCGAGCGCGTCCGCCGCGCCGACCCGGAAGCGACCTATCGCGCCATCGGCTGGCGCCCGCGCGTGGCGCTCGAGGATGGTCTCACGCGCACGATCGACGCGCTGCGCGGCTCGGCAAGCTGATCGACTCTCAGGTCACGGCGTCGCGACGAAAGAAACTGCCAAACTCGTCGCGGTGCCGGTGCCAGCTCCAGCCGAGCGCGGCGAGCGCGGCCACCGAGGTCGTTGCCAGCCGCAGCCACGGGCGGTTGCCGGCGATTGCCCAGGCGAGCGCGAATGGGAGCAGCGGTACAAGATAGACCTCGGCCAGCTGGCGCCCGAGCCAGCCGAGCTCGCCGCGATCGGCTCCCCTCGCCAGCGTCGCGAGCACCACGATCGAGCCGAGCGGCGCGAAGTTCGCCCAGGCCATGCCGAGCGGCGACTCCATCGCCAGCGAGAGCGCGATCCCGCCGCAGACGAGCGCGGTGAGCTGCAGCCCGAGCGCCAGGTTGCGTGCCCAATCGAGATGGCGCGCCATCAGTAGCTCGCCGCCGAAGCGCCCGAGTGGGTCGACGATGGGCGCGAAGGCGAGCAGCGCGAGGTAGGGCGCGGCGCCCAGGTAGCGCTCGCCTGCGAGTAGCAGAACGACGAGCTCCGCGTTGATGGCCAGGAAGAGCGCCGCCGGAACCTCGATCGCCAAGAAGAGAACGGTAGCCAGCCGGTAGGCTCGGAACTGCTGGGGCGACTTCTCCCCGAATGCGACCAGCGCCGGATAAAGGCTCCTTCCGAACGGCTGCTGCAGGATGCGCGTCACCAAAAAGGCGAGCAGGTATCCTGTGCCGTAGAGGCCGAGGACCTCGTCCGTGAAGAGTCGGCCGACAATGAAGTAGTCGACGTAGGTGACGGCCATGGCGAGCAGCCAGACCGTCCCCACCGGCAGGCTCTCGCGCACCACGCGCGGAGTGGATCCGGGCTCGTGGTGGAGATTCATTTCGCCCTTCGTGCGGCGCCAGAGCTCGCAGGCATAGATCGCCTGGGCGGCGATCTGCGCGACGACGAACGACCAGAATCCGAGACCGTGGACTGTCGCAGCGACCAGGACTGTGCAGTAGGTCGCCGTGCGCGCGATCTCCGCCGGCAACGTGCGCTCGATCGCGAGTGTGCCTTCGAACCAGGTGAGCGCGACCGCGGCGGCGCCCTCGAGCAGCAGGTAGACGATCAGGACGCGGATCGCAGCGACGATCGTGGGCGGGGAGTCGCGCAGGGCGAGGGCGAACGCCGGCGCGGCGGTGAAGACCACGGCGCCGAGCGCCGCTCCCCAGCCGAGCTCGACGCGCAGTAGGGTGCCGATCGGCATCGGTCGCAGCCGGACGACGTGGCTGGGCACGCCGAGATCGCGCAGCGTGGCGAGCAGCAGGAAGAGCGGTTCGAGCCAGTACCAGACCGCGATCTCGTCGGGAGGTATCAGGCGGCGGACGTAGATGTGCGTGGCCTGGAGGGCGACGATGCGAACCAACTGCACCGCCATGGCGGCGGTGCCGGAGCGCAGCAGACCGCGCGCTGTTTCCATCTCCCGGCTCAGCGCCCGTTAGCGGCGACGATCTCGACGCTCCGCTTGAGCACTTGGTCGGGCCGTCGCTCAGAGAACCAGGCGATCCGCTCGCGCACGGGGTCGAGCGCCAGGCGATAACGTCCGGGCTCACGCGGCGTTTCGACCTCGAGCAAGACCGTCACTTCGCCGCCCGGCGGCACGTCGTCCGGCAGCGGCGTGCGCAAGCCCTCCCAAGAGGCGACTGTGTCGTCCTCGCGCAGCCAGTGGTAGGCGAGCTGCACCGAGGTCGCGCCTCTGGCTCGCCAGACGGCGCTGCTCGCGTTCCGCAACCGGCAATGCAGAGCGATGATCCGACCTGCCGGCAGCGTCGCCGGGAGCGGCAGCTCCAACCAATCGGCGGAGAAGACGTCAGCCGTGAGCTCCGCCTCCTCGCCGAGATAGCTCACCGCGA
Organism: uncultured Thermoanaerobaculia bacterium; assembly: GCA_964590905.1. Lineage (GTDB taxonomy): Bacteria > Acidobacteriota > Thermoanaerobaculia > Multivoradales > JAGPDF01 > JACTMI01. The sequence continues at coordinate 4,737 of CAZPYU010000223.1, forward strand.
CGCCGACCAGCGCGTTGAGCTCGGACTCCTCCCAATCGGGGAGAGTGACGCCTTCGGCAAGCGCCTGGCGATGCCGCGGCACCTTCTTGCTGGCACGGAAGGTCACCGTTTGGGTGCGCCAAGTCTGATTGGCTGCCGCCACGCGCAACAGATAGGCGACGATCTCGCCGCCGTCGGGCTCGAGCCGACGCTCACCCGCGGGCTCGGCGAGCACGACGCGCCGAACGTCAGCGCTCGTCGCACCGGCGGCGAAATCGACGGCGGCGCGCACGCCGCCGAGCTCGATCTCGACCCGATTGGGAGCCACGAAGGTCGACAGTTCGAAGACCGGCCGGACGAGCGGCGCTACGGTGCGGAGCTCGAGCGGCACGCGCTGACCGCCGACGATCCAGAGCGCGTCGCCGATCGGGCGGAAGAGATCCGCGCGTCCCGAGATGTAGCTGCCGTCGACGCTGGGGAGTCCGCGGTAGCCCGGAATTTGGGTCGACAGCGTGCGCTCGAACGGCAGCAGCTGGAACGGCAGGTTCCGGGTGTGCGCCTGCAGGGTCGGAGACTCGACGTTGGCGCCGAACGGCGTGAAGACGATGCCCCCCAGGAAGAGTCCTCCTAGGGCGTAGCCGAGCGCCGGCAACCAGGCCGGAGCGATACGGGTCACCAGGAAGAGGAAGCCGGGGAGGGCGTTAACGTAGTAGCGGTTGCCGATGAAGCCGCCCCCGCCGTGCCAGTTAAACCAGATGAAGGTGAGCGAGTAGAGCGCGATGCCAGCCAGGCAGCCGAGAAGCAGCCAGCGTTCGCCGCTACGCGGCCCTAGAGTGAGGAAGAGCAGGAGCGAGAGCAGCGCGAACGGCGCATACGGGAAGAGGCCGGTGTGGCGCCCGACGAAAAAGTAGCCGAGGTTGGGCAACGTATTGGCGTCGAGCTGGAACGAACGGAAGATCCAACAGAACGAGTTCGGTGGACAGGGATCGGCGGCGGTGCTCGTCGTCGGAGCGGCCGGAGCGCTAGGGGGCACAAGGCTGTCGCTCTCCGGCGTGGATACCGCGTCTGGCGGCTGCGGCGCGGCAGTCCGCGCGGATGGCGCCACGATCTGCGATTCAGGCGCCGATTCGGGCAGTGCGGGTAGCTCCGGCATGGTGTCGAAGCTGTCGACCGCGACGCCGAAACGCGCCAGGCCGAGGTAGGGGGTCGGCGTCCCGATCCAAGCGAACGACAGGCCGCAGACGACGACTCCGGCCGCAGCGGCACCGCCTACCCAGAGGAGGGCTGCTCGCGCTCCGCGAGCGCGGAACGCCACGAAGACGACCGGCAGCCCGAGCAGCGCCAGGTACGGCTTGTTGTAGACCGCGGGTACGAGCGCCGCGCCCGCCCAGAACGGGCGCGCTGCCGGGTTGCGGAGCGCAGAGCTGAGCCGTGCCCAGCGCGTCGTCGCCGGCCGCCCGGAGCCGGGGGTGAAGCCGAGGAAGAGCGCGGCGGTGACGGAAGCGATGCAGAGCACCTCGGTGTGCAACCAGAAAACGTAGGCGAAGGCGTTCGAGAGCAGGAAGAAGCCGGCGGAAAAGAGCATCGCCAGGGAGTCGGAGTTGTACTGTCGAAGATAGAGCGCGCCGAGCCAGACCGAAGCCAGGAGAAGCGCCATGTTGGTGGCTACGAAGCCGTCGGCGCCGAAGAGCGCGGTTGCCGGCGCGGCGACCAGCGATACCAGATACGGCTTGGCGAAGTAGACGCTCCTCCAACCGTCGTCGGTGCCGAGGATCAGGTTCTTGGTCGTGTTGTACGGAAACTCCAGCGCCAGGCGCCGGATGTCGTCGAGCTCGCAGCGCAGGTCGCCGTCGTGCACGATGGAGAGAGCCATCAGGTAGTAGGCGGGCTCGTCCGACTTGAGCGTCAACGGCAGGCCCGGTTTGGCCAGCGCCAGCGGGAAGAGAATCAAGAAGAGGCCGACGGCCACGAACGTCAGCGTGACGGAGCGGCTCATGACGGGGTTGCGAGTGTATCGCGGCCGTTTTCGGTGGCGCTGGGAGGGAGTCTTCGGTCGGGCCGGCCCTGCTCTGCGCTAGTCTTGCTCGACGCTGTTGCGGGCGACTGACTCGGGAGCGTCTCGACCCTTGGTCCGAGCCTGTTTCGTTCTCCGTGCCGCCGCTCTCGCGGCGGCTCTCCTCGCCGTGGCCGGCGGCGGAGTCGGTTGCGATCGCCCCGCTCCCGCGCCGCCCAAGCCGCAAGGGATCCTGCTCCTGGTGCTCGACTGCCTGCGCGCCGATCACCTCGGTGCCCCGGCGGCGCGCTTCGCGGCGACGCCGCGGCTCGACGAGCTCGCTCCCGAGAGCGTCGCCTTCCGCCGCGCCTGGTCGCCGGCGAGCTGGACCCGTCCGAGCCTACCGTCGCTCCTGACCGGCCTCTACCCCTCGGAGCACGGCCTCGTCGACGAGTTCGAATCGAAGGTCGAGAAGCTCGAAGCGCGCGTGCTGCCGGCTGAGGCAGAAACAGTCGCCGAGCTGTTGCGCACGGCCGGCTACCGCACGGCGCTCATCGGCGATCAGGTGCAGCTGTCACGGCAGTTCGCGCTCGACCAAGGCTTCGACGAGTTCCGCAATCGGACCGCCTCCGCCGCCAACAGCCGTCGCGCTTTCCTGCGCTGGCTCGGCGCCGAGCCGAATCAACCGTTCTTCGCCTATCTCCACTTTCTCGAGCTGCACTGGCCGTACTGCCCGCGCGGTACCTTCGGCGTCTTCGATCGCGATCCCGGCAGCCGCAGCTTTTGCAGCGACTGGCGGGCTCTGGGCGAACGGCTGACGAGCGGCGAGGAGCGGCTTTCGGAGCGCGACCTCGTCGCTCTGCGGGCGCGCTACGCCGAGCAGCTACTCGAGCTCGATTTCGAGCTGGGCAAGCTGTTCGCCGAGCTGCGCCAGCGCGGAGCGTGGGACGAAACTCTGATCGTTGTCACCGCCGATCACGGCGAAGAGCTCGCCGACCACGGCGGCTTCCGCCATGGCCATTCGCTCTACGAAGAGCTTCTGCACGTACCGTTCGTCTGGAAGCTGCCGAAGAGTTGGGGGGCTCGGGGCGGAGCTCAATTGGATGACCTGGTCGAGATCCGCTCGTTTGCGCCGACGGTGCTCGCCGCGGCGGGCGTCGCGATTCCGGAGCGAATCTCGGCTCCATCGCTGCTGCCACAGCTCCTGGCGCTGCGCCGGCGGAGTCGACCCACCGAGTTCGTGGTCGCCGAGTCGAACGGCCTTTTCGCGGTGCGTAACGAACGCTTCAAACTGATCGTCCATCGCGAGCGAGGCGAGCGCCAGCTCTTCGACCTGGTGGCCGATCCAGGGGAGAGCCGCAACCTGGCGGCGTCGGAGCCGGAACAGCTGGCGGCGATGGAGGCGATGCTCCGCCGCTGGCGCGCAGCGCTACGACCGCTGCCCGTTGTCGCGGCTACCGACGTCGGGGGCGAGACCGCGGAAGAGCTGCGCGCGCTCGGCTATCTCCAGTGATGAGGCGCCGAGCTCCCTTTCCCGACTCTCGCGTCGCCGCGCTCGCGGCGGCGACGCTGGCCGGGCTGCTCTTTGCGGCGTTGGGAGCTCTGCGTCACCGACCGGGTGCGCTCGCGGGCGACGAAGGGACCTACGTCGCGATGACCGCGAGCCTGGTGCGCGACGGCGATCTCTCCTTCGACGAGCGCGACGCCGAGTGGGCGCGGTCGCGTCCAGGCGATCCGCCGCCGGTCATTCTTCAGCAGACCGAAGCGGGTCTCTCCTACTCCAAACCGATTCTCTACCCGCTCTACGTGGCGCCGTTCTACGCGCTCTGCGGCGAGCTCGGCTTCCCACTCGCCAACGCGCTCGCTCTGGCGGCGGCGCTGGCCCTCGCCGCGGCTGCGCTGGCGCGACGAGACGGCGGCGAGCGCGCCTTGGAAACGGTCGTCCTCTTCGCTTTCGCGTCGATCGTCGTGCCGCACGTCGGCTGGAAGATGACCGAGTCGTTGCAGGTGGCGCTCGCCACCGCCGGCCTCGCTCTGACGCTGGCGCAGCTCTTGCCCGAGCGCGGCGGGTCGACGGGCGGCCGTCTCGTTCGGTTCGTCGATCACCCGCGGGCGAGTCTAGTGGGGGCTGTGCTGCTCGGACTCCTGGTCGCGTTGCGCGAGCCGAATCTGGCGGTAGCGACGGTGCCGATCGTGGCGCTCCTCCTCACTCGCCAGTGGCGACGGGCGACGAAACTGGTCGTCACGGCGGCGGCTCTCTACGCGCTGGCGCTCGCCGCTACAGTCGTCCTCACCGGGGCCGCCACTCCGTACAAAGCGCCGCGCACGACCTTCAACGAGCGGACGGGCTACCCGGTCGGGCCGGAGGCGGCGCGAGCCCTGGCGCGCTTCGGTTCGGCGGACGATCTAGCGACCTCCGAGCTCGACTTCGTGCCGAGCGTGACTCCCCGCGAGAGCGCTTACGCGGCGCTCTACTTCCTGATCGGGCGCCATTCTGGACTGGTCGTCTACTTTCCGGCGGCGTTGGCGCTGCTGTGGGCGGCGCGTCGGCGGGGCGATCGGGTGGGTCAGGTCGATCGGATCGGTCTCGCGGCGCTCGGCGGCTTTCTCGCCGCGGCCGGTTTCTACCTGATCTGGTGGCCGACCAACTACTTCGGAGGCGAAACTCATCTTGGCAACCGCTATCTTTTGGCGGCGTTCCCGGCGCTCCTCTTCGTTCCACGCAAGCTTCCCTCCCGCCGCGCGCTGGTCGCGGTCTGGACCCTAGCTGCGGCGATCGGGCTGTCGGCGCTCGCCTCGGTCGTCAGTACGCGAGGCGCGGATCCGACCAGTCAGAACCACGCTCACGCCGGCCTCTTCCGGCTCTTCCCGTACGAGTCGATCGCGCCGACCCTCGATGGACGGCGCGACCGTTACTGGTCGGACGACTTCGTGCGCTTCGTCGATCCGTTCGCCAAGGTCGATCTCGGCAGCTTCGAGCTCGCGGCGGGCGAGCCGGCCGCGGAGCTCGAGATCGCCACCGCCTGGGCCGGCTCGCCGCTGCGCTTCTCTTACGTCGCGACGATACCGGCGGCGACGCTCGTCGTCTCCGACTGGCGTGGCGCGCGGGAGATTCCGTTGGCGACCGATGCGGTCGGCGGCGTGCGCGGCGAGCTCGAAGTCGAGCCGGGGCGAGCGTGGCGCCGCCACCGCTTCTGGTGGGACAGCGAAACTCTTTATCGCGCCCGACTCCTTCGCTTCCACCTCCTGGATCCGAAGGGAGCGCCGGCCGGGGCCGCAGCGCGAGTCCGCTTGCGCTATCTCGGTCGCCATCAGTTTCCAATCCGTGGCTTCGGTCACTCAACCGTTGCCACCCAGCTGCCCGAAAGCGGGGTCGGCGGGGAGCGCCTGGAGATTCCAGTGACGGTTCTGAACTCGGGAGGCTTCGCGTGGGATTCAGCCGACAGCGTGCAGGTGCAACTCGGTGCACGCCTGGTCTCGACCGAGCGGCCAGAGGAGTCGCCCGAATTCCGGAGCGTTCTGCCTCGGCGCGTGGAGCCAGGGGAGACCGTGACGGCGACGATCGCCGTCGAACTTCCGCGCCGAGCTGGGAGCTACCGGCTGACCGTCGATCTGGTGCTCGAGGATGTCGCCTGGTTTGCCGAGCGGATCGGTGCGCCGATCGCCGAGGCGACGATCAGGGTGGAGCCGGAGTCAGTGCCGGAGGCGGAGGGAGAGCCCGCCGTGCCGAGCCGTCGCTGAGATCGAAGAGCGCGGCGTCGACCGGCCGCGCCTCGATGTCGCCGAACTCGACTTCGAGCGGGGGTCCGCCGCGCGCAACCTCCTTGGCGAGGAGCAGCGCGGGAACGAGTTTGCTGGCGTCCTGCCAGCTCTTGAACTCGATCAGCCTTGTCACACGGTCTTCCGCCGAGCGAAACTCGGCGCGCAGCGGCAGGCGCCGGGCACGATCGACCGCCCAGCGCACCCGTGGCGAGCTCCCCACGTCGGGCTTTGCCACCAGGTCGAAGGTCACGACCCCGGCGCTCTCGATCGCCCGTTCGATCGTGTAGTCGCGAGAGGGGCGCAGGCCGAGGAGCTCGTCGAGCGCCGCGCCGCCCGCCGGAGCCAGCGCCGGGGCGAGCTTCACCGGTGCCTTGGCGCCCGGCGCCAGAAACCAGAACGAGCGGTCGCGCCGCAGGACGAACTTGCCGCGGTCCTTGGGCGCCAGGAAGCGCACCAACGCCAGGCTGTCGCCCTTGCGCCAGAGCTCGATCTGGACCCTCGCGCCACTGCCGCCGGTCGAGAAGACGAGCTCGATGCGCATCTCTGCGGGCGCCGCGGCGAAGGGGTCGGTCGCCGCCAGCAGCCGTACCTGCTCAGCTGTCACTTCCGCGCTGGAGGACGCCGGTAGCGCAGACCACAGAGCCGTGGCCATGCAGGCGGCGCGCAGCGCCGTGTCCGCTCTAGACATGACCGAGAGCTTCGACCACCGGCATCCGGATGGCACGGGCGATCGGGAAAAGCGAGGCGACAAGGAGCACGACCAGCATGAGCGCGATCGCGCCGGCGAACGCCTCGGGTACGAAGGCGAGCTGGAGATCGATCGGATCGACAGCGCCAGGCGGCGGCGGCATCTCGAGGTTGGCGGCGTTGATCGCCAGAATGCCGAGCGCGCCGCCGAGCGCTCCGACTCCGGAGCCCAGAAGAGCTAGCGCCGCGGCCTCGGCGGCGAGGATCGTGGCGATCTGTCCGGGCGTGGTGCCGATAGCGCGCAAGGTGCCGAGCTCGCGCATGCGCTCGAAGACCGTCATGACCAGCGTGTTGGATGTGGCGAGCACCACGAGCAGGACGACGATCGCCCCCAGGAAGCGGAAGATGCCGAGGTAGAGCGCCCGCACTTGGGTGTAGAACGGCGCCCGCTCTTGCCACGAGGTGACCGTCCAGCGCGGCGAGCTCTCGCTCTCGCCAGCGAGGAGCACCCGCAGGCGAGCCGCGACCGGCTCGGTCTCTTGGCGCTCGTCGAGGACGACGAGCAGGTTCGAGATGCTCTCGGTCTGTGCCAATCGAGCTGCGGTGGCAAGTGGCAGCTTGACGAGCCGCGTATCGAGCTCGGCGACGCCGGTGGTGAAGATCCCCAGCACTCGGATGTCGAGTGCATTCAACATGCCGTTGCTGTCGGCGGTGACGAGGGTGACCGTGTCGCCCGGCGCGGCGCCCAGCGATTCGGCCAGCCCGAGCGCCAGGAGCGCGACATCCTCTCCTGCGGCCGGCGGCGCTTCGGAAAGCGGCTCGCCGCTGCGCAGCCGGGTCGCGAAGCCCATCCGGCGCTCGCGATCGGGCTCGACGCCGACACCGGCAAAGGCGACCGCGGCGCCATCGGCGCGTTGAGCGAGCCCCATGACGTGCAGATTCGCGCCCACCGCGACGACGTGTGCCGCACCTTCGAGTCGCGCGCGCAGGGGGCGCCAGTCGGCGAACGCGGCGCTCGCAGGGCGGTCGAGCCGGCCGGCGGAGCGCTCAACGCCACGGTCATCTGGCGCGACTTCGAGGTGTCCCAACCCACCGCGGATCATCGCTTCGGAGAGGCCGTCGAACGAGAAGCGGACGAAGCCTGCCACCAGGACGATCGCGGCGGTGCCACTGGCAACGACCGCGATCGAAAGGGCAGTGCGACGCCGGTTCCGCGCCAGATTGCGCAGCGCTAGGAGCGCCAGGCTCAGACCGCCTCCGGTTGCCGAACGTCCTCGACGATTCGACCGTCGCGGAGGACGACTCGTCGCGAGGCGCGCGCCACCAGCGCGGCGTCGTGCGTCGCGACGATCAGTGTCGTCCCCTGTGCGGCGCGCAGCTCCTCGAGCAGCGTCACGATCTCGCCCGCGGTCGCCGAGTCGAGGCTGGCGGTCGGCTCGTCGGCCAGGATCGCCGCCGGGCCGTGGATGAGGGCACGGGCGATGGCGACGCGCTGTCGTTCGCCGCCCGAGAGTCGATCGGGGCGATGGTCGAGACGAGCGCCGAGACCGACGGCAGCGAGCATCATCGCCGCCCGCTGGCGGGATTCGCGGCGCGGCGCGCCGTCGATCCAGAGCGGGTACTCGACGTTCTCGAGCGCGGTCAAGACCGGCACCAGGTGGAACTGCTGGAAGACGAAGCCGAGCCGTCTTCGCCGGAGGAGGGTGCGCTCGCGCTCGGAGAGCGGTGCGACGTCGCGCTGCTCGAACGTGAGAGTGCCGGCGTCGGCGCGGTCGATCGTGCCGAGCAGATGAAGAAGCGTCGACTTGCCGCTTCCAGAAGGGCCGGCGACGACCAGAGACTCGCCGGCGGCGATGTCGAGGTCGACGCCGTCGAGCGCCCGCACTTCGCGCCCGCCGACCAGGTGTCGGCGGGCGAGCCCGCGGGCCGCGAAGAGGGGCGCGTTCGACACCCCTCGATTCTAAGCGCGAAGCTCGCGGCCGGAGGGAGCGGCTGTCGTCTAGAATCCCGCCCGAGATCTCGTGAGCTGCACTGCCGCTCTCCCCACGCTTGGGGTCGTTCGATGACGGGCGGCTTTCCGTGTCGTCGCTGCGGCGCGCGAATTCCGGTCCCGCCGGAGGCGCTGCGCGATGCCACCGCCTCGCTGGTCTGCCTGAGCTGTGGCCAGCGCTACGCCAGGAAAGGGGGCGGGACGCTCGCCGGGGGGCCCGTGCAGCCGGCGGTGGCTCCAGCTGGGCCGGCCGGCCCTGCGACTCGCCTGGAAGGGCCGCTGGCCATCGCAGCGGCGCCGGCGGTCGCGCCGCATCCGACCCCAGCCGAGATCGCGCAAGCGCCGACGCGCGCCTACCCGGGTGTGCTCTCGACGCGCGAGCGGCTCGCCACCTTCGACGCCGGCGACACCGTTGCCCAGCGCTATCGGATCGTGCGCTTCATCGCCCAGGGTGGGATGGGCGAGGTCTACGAGGCGGAGGATCTCGAGCTCCACGGTCGCGTCGCCTTGAAGACAGTGCGCGCCACCGTAGCGACCGAGCAGGGCGCCGTCGAACGGTTCAAGCGCGAAATTCAGCTCGCCCGCGCGGTGACCCATCCCAACGTCTGCCGGATCTTCGACGTCGGCTATCACGATCTCGAGAGGGGCGAACCGCCGATCGTCTTTCTCACCATGGAGCTCCTGGCGGGCGAGACGCTAGCGGCTCGTCTGCGGCAGGTCGGTTCGCTCTCGCTCGCCGAGGCGCTACCGATCGTGGTTCAGCTCGGCGCCGCGCTCGCCGCGGCGCACGCGGCCGGCGTCATCCATCGCGACTTCAAGAGCGAGAACGTCTTCCTGGTCGCAGGTAAGGACGGCGAACGCGCCGTGGTGACCGACTTCGGCATCGCGCGCGGCGGCGACGATCGGTTCGGCGCCCAGCTGACCTCGACCGGCAACGTCATCGGCACGCCGGCCTACATGGCGCCGGAGCAGATCTCGGGCGGGCCGATCACTCCCAAGGTCGACCAGTACGCCCTCGGGATCGTCCTCTTCGAGCTCGTCACCGGCGAGCAGCCGTTCCGCGGTGATAACCCGCTCGCCACCGCGGCGCGGCGGCTCACCGAGGCGCCGCCCTCGCCGCGCCACTTCCTGCCCGACATCGATCCGGTCTGGGAAGAGACGATCCTGCGCTGTCTCGAGCGCGATCCCGATCTGCGGTTTCCCGACGTGCTCGCGGTGGCGAGGGCGCTCACCGGCGAGGAGCGCGTGCGCCCGCACGAGCCCACGCCTACAGTTCTACCCGCCGAGCGCCGCAAGCGGCGGCTCGCCGCGCTCCTCGCCCTGCTGCTCGTCGGGGCGGCGATCTGGGCCGTCGTGCGCATCCGGGCCATCGGCTCGCGACTCGAAGCCGGGGCGCCGATCACCGCCCGGCGCTCGGTCGCGGTGCTCTCGCTCAAGAACCTCGCCGGCCGCGCCGACGCGGCGTGGCTCGCCACCGCGCTCGCGGAGATGCTCTCGACCGAGCTGGCGTTGGGTGAGGAGCTGCGAGTGATCTCCGGCGAAGGGGTGACGCGAGCGCTCGCCGACCTCGGGCTCACCGGAACCGATGTGATCGACTCGGGAGCGCGCCTCAAGCTGCGCCGACGGCTCGGTGCCGACTATCTCGTGGTCGGCGCCTACACGATCCTTCCCGACGGCGCCGCGCTGCGGCTCGACCTTCGGCTCGAGGACGCGCGCTCGAACGAGAAGCTGACCACAGTCGTCGAGAACGGCCCGGTGGCGCAGCTCTTCGAGCTCGTCGCCCGCTCGGGCGTGGGCCTGCGGCGCGCGCTGGGGGCCGAGGCCAAGGCGAGCGGAGTGCGCCCGGCGCTCCCCGCTTCGCCGGAGGCGGCGCGCCTCTACTCCGAAGGGCTCGATGCGCTGCGCAGCTTCGAACCGCAACGCGCGCGCGAGCTCTTGGAGCGCGCGGTGGTCGCCGACCCGAACAACGCGCTCGCCCGCTCGGCGCTCGCCACGGCCTGGACGGCGCTCGGCTATCCGGTGAAGGCCGAAAAGGAGGCCCGCGAAGCGCGCGATCGCGCCACCGGGCTGCCGATGGAAGAGCGACTGGTAGTCGATGCTCGTTACTTCGAGACCGCGGGTCAATGGATCGAGGCAGCGGCCATCTGGGAGAAGCTCTGGAGCGTCTATCCCGACACCGGCGCGTACGGCCTGCGACTGGCCGCGTGCAGCAATCTGGCCGGGCAGCCCGATCGGGCGCTGGCGGCGACGCTGGCGCTGCGCAACCTGCCGCCGCCGGAGAACGAGAACCCTCGCATCGATCTCATGGAGGCCAACGCCGCCGGCGCCCTTTCGGACTTCCGTCGCCAGGCCGATGCGGCGGCTCGCGCCGCCGAGCGTGCCGAGGCCGACGGCGCCAAGCTCCTCGCCGCCGAAGCGCTGGTCGTGCGCGGCTGGGCGCTGCGCAACCTCGGCCGCGCACCGGAGGCGCGCGCGGCGGTGGAACGCTCGCGCGCCCTCTACGACGCGGCCGGCGATCGCGCAGGAGTTTCGGCGGCCGACGCCGCGTTGGGCGGCGTGCTGCTCGACCTCGGTGAGCCCGACAACGCTCGTGCCGCGTACGAGCTGGCCCTGGCCACCGCGCGGGATCTGGGCGATCGCGGTTCCGAGTCGCGGGCGCTCAACAACCTCGCCGTGCTGGCGCGTTCGCGGGGCGAGCTGGAGTCGGCCCGGGCTAGCTACGAACGGGTCGAGGCGATCAGTGCCGAGACCGGAGAGCGGATGGGTGCCGCGTTCGCGGCCAACAATCTGGTGGCGATCCTGGTCGAGCTCGGTGAGCTGACCGAGGCTGAACGCCGCGCCGAGCAGGCGCTCGCGGTCTGGCGCGAGGCGGGGGACAAGTCGGGCCTCGCCTCGGCGCTCGGCAATCTGGGCACGGTTCGGCGCCGGCAAGGCAGACTCGTCGAAGCCGAGAGCGCCGCCACCGAGTCGCTCGAGCTGCGGCGTGCCATCGGCCAACGGCCCGGCGAGGCCGTGGCCCTGAACGGGCTCGCTCAAGTGCGATTCGAGCGCGGCGACCTGGATGGAGCGGCGCAGCGCTTCGGCGACGCGGCGATTCTTGCCCGCGAGCTGAGCGCCAAGTCGGCGTTAGCAGCGGCGTTGGTCGGCCAAGCCGAGATCGCCGCGACGAGGAACGACAATGCACGTGCCTTGGCACTGCTGTCCGAGGCGCTGGCGCTGCGCCGCGAGCTCGGCGAGCGGGCCGGTTCGGCGCGAGTCCGGGCCGCGATCGCCCGTCTCGACCTCGCTTCCAATCCAGGCGCTGCGGCGACCACGGCGCGCGAGCTCCTCGCGGCGCCGGCCGCCGAGCGCACGCCAGAAATCGAGGCGGCGGCGCGCATCGTGCTCGCGCGGGCTCTCCAGGCGATGCGCGAGCTCACACCAGCGCGTGACGCGCTCGCCGCGCCGGAGCTCGTCCTTCGGCTCAGTTTCATGCAGGCGCTCGAGTGGCGGCTCACGGAGGCGCGCTTCGCCACTGTCGCCATCAAGCGCAGTGAGGCTCGCGCTGTGGCGGCGGCGGTCGGCGCAGAGGCCAACGCCGCGGGTGCTGTCGGCGCCGAGCTCGAAGCGGCCCTGCTCGAGGCGGAGCTTGGAGGTGGCGACCGCGAGGAGGTCGCTCGCCGCAGCCGCGCCGCCGGATTCGAGGCCCTCGCCCTGCGCGCCGAAGCGCCGCCACCGGGCTGAGCTACCGGCGCCGGATCTCGGGAGCCTCGACGATGCGCACGCCCCCAGCCGGCGGATTCTCGATCGCTTCGACGAGGGCCGCGAGCATCTGCGGCAGCCGCACGGGATCGAGCCGCCGGGCGGTGGCGCGCCAGCCGGGGAACGCCTTGGCGAGCGCGAAGAGCGGGAGGAGAAGATAGGCCCAGCGGTGCCCCGGACCCAGCACGTAGAAGGGGCGCAAGAAGGTGGCGACGAGACCGCTCTCGCGGATCTCGTTTTCGCCTGCGGCGCGCGCCGCGACGTAAGCCTGCATCACTGGCGCCGGCTGCGCCACCGAGACGTAAACGAAGTGCGACACGCCTGCGAAGTGGGCGACAGCTGCCGCTTCGCGCGTCGAGAGAAGATCCACCTCGCGGAAGAGGCGCGCCTTGGCGGGGCTAGGCCGCGGTGTACCGACCAGATGCACGAAGGTGTCGCCAGCGCGCACCGTGCTCGCGAACGTCGCCCGGCGGAGCGCGTCGCCGACCACGGCTTCGGCCCCGGGCGGTAGCCGCGCCAGCGACTGTTCGCGCACCAGCGCGCGAACGCGATGGCCGCGCGCGTGCAGGAGCGGAATCAGCCGGCTGCCGAGATAGCCGGTCGGCCCGGTGACGAAGAGATCGCGCGCCAAGCGAGGGCTGCCGAGCGAGCGGCTCATCGTAGCTTCAAGATCCGGCGTTCCTCTCCACCGACCAGCACGACGCTCTCCTTCTCGATGCGCTCGATCGTCTGTCCAGCCACGCTCTCGCCGACACCGAGCAGCTTCCCGTTCAGATACGCAAGCGGCGCAACCTCGGACCAAGCGATTCCTCCGAGGTGGATCACCGTGCCGCCCGGCAGCCTCAACTCCCGCACGAACGATTGGACAAGAGTCGGTCGCGGAGCGGAAGGGGGCCCGGCGGCGGGCACGATCGCGGCGGGGTCGACGGCGGCGCTCTCGGTAGCGCTCGGCGCCCCGGCGGCGGAGGTCGGACCGAGCGGCAGGGGCGCAAGCGGCTCGGGCCGGACGATCGGCGCGATCGCTGACGACAAAGAGGGGTGTGGGATCGCTGCCACCGGTTCGGCGCGGTGCGAGGCGAGGAGGTAGCCGACAGTGAGCGCCAAGGCGAAGCCGGCTACCGCCAAGGCCGCCACTAGCCCTCTCTTGCCGCGAGAGGCGCGGTAGGGCTGCGACGCGAGCGGACGCTCGGGCAGGCCGATCTCGCGCGTCGTGCGCGCCGCCGCTTCGCGCTTGGCGCGCTCGAGCGCCTCGTGGACCAGGCTCACGACGGCCTCCCCTCGAGCTCGCGCACGGCGCGCCGCACGTGGCGGGCGGTCAGCACGTCGCTACCCTCGACGTAGCCGGCGAGGAGTGTCGTGTCACATAGCGCGTTGATTAGCCGCGGCGTGCCGTGAGCGTAGCCGTAGATCCGCCGCAGCGCCCACGGTGTGAAGGTCGGCCGGCCGTTGGCGCCGGCGATCTGCAGCCGCCACTGGATATAGAGGTCGGTCTCGTCGCGGCTGAGCGGCGTCAGGTGGTAGCGAACCGTGATCCGCTGTCGGAGTTGCCGCAGCTCGCGCCGCGCCAGCGTCTCGCGGAGCTCCGGCTGGCCCAAGAGCACGATCTGCAGCAGCTTCTGCCGGTCGGTTTCGAGGTTGGAGAGCAGGCGGACCTGCTCGAGCAGCTCGGGCGAGAGGTCCTGCGCCTCGTCGATGAAAAGGACGACATCGCGACCGAGCGGCACTTGGGCGAAGAGGAACTCGTTCAACTGCGCTAGGTAGAGCGCGCGGTCGGCGCGCCCGACGGGCTCGATCCCGAGCTCGACCAGGATGGTGCGCAGGAGCTGTGGGCTCGACAGCACCGGATTGAGGATGAGCGCCGTGGTGGTCTCGGGGCCGAGCCGCTCGAGCGCGGCGCGACAGAGC
>CAZPYU010000224.1:0-4885 GCA_964590905.1 uncultured Thermoanaerobaculia bacterium
ACCTCGACGAGCTCGAGATCCAGTTCGTCGAGCTCTACACCGCGGTCCTCGACCCCTCCAAGCGCCCGCTGGCGAATCTCCAGCGCGAACAGTTCGAGGTCTCGGAGGACGGCGTACCGCAGCAGCTGACACGCTTCGAACGCGTCGAGAACCTGCCGATCCACGTCGCCGTGCTCCTCGACACCTCGGCTTCGATGGAGCCGAACCTCGCCGTCGCGCGCGCCGCGGCGCAGCGCTTCTTCGAGCAGGCGGTCACGCCGCGCGATCGCGCCGCGTTGATCCCCTTCAACGACCGGCCCACGCTGGCCGTTAAGATGACCAGTAGCCGCGAGAACCTGGGCGCCGGTCTGGCCGGCCTCAAGGCCGAGCGCGGCACCTCGCTCTTCGACTCGGTCGTCTTCTCGCTCTTCTACTTCAACGGCATCAAGGGGCAGCGCGCGCTCCTCGTCCTCTCCGACGGCAAGGACGAGAACAGCCGCTTCACCTTTCCCCAAACGCTCGACTTCGCGCGCCGCGCCGGCGTGGCCATCTACACGATCGGGCTCGAGATTCCGCGCACCGAGTTCGAGACCCGCAAGGTCTTGAAGTCGTTGGCAGAGGAGACGGGAGGGCGCAGCTTCTTCGTCTCCGACCCGGCAGAGCTCACGTCGATCTACGACGCGATCCAGAGTGAGCTGCGCTCCCGCTATCTGCTCGCCTACCAGTCGACGAACACGCGACGGGAGCTCAAGTTCCGAACCATCGAGGTCCGACTCGATCGCCCGGGCGTCGAGATCAAGGCGATGCGGGGCTACTACCCCTGACCATAAGATCGAGCGCGTGAGCGCCCTTCGACCACCCACGATCGTTCGCTGGGCGCTCCTCGCGCTGGCAGCTCTCTCGACACCGACGCCCCTCCTCACCCAGGCGATCGACCCGGCCGCGGCCCGTTTTCTCGCCGCGGTTGCACCGCTCGTTTCCGCCGCCGAGCGCGAGGCCTATCTGGCGCTCCAACGCCCGTATCAGCGCGCCGCCTTCGAACGGAGCTTCTGGGCGGCACGCGATCCATTCCCCGAAACCGCGGTCAACGAGCTCGAGGAGCGTTGGCTCCAGCGCGCGCCGGTCGCGCTGGAGCGCTGGGAGAGCTTCGAGGATGCCCGTGCGGTCGCCTTCGCCGCGGCGGGAGAGCCGACGGCGACGGTTCGGGTCACCTGTTCTCAGCTCTTGCGGCCGCTCGAGATCTGGAGCTACGCGGCCGCCGGCCGCGCGCGCGGCGGCGTCGTTCTGGTCTTCGTCTCGAGAGGGGTGAGCGCCGGGGCTCCGTTCCGAGCCTGGAGCGCTCGCGAGGGGATCTTCGATCTGACGACCGCGCTTTCCGGCGGTCGGCTCGAGCTACCCGAACTCCTCGGTCAGGTAGCGGAGAGCTGCACGCGCGGCCGCGAGATCGCCGAGCTCTTGCCGCTGGCGGTCGACTGGGAGGAGTGGCTGCGGCGGGGCAACCTCCTGCCCCGGTCCAACGACGAGTGGCTCCTGCGCTTCACGAGTCAATCCACCGAGCTTCCGGTCGAAGCGAAAGAGATGCCCGCCGAGCTGAGCCTCCGTTTCCCGGGCTCGCGCGGACTGCGGACCGTCGTCGAAGCTGCGATCCGCCTGGCGGAAAAGCCGGCGCCGGCCGCGCGCTTCGCGCTCGACGGCGAGGTGCTGCGCGGAGAGGAGCTCTTCGAACAGTTCCGCTACCGCTTTCAGCCCACGCCCGCGGGCGAGGCGGCGCTGCTCTTCGAACGTCCCCTGCGCCCGGGAACCTATCGGCTCGTCCTGCGCCTGCACGAAACGACTGCCGATCGCTACTTCCGCGTCGAGCGCGAGCTTGTCGTTCCGGCGATTGCCGCCGCGGACTCGATCGCCGCGGCGTCGCCGGACCCCGCTGCGGAAGCCACGGGGCTGGCAGCCGAAGGGAGCACACCGGCAACTCCGGCGGCTGAGGTCGCAGCGAACGAGCCGGCGGTTCGCCTACGCGTTGCCACCGAGCGGCTCGTCACCGGCAAGCTCCGTCTCGACGCGACGGTCAAGGGCGACGCGATCGCCGCCGTGACCTTCACGCTGAACGGCAAGCCGGTGCTCACCAAGCGTCGGCCGCCGTTCGGCGTCGAGCTCGATCTCGGCCGCGCGCCGCAGCTCCACCGCGTCGGCGCGGTCGCCAGCGACAGAGAGGGCCGGGAGCTGGCACGCGACGAGGCGGTGCTGAACGGCGGTCCGCACCGCTTCGCCCTCCGCCTGCTCGAACCGAAGAGCATCCCGCTCGGCGCCGAGCGTGTCGTCGCGCGGGCCGAAATCGAGCTCCCCGAGGGGGAGAGGCTCGACCGCGTCGAGTTCCACGTCAACGATCGGCTTTACGCGACGCTCTACCAGCCGCCTTTCGTGCAGTCGCTGCCGGTAGCGCAGGGGTCCGCGCCGGCCTGGATCCGCGCCGTCGGCTATCTGGTCGGCGGCGGCGCCGCGGAGGAGGTGAGGTTGGTCGGAAGCGGCGAGTTCGCCGCACACGTCGAGATCGATTTCGTCGAGCTGCACGCCACCGCTCTCGATCGGCGCGGCCACGTCGTCGAGGACCTGCGCTCCGACGAGATCGAGCTCTCCGAGGCGGGACAACGCCAGGAGATCCGCCGTTTCGAGCTGGTGCGCGACCTGCCGATCCACGCCGCCGTGATGATCGATACCTCGGCCTCGATGGTCGAGGAGCTGGAGGAGGCCGAACGCGCAGCGCTGCGCTTCTTCAGCGAGGTTCTGACCGAACGCGACCGCGCCGCTGTCTTCACTTTCGCGGACGAGCCCCACCTAGTAGTGCGCTTCTCGGGCGCGCTCGAGGTGCTGGCCGGCGGGCTGGCCGACCTCGAGTCGGGTGGCGAAACGCGGCTCTGGGACGCGGCGGCCTTCGCCCTGCACTACTTCAGCGGCATCCGCGGCAAGCGAGCTCTCGTCCTGCTCTCGGACGGCGTCGACTCGGGTAGCCGGTTCGGCTTCGACGAGGTTCTCGACTATGCGCGCCGGACCGGCGTCGCGATCTACGCCATCGGGATCAACGTGCCGTCGACTCCACCCGAAGCGGGACTGCGCCTGGATCGCCTGGCCCGCGAGACCGGCGGCCGCGCCTTTCGGATCCAGCGCGCCGGCGAGCTGGGCTCGATCTATACAACGATCGAGACCGAGCTCCGCGCGCAGTATCTGATCGCCTATCAGTCGACGAGCTCCGACCTCAGCGGCTTCCGCGAGATCGAGCTCAAGCCGCGCCGAGCCGGCGTCCGCCTCCGCACCGTGAGCGGCTACTATCCTTGAGCGCGCCGCGAAGACTCATCCTCGCTTCGGCCTCTCCGCGGCGGCGCGAGCTCCTGGCCGAGCTCGGCCTGCCGTTCGAGGTCCGCGCGACCGAGGTCGACGAGTCGCCGCTCGCGGGTGAAGAGCCCGCCGCTCTCGTCGCCCGGCTCGCGCTCGCCAAGGCGCGCGCCGCCGCCGAGCCGGGCGCCATAGTACTCGGCGCCGACACCGTGGTGGTGGCGGGAGAGGTCGTCTTCGGCAAGCCACGGGACGCAACCGCGGCTCGCGGCATGCTCGCGGAGCTCTCCGGACGCACGCACTCGGTCTGGACCGGAGTCGCCCTCGTCCGCGGCGACGCTTCCGACCCGTCGGAGGCGCGCGTTCGGAGCTGTCGAACCGGAGTCCGCTTTCGCGTCCTCTCGAGCGCGGAGATCGACGCCTATGTGGCGAGCGGCGAGCCGCTCGACAAGGCGGGCGCCTACGCGATTCAGGGTGGCGCGCAGAGCTTCGTCGAAGAGCTCGACGGCGACTACACCAACGTCGTCGGTCTGCCGCTGCCTCTGGTTCGAGAGATCCTGGCGGAGGCGGGCTTCGCTCCGTTGGCCGATCGGCTCAGCCGCCGAACTTGATCGGCTCGCCGAGCTCGTCGAGCGAGAAGTTGGCCATGATCTGGTGGCCGTTGAAATCCAGAACGCGGATGTCCTCGATCTCGTCGAGATCGCGCGCCACGTTCTGATAGGCCTGGCCGTAACGGGCGCGAACCGCGTCGAGCGCAACCTCGTAGGCGATGAACTTCGAGATCCCCTTGTACTGGAGCTTGGCGATCAGCCGCGGGTCGGTCAGCTCGGGATAGGTCGAGAGGACGAGGATCGGACCGGTCCCGGTGAAGATGAGGAAGGGGCGGATCGCGACCTCGACGTCCATGGCTCGGCTCCTCGAGTGAGCCGGAAGGGTACGGCCCGTTCCCGAAGGAGTCAAGCTGAACCGTTGCAGTGAGTTGCGTCCCCGTCACCGGCCCGTGACCCACTATTGTGGAAATCGGCCCCAGCGCGCCCGCCCCCTTTCCTCTGCAAACGCAAGCAATTGCGCAGATCTCTCTGAAAACAAGATGCTTCCGTCATGAGCACAACTTCCTGTGCAAACCGCTCGAGGAGCCTGCGGGAGCCTCATCCCACTCTCTCCGAACCCGCCTTCTCCGCAGAGATTTCCGCAGCGCCTGCGGAGAGCGCGCGTTCCATTGCCGGTCGCGTGAGCAAGGTGCGAATCCTGGTCGCGGAAGACGGTCCGACATCGCGGAGCTGCTTCGCTTCAATCTCGACAGGGCCGGCCTCGGCTAGCGGCTGAAGTCGTAGCGCGCGTCCTTCCGCGCTGTTACCCTCGTCGCCGTGAAACTGCTGCTCATCCGCCACGCCATCGCCGAAGAGGTGGCCGCGTCCCCACGCCGGGACGACGCGTCGCGTCGCCTGACGGACGAGGGTCGCTCCAAGATGCGGCGCGCGGCGCGCGCGCTGCCGCGGTTGCTCGGCGACCTGGCGCTCGTCGTCAGCAGCCCGCTCGCCCGCGCCGTCGAGACCGCCGAGATCGTGGTGGCCGCCTA
>CAZPYU010000225.1:0-22051 GCA_964590905.1 uncultured Thermoanaerobaculia bacterium
GACTCGCCCATCGAGCGTGACGTGACGGTCGGCGATCCAACGCTGCACGCGATTGCGCGGCCATTGGAGATGCTCGGCGAGGGCGCG
Organism: uncultured Thermoanaerobaculia bacterium; assembly: GCA_964590905.1. Taxonomy (GTDB): domain Bacteria; phylum Acidobacteriota; class Thermoanaerobaculia; order Multivoradales; family JAGPDF01; genus JACTMI01. The sequence goes on from CAZPYU010000225.1 coordinate 88, forward strand.
GTCGAGCCGACTGCCGGCATGCTCGCTCTCGACCCGCCAAGCGCCGCGCTGCGGTTCGTTCACGAGCGCGACATCGGCTCCGGCCGCGGGCTGGGCGACCGAAAGGAGTCGATCAGCATGAGGGTGAGACCGACGCTGATGGCGCTGTCCGCGACGTTGAAGTCGGGCCACCTGTAACTCCCCAGGTAGACGCCAACGAAATCGGTCACGGCGCCGGTGGTGAGACGGTCGAGGAGGTTGCCTACCGCCCCGCCGAGAACCAGCGCCAACGCCGACAGGAGAAGTCGATCCTGAGCATCCGTGCGCGCGAAGTACCAGCCGACGAAGAGGAGCACCGCGGCGACCGCGACAGTCAAGATCCAGGTCGATCGGATCTCGCCTCGGGCGGCGAACAGCCCGAACGCGACGCCGGTATTGCGGACGTGCGACAGGTAGAGCAGCCCCGGGATCAGCTCGTGCGAGCTGTGCAGCTCGACGGTCGCCTCGACCCACCACTTGGTCCACTGGTCGAGCGCGAAGATGGCCAGGGAGAGGAACAAGAAACGCGCCTTGCCGGCGAGCTGTTGAAGCGCGCTCACGGTCGCAACCGCTCTCGATCGCCTTCGAATACGACCACAGCCGCGGCGCTGCGGCCGTCGTGGGTGATCGAGAGATGGTGATGCTCGACCCCGAGTCGGTCGGCGCGTCGCAGCGCCTCGCCGTGGAGCACGATACCGGGAGCACCGAGCGCCGAACGGACGATTTCGATCTGGCGAAAGCCGACGCCCGCAGCCCAACCGGTGCCGAGCGCCTTCATCGTCGCCTCCTTGGCGGCAAAGAGGCCGGCGACGTGTGCGACGCGGGCTGCTCCCGGGCCGCTCCGCACCTCGCCCGGCCGAAAAACCCGGGCGAGAAACGCTTCGCCGTGGCGCTCGAGGACGGCCGCGAGCCGATCGAGGTCGACGAGGTCGAGGCCGATGCCGACGATCGTGCTCATCTCTCTCCGTTCGGGATCCGGTGCACCGGCGGCACGAGGCGCCGGTCAGTGACGGCCAGAAGAGGTGGGATCCGCGAGCTCGCCGCCATGGCCGCGCACCAACAGATCGATGTCGTGGGCGGCCCAGACCAGGTGCACAAGCCCGAAGCCGGAGAAGAGCCCGCGGACCCAGGGCGCAGTCAAGAGAGAACGCAGCGACAGGAACGGAACGATGAGTCCGATCTTCTCCCAGCTCTCGGTCCAGGGCGAGATGATTAAGAAGAGCCCCGCTTCGATGCAGTAGATGACGAAGAGCGAGCGAAAGAGCGAGTCGAAGCGCACGAGCGGCGGATCCTAACCCACCGCCCGTGCGCGGCTCGAGGCGTCAGTGGCGATTGCCCCGGTCTGACTCTCGCTCCCGCTTCGGAGGGGGGCTCGACTCCTTCGTTTGCGAACGGGATGTCGAGTTACCGCTCGACTGCACCGAACCTTGGGAGCCCTGACTCCCGCGCGACGGAGGTGGAGTCGTGGCGCGTGCACCCGCACCCGCGCTCGGCGAGGCGACCGTACTCCCGGAGCCGTGCGCCGACGGCGCCGCAACTGGGTGGTACGTCGCGGCACCTGGCAAGACGTAGCCCGGCCGCGCCGTCGCCGACCCCGGAAGAGCGGGGGTTCCGGGAAGCGTGAACCTTGCCGGTGGCGTCGTAGCGGACGGACCGGGCTGGAAGCGATCGCCGACGCCGTACCTCGGCACGGAGTAGCTCGTCGGCGAACCGGAGCGGCCCTCGACCGGCACGCCACGGCGAACGCCACCGATCACCCGCTCGACCGGCTCCTCGCGCGAGAAGCTCGGAGTGCCGTAAATCGGCTGCGGCTCGCGCCCGCCCTGGGAGTTGTCGGGGAGCGAGACGCCACTTTGAGACCGCCATCCTTGACGGTCGCCGGTAGCATCCGGATTGCTGGCTCGGAGATCGCGAGGGGTCGACGGAACGGGTGGGTTCGAGTCGTAACCCGACCGACGCGCATCGGCAGGCTCGGTGCTCGGCCCCTGCCGCGGATGCTCTGAGTCGTAAAGGACTCCGCGCGGCGTGTACGAACGATCTCCTTGCGTGCGATCGGGAGAGGTGCCGCGCACGTCAGTTCCGCGATCAGAGGCGTCAGTCCGCGGGCGCTCGCTGACTCGCGTCCGGGTGGTGGGATCGGTGGCACCGGTGGGATCCGTGGGATCGCGCTGCCGCCAGCCCGGAACGGGCTCGCCTCCGCTGACGCCGGCCGTCGGCTGGCGCCCGGTGTCGCCACGGCGCGCAACGGGCGACTCTTCCGGCCGCTCGCGCAGGCGGATCACCTGGTCGGGATCGGGGGTCACCGCGCGCCGCACGTCGTCCGGGAGGTCGCGCTTGCGGGCGACGAAGTCGGTGACGGTCGGAAGCTCGCCGCCGACGCCGCGTCCGCGCGGCGTTCGCTCGAGCGCGCGCAGGAGCTCGTCGGGCCGATCCCAACGATCGCGGGGCAGCGCCCGCGTATCCGTAGTGAGAATCCCTTGCGGCACAGTCAGGCCCACGGTGCGAGCGAGATGGATTCCGCTGCGGCGAAAGTTGCTCCCGTAACGGTCGCAGACGCGAACGGTGGGAAGAAAGTTCCAGTCGGCGTAGAGGCCCCAGTTGCCTCCGGTCCAGCCGTAGAGCCCGAATCGGAGGCCCGAGCTCCAACCAGCTCCGTAGTATTGCGAGTAGTAGCCGGTCGGGCACCAGCCGGCCCAATCGCGACTCCAGTACCAGTAGACCCAGGCGGGGGAGTAGACGCGTCCCGGACACCAGGCCCAGCCGTAGCCGGGCAGGTTGGACCAGGTTCCGTAGTGATAGGGAACCCACCCCCACGGCTCGTTCGAGACCCAGGTCATCCCGCTCGGCGACCAAGTCCAGCGGCCGTCCCAGTATGGCCGCCAGCCGCTCGCGACGCGGGGACGCCAGTACCAGGAGGAGTCGACGTACTGCCAGTTGCCGTAATCGGCCATCGGAGCTGCGGCATAGGCCAGCTCCGGCTCGACGTGGAGCAGCCGCTCCTGGGCCGAGCGAGTGCCCTCGTCGAGCTCCTCACCCCACCGTTCGAGGGCGTCGCGCGGACCGGCGGCGCCGACCTCGACGCCGCGATAGCGGTCGGAAGAGGTCCAGGCCTCCTCGTCGGCGCGCACGATCGTCGAGCCGCGCTCGGTGACCAGCTCGAGCGAGCCGCTGCGGACGACGGCCTCGGTCACCCCGTCGACCGAAGCACGGATCCTGAAAGTCCCGGGCTCGCGCACCAGGATCTCGGCGCCCTCGGTGCGCACTTCGGGAAGCTCGTCCCCAAGCGCGCGGTCGGTGACGGTGAGCCCGATCTCACCCTCGGTTAGGTCGATCCGCGTGGCGCGATCGTCGCCGTCGGCCGAGAAGGCGACTCGCACCAGCGCGAGGTCGGTGCCGCCGGCAACGCGCAGCAGGTTGCGATCCGCGAGCACGATTTCGAGCCGGGCGCCGCGCTCGACCCGCACCCGATCGCCGCGCTGGAGGATCTGGTGCAGGTCGACCTCCTCGCCTGGCCCACGGCCGAACGAGACGAGGCTGGCTCGGCCGTCGACGCTGCGCACGTACGAGTAGCTACGGCGCTCATCGGTCTCGGCGTCGGCGAAGGCCGTGGCGGCGGCGGCGAGCATCCAGATTGCGGCTAGAACAGTGGAGCGCTGGAATCTTGCGTTCATGGCGGGACCCCCTTGGGAAGCCCTTCGCCGGGAGAGAGAGCAAGCGGCGCGCCAGGGGTCGGGCGGCGCTGTTGGGTCCGAGCGTCCTCGCTTGGGATCGGTAGCGTCCACAACGGCTCGCTCGGGCCGCCGGGCGTCCCTCTTGAGCTCCGCTCGTCTCGACAGCTTTCCGGGCCGCTGATAGTCTGGATCGAGGAGATCCCGGCCGGACGCCATGTTCAAGAAGCTGTTCGGCAAGGGGGAGTCTGTCCCGCCCACCAAGGAGCTGACGATCGAGGATCTCATCACCCTCGAGCGTTGGGACGAGGCCGTCGACAAGCTGCGTTCGAGGGTCGAGTCCAACCCGAACGATCTTCATGCCCACCTGAAGCTAGCCGAGGTCTACGTGCAGGCTGGACAGCCGGCCAAGGCTCTCGACGAGTTCTTCTTCGTCGCCGACGAGTACTCGGACGACGGTTTCTACGACAAAGCAATCGCCCTGCTCGCAAAGCTCGGCCGGATCGCTCCGGGCGACGGTTCGGTCGAAGGCAGGCTGCGCCGGGCGCAACAGCTCAAGGACCTCGAGCACCGGCGCACGCTGGCGATCGAAGGTCTACTGACCGCGCAAGAGGAAAAAGATCCGCTGGCGCGGCTCTCGCTCATCGAAGCGCAGCAAATCTGGCAGCGGGTATCGTCGACCGACTTCGTCTTGCGGCTGGCTGGCGACCAGCTCCGGCGGCTGTTCGGATGCTCAGTCTTGACCGAGCCGGCCAAGGGGACGATCCTCGCCGAGCGCGGATCCAAGCACGAAGAGATTTTCATCTTCGCCCACGGCTCAGCAGAGGCGCTCCTCGATCTCGGCGACGGCCGCCCCGTCCACCTGAAGACGTTCAGCACCGGCGACATCTTGGGCGATCGCGCCCTGCTCGAGCATCAGAGTTGGCCGGCGACGATCCGAACCACCGAGAGCTGTCAGATCTTCCGACTCGACGCGGCCGGCTTGGAGAAGGCGATGTTGGGCAACTCCGATCCGCGCAGCTTGCTCGATGCGCTGCGTGCCCGCCGGAACGATCACGACCTCGCCGCGTCGGTCCGCAAGCTGACCGGTGCGACCGCTTAATGGCGGTTCGGCCGATCCTCCTCTACCCCGATCCGATCTTGCGGCGCCGAGCGCTCGAGGTCGAGCGCTTCGACCGCGAGCTGGAGAATCTGGTGGCGGATCTGCGCGACACGATGTACGACGCCCCGGGCGTGGGGCTGGCCGCACCCCAGATCGGCGTCGAAGAGCGCGTCGCAGTGGTCGACATCGGTACGGCGGGCGTCGATTCGCAACTCCACGTGCTCGTGAACCCGACGATCGTGGAGTCGGAAGGGAGGGAGAGCGCGGAAGAGGGCTGCCTGTCGATTCCAGGCCTCGCCGAGAAGGTGGAACGCCCGCGCCGAGTCCGGGTGGCCGCTCGAGATCTGATGGGCCGCCCGTTCGAGTTGGAGGCCGACAGCTTTCTGGCCCGCGCCCTCTGCCACGAAATCGATCACCTGGACGGCATCCTCTTCATCGACCGGCTGACTGGACTGCGCAAAGAGCTCGCCTCGAGGCGGCTACGGAAGCTGAATCTGGCTGAGGCGCGAGCGTGACGAAACCGGGCGTACGGCTCCTCTTCTTGGCGGTGGCCGTGCTGCTCGTTGCCGGTGGATTCGTGGGCTGCAATAACGGCGACGGTCCAAACCAGCCGCCCCCGCCGCCGCCTCCTCCTCCTCCCCCCCCTCCTCCTGTCGGTGTCTTCTTCGAACCGAGTGGCGCCGCACCTTCGAACAGTCTCGCCCTAGCGCAGGCCTCCGGAACGACAGTTACCCTCCTGCGCCTGACTCTCGACGCCAAGCAGGTGGTCGGGCTTTACGGCGTCGCCTTCGATCTCGCCTATCCGGCCGAGCTCGTAACCTTCAAGAGCGTCGGCGAAGGCAGCTTTCTCGGCGGCGGCAGCACCAGCCTGCAGATCAAGGAGGTGGCCGACGGGCGCCTCGTCGTCGGACTCAGTCGGCTCGGCGCTGTGAGCGGAGTCGACGGCTCGGGGTCGCTCCTCGTCCTCGAGCTCGCGTCGAAGGGGACGGCTGGCTCCGCGGCGATCACTCTCGAGAAGAACGCCGCCTACGACTCCACCGGGGCCGCTCTTCCGGGCCTCACCTGGGTTGCCGGCACGGTCAGGGTACGGCTTTGAGGCCGCGCGACGTTCGGTTCTTCAATACCCTCGGACGTGTCCTCGAGCGGTTCGAGCCGCTCGAGCCGCCGCGGGCTCGCCTCTACACCTGCGGACCCACGGTGTACAACCACGTGCACATCGGCAATCTACGGACCTTTCTTTTCGAGGACCTTCTCTGCCGTGCCCTTCGCCTCCTCGGCTTCGAAGTCATCCAGGTGATGAACCTCACCGACGTCGACGACAAGACGATTCGCGGAGCACAGGAGCGCGGCGTCTCGCTCGACGACTTCACCGAGCCCTTCATCGACTCGTTCTTCGCCGACTTGCGGACTCTCGCCGTAGTGCCGGCGACCGAGTATCCGCGCGCCACGCGTCACGTAGCGGAGATGATCGCGATCATCGAGCGGCTGGTCGACAAGGGTTTCGCCTACCAGAGCGACGGCTCGATCTGGTTCCGGATCGCGAGCGATTCCGACTACGGCAAGCTCTCCGGCGTGCGGCTCGACGAAGCGCAGTCGACGGCACGCGTGGTAAGTGACGAGTACGAGAAGGAGGATGTGCGCGACTTCGTGCTTTGGAAGGGTGCGAAGCCGGGCGAACCGTCGTGGGACTCGCCCTGGGGCCCGGGCCGGCCGGGCTGGCACATCGAGTGCTCGGCGATGAGCGCGAAGTACCTCGGCGCGACCTTCGACATCCACTGCGGCGGCGTGGACAACATCTTCCCGCACCACGAGAACGAGATCGCGCAGAGCGAGTCGGCCAACGGGAAGCCGTTCGTGCGCTTCTGGCTCCACGCCGAGCACCTGATCGTGGATGGCCAGAAGATGTCGAAGTCGCTCGGAAATCAGTACGTCTTGAGCGATCTTCTGGGCCGCGGATACTCACCACGCGCCATCCGCTACGCGCTGATCTCCGTTCACTACCGCCAGAAGTTGAACTTCACTTTCCAGGGCGTCGAAGCGGCGATGCGCGCACTCGAGCGGGTCGACGAGATGCGCTTCCGGCTCCGGCACGCGGCGGAGTCGTCGACTCGAGACAAGGACGAAAGCAAAGACGTTCAGCTAGGGACAAGAGACTTTGTCGAGGAGTTCGCGGGCTGTCTTGCCGACGATCTCAATGTCTCCGCCGCCATGGCGGTGGTCTTCGACTTCGTGCGCGCCGCCAACAGCACAATCGACCGTGGCCTGCGGCCAAACGACAAAGGCTCCATAGAAGGTATCGTGGCGAAGTTCGACGAGGTGCTCGGAGTGCTACGCAAAGAGGAGTGGCGCATTACATCGCGTCCCGAAGGCATAACGTTTCGTCCCGAACCGGCGAATGTCAAGACAAGTGCCGAGCTCGGAGGGGTCCAAATCACGCCTGCTGCGATTTTGGAGCCTTTTCCTTCTATGGAAGCAGTTCAGTCTTTGATCGAGAGCCGGAACCTGGCGCGAGGCCGGCGCGACTTCGCCGAAGCGGACCGGATTCGCGCCGAGTTGGCGGGGCAGGGGATCGTGCTCGAGGACACTCCTCAGGGCACGCGCTGGAAGCGCGCTTGAGTCGCCTCCGGCAGTACGATCAGCAGCCTCATTCGCACGCCAAAGGCGAGCTCGCCGAGGACGCCGCCGAGACCTTTCTTCTTCGACACGAGTACCGCATCGTGGAGCGCAATCTGCGCACCAAGCTCGGAGAGATCGACTTCGTCGCTCTCGACGGCGAGACGCTCTGTTTTGTCGAAGTCAAGGCGCGAACGAGCGCCGAGTTCGGTTTGGCGATCGAGGCGGTGGGACCGCGCAAGCGAGCCCGACTGGCACGCGCGGCGGCGCTCTTCCTGGCCCGGAATCGTTCCTCGCGCGCCTGCCGGTTCGACGTCTTGGGGATCGATCGGAAGAGCGACGGGAGCTGGGAGTTCACTCTCCTTCGCGACGCGTTTCAGCTCGATCGACCTTGACGCTCGGAGCGCCGTTCGCTATCGTCTTGCGGCGCGGGCGGGAATAGCTCAGTGGTAGAGCACAACCTTGCCAAGGTTGGGGTCGCGGGTTCAAGTCCCGTTTCCCGCTCCAGATTCTGCTAATCTCGAGAGCCGCTCCGCGAGCGGCTCTTTCGCTTCGCGGCGACGTAGCCAAGTGGTAAGGCAAGGGTCTGCAAAACCCTTATTCGTCGGTTCGATTCCGACCGTCGCCTCCACTTTTTCTCCTGCTGAGACTGCAGCGACACGCCTCGGCGAAGGCCTCTCGTGTCGGCGCGGTGATCGTGCCGGAGTGGCGGAACGGTAGACGCGGGGGACTTAAAATCCCCTGTCGCTCACGCGACGTGCAGGTTCGAATCCTGCCTCCGGCACCACCTTCCTGTATCCTCTCGAACCGATTCGACGATCCCGATGCTCGATCTTCTGACGCCCCCGAAGGCGATGCCGCAGAGCGAGGAGTCGGAGCGCGCCGTGCTGGCGGCAGTGCTCCTCGACCCCCGGCTGTTGCCATCCGTCTCGGGTCGGGTCACGGCCGACGATTTCTACGGTGAACGCCATCGCGTCATCTTCGCGGCGATGCTCGAGCTGCAGGAAGAGGTGACGACGATCGACCTGCGCACTCTGCAGGCGCGCCTCGAGCAGAAGGGCGTGCTCGAGCGCGCCGGCGGGTTCTCGTATCTGGCCGGTCTCGACGTCGATCTGCCCGATCTCGGACGCTTCGAGAACTACGTCGAAATCGTCAAGGAGCGCTCGGTTCGCCGCCGCCTGATCGACGTCTGCCGCGACGTGACGCGCGACTGCCTGGACGGCGGGGTCGATGCGCCCACCGCCCTGGCGCACGCCGAGCAAGCGGTTCTGGCGCTGGGGGAGGAGGCGGTTCGGCGCGGATTCGTCCCACTCTCGAAGATCCTCGAAGAGACGCTCGAGATGCTGGAGGAGAATCCAGGCAAAGGGCTGACCGGAATCGCGACCGGCTTCCTCGATCTCGATAGCAAGACCCACGGCCTGGGGCGGGGGACTCTGGTCATCGTTGCGGGCCGTCCTGGGATGGGCAAGACCACTTTCGCGCTCAACGTCGCCCAGCACGTCGCCATCCGGCAGCGCAAGACCGTCGGGCTCTTCTCGCTCGAGATGGGTCAGCAGGAACTGGCGCTGCGAATCCTCTCCGCCGAGTCGGAGGTTCGCTTCGGGAAGCTGCGCTCCGGGCACTATTCGCAGGCCGAGGCCGTGCGGCTGATCGAGACGATGAAGGAGATTGGCCGCTCGCCGCTGTTCATCGACGACTCCGCCTCCCCTTCGATCCTCGAGGTGGGATCGAAAGCGAGACGGCTCAAGGCGGAGAGGCAGCTCGACCTCTTGGTCATCGATTACCTTCAGCTCATGCAGGCAGGGGGACGCTTCGAGAACCGGAATCTCGAAATCTCCGCCATCACGCGCGCTTTCAAACAGCTCGCCAAGGAGCTCGAGATTCCGATCATTCTCTTGTCGCAGCTCTCCCGCATGCCGGAGCGTCGGGGCAGCGATCACCGGCCGCAGCTCGCCGATCTGCGCGAGTCGGGCGCCATCGAACAGGACGCCGACGTGGTGCTCTTCGTCTATCGGGACACGGTCTACAACGAAGAGGCGGACAAGAACGCCGCCGAGCTGATCGTCGCCAAGAATAGGAACGGTGAGACCGGCACGGTCGAGCTCGTCTTCTTCGGCGAGACGACGCGATTCTTGTCGCGCGCCGCCCCCGGGCAGGAGGCGCCGTTTGTCTGAGCGGTCGGCGCGTGCGACGACCTCCGGGCGGGCGCGAGTCGAGATCGATCTTGGCGCCCTGGCGCGAAACTTTCGCACCCTCGCGTCCACGGTGTCACCGGCGCGCCTGCTGCCGGTGCTCAAGGCCGATGCCTACGGACACGGAGCGATCGAAGTAGCCCGTGCCCTTGCACCGCTCGGCGCGGCGGGTTTCGCAGTCGCCCGGGCGGCCGAGGGCGGGCCGTTGCGCGACGCGGGGATCGATGCCCGCATCTTGGTGTTCGCACCCACCGGCCTCGACGACTTCGGCGAGCTGGCGCGCTTCGACCTGACGCCGGTCGTTTCCGACCTCGAGCAGCTCGAGCTCTTGGAGCGCTTCGCGGCGGCTTCGGGATGGCGACCGGCGGTTCACCTCAAGGTCGACACTGGCATGCACCGCCTCGGACTGCCGCTCGCGGCCGTGCCGGCGGCGATGGCGCGGCTACGTAGCTCGCGCTATCTCGTTTGGGAGGGCCTCCTTTCTCATCTCGCTGACGCCGGCGACGTGGCCTCCGGTAGCGACACTCAGCTGGCCACCTTTCGCGAAGTATTGAATCTGCTCTCACCAGCGGAGCGCCAGCGGCTCGAGGTGCATCTCGCCAACAGCGCCGGCGCGCTCCTCCATTCCGAGAGCCGGTTCGACCTCGTGCGCCCCGGCTTGGCGCTCTTCGGCTGCGCCCCGGCCGGCGCTCCGGTCGAGCTCGAGCCGGTGCTTTCGCTCTACGGAACGGTACTGCAGGTCCAAAGGGTCGCGCCGGGCGAGGCGGTCGGCTACGGCGGCAGGTGGCGGGCGGCCCGTCCGAGTCGGATCGGCGTCGTCGGAGTCGGTTACGCCGACGGCTATCCCTGGCGCGCCGCCGGCAGCGCCGAGGCGCTGGTGGACGGTCGCCGGGTGCCGCTCGTTGGAGCGGTCAGCATGGACCTCCTCGCCGTCGACCTGACCGACGTTAGCGCCGCAATCGGCGATGAAGTCGTGCTCGTCGGTCGCCAGGGCGGCGAGGAGATCAGGGTCGAGGAGTTAGCGCGCCACGGCGGGACGATTCCGTATGAAATCGTCTGCTCGCTCCGCTTGCGCCTGCCGCGCCGATTCATCTCCAGCAGCGAGGTGCCAACGCGAAGGCTCTCGCTCGCCAGCGGGGGGGAGAGCGGCGGTTGAAGCGACCTCCGTTCGAGCCGTACTTCGTCGAGGTCGGCCGCTTCTTCGAGATGCTCGGTCGGGTGCTGCTCTGGACTCCCCGCCCCCCCTACGACGTGCGTGAGTTGCTGCGACAGATGGCCCGCGTCGGCGTCGATTCGCTTCCGGTCGTCGCGCTCACCTCGCTCTTTACCGGGATGGTGATGGCGCTACAGCTCTTCTCGACGTTGCGCCGCTTCAACGCCGACTATTTCGTCGGCTCGCTGGTCGCCCTCTCGCTGGTGCGCGAGCTGACGCCGGTCATCGCTTCGCTCCTGATCGCCGGGCGCTGCGGCTCGGCGATGGGCGCCGAGCTGGGCACGATGCGGGTAACCGAGCAGATCGACGCGCTCGAGGTCCTCGCCACCGATCCGGTGCACTACCTTGTCGTTCCGCGTGTCTGGGCGACGGTGCTGATGCTGCCGATGCTGATCGTGCTCGGCAACGCGATCGGCATCGCCGGGGGTTACGCCATCTCGATCTACTACTTCGAAGCCAATCCGGTGGTCTACCTGGAGAGCACGTTTCGTTACATGGACCTCGACGACCTCACCTCCGGCCTGGTCAAGGCGGCCGTGTTCGGTCTGATCATCGCCGTCGTCGGCTGTCAGAAGGGCTACTTCGCGCGTGGCGGAGCCGAGGGAGTCGGCCGCGCAACGACGCACGCCGTCGTGGTCGCCTCGATCGCGATTCTGATCTCGGATTTCTTCCTCACCAAGGTCCTCTTCTAAGGTGAACGCGAACCGTCCGCCGGTCAAGATTGCTCTCCGTGGCGTCAGCAAGCGCTTCGAGGAGAACTTGGTCCTCGACGAGCTCGACTTCGAGGTGCGCGAGGGCGATTCGATGGTCGTTCTGGGCGGCTCAGGGACCGGCAAGAGCGTGCTCTTGAAGCACATGATCGGCTTGATCCGTCCAGATGCCGGCTCCGTGGTCGTCGACGGTGTCGATCTGGCGGAGCTCGACCTTCGGCAGCGCACCGACTTCCGCCGGCGCTTCGGGATGGCGTTCCAAGAGGGGGCGCTCTTCGACTCGATGACGGTGTGGGAGAACGTTGCCTTTCCGCTCCGTCGAGCCGGTCGCACGCCGGCGGAGATCGAGCGGCGAGTCGAGGAGTGCCTGGAGCAAGTGAGGCTCCAGGGCGCCGGGAACAAGATGCCGGCGGAACTCTCGGGCGGCATGCGACGGCGAGTCGGCTTCGCGCGCGCCATCGCGCTCGAACCGCAAATTCTGCTTTTCGACGAGCCCAACACCGGCCTCGATCCGGTGTTGAAGGCGGTGATCGACGAGCTGATCTCGAGCCTCCAGCGCCAACTCGCTTCGACGACGGTGACGATCACTCACGATCTCGCCAGCGCCTTCCGTATCGCCGACCGGATCGCCATGCTCCACGGCGGAAAGATCATCGCCTGCGCGCCGCCGCGGGAGTTTCGCGAGCTGCCGGATCCACGAGTGCAACAGTTCCTGCTCGGCAGCGCCTCCGGACCGCTAACCGAGTGACGAGGAGGCCCAAGATGTCCCAGACCGTTCGCGTCGGCCTGTTCATGACCGTCTGTCTGGCGGTCCTCGGTTGGTTGGTGATGCGGGTGGAGAGTTGGAATCCGTTCGCTCCCGAGGGGCGCCGGATCGACGCCCTCTTCGATTCGGTCGTTGGGCTCGACGATCGGGCGGCCGTGCGCGTCGCCGGCGTGCGCGTCGGGCGGGTGGACGGCGTGCGACTGGACGGGCGAAGGGCGCGGGTCTCGCTCCTTCTCGACCGCGGCCTCCCCCTTACCGTCGGCAGCGAGGCGATCGTGGCGACGCAGGGGCTCTTGGGAGACAAGTTCGTCGAGATCGTTCCCGGTCCCGACGCGGCGCCTCTGCTCGCTGCCGATGCGACCCTCCCCGGTCGGACGCCGATCGGATTCGACCAGGCGATGGCCCAGCTCGGGGAGATCGGGGATTCGGTTCAAGAGGCGTTGAGCGGGCTCTCGGGAGGCGGGGAGGGCGGGTTCGGGGCGCTGATCGAGAGCCTTCAGCAGACCGCGGACGAGCTGCGGGCGGTGATTGGCGAGAACCGGGCGAGCCTCGGCGGCGCAATCTCGAACTTCGAGCGCTTCGGCGCCACTCTCGCCGACGAGCTGCCGAAGCTGACCGACCAGATCGAGCGCGTGCTCACTCAGGTCGACGCTGTCGTCACCGAGAACCGCGGCGACCTGAAGGAAGGGCTGGGCAACGTGCGCGAACTGACCGCGAGCGTGCAGCGTTCGGTCGACAACCTCAACATCATCACCGACCGGCTGGCCAAGGGCGAAGGGACGATCGGCAAGCTCCTGGCGAGCGACGAGGCGCACAGCGAGCTGCTCTCCGCGCTCGACAGCGTCGAAAAGGGCGTCTCGGCGCTCGGCGATACGCTCGGACGGGTCGAGAAAGTCCGGCTCGACGTCGGCCTCGAGAGCGTCTACTTCTCCGACGCCGAGAGCTCGCGCAGCGCGTTCCGGCTCGACGTGCTGCCGCGCGGCGCCGAGAGCCCGCGGCTCTACCGTTTAGAGCTGGTCTCGGACCCTTACGGCCGCCTGACGGAGAAGAGCGAAACGGTGACGGTGACGCAGCCAGACGGAACTGTCGCAACGACGACTACCAGCCGCCTCTTGCGCGAACAGCGCCGCAACGAGTACTCGGCGCTCGTCGGTTTTCCGTTTGCCGAACGCCGGGGTCGGCTCTGGGCGGGTCTGGTCGAGAACACGGGTGGGGTGCAGATCGACTACGGACTCGTGCCGGATCGCCTCTGGCTCGCGCTCGAAGCCTACGATTTTTCGCGCGAACAGGATCTGGATCCCCACCTGCGCTTCTCGGCCCTCTGGTATCCGTGGCGCAACTTCTACTTGGAGGGCGGCTACGATGATCCGCTGGTCGGCGATCTCGCTTCGCCCTTCATCGGCGTCGGCATCCGCTGGTCGGACGACGACCTGAAGTATCTGTTGGGCTCGCTGCCGAGCTTCTGATCGCCATGCCTTTGGCCCGCTCCGCTCACGTCTGCCAGAGCTGCGGCTACCGCTCGACCAAGTGGCTCGGGCGCTGTCCGGAGTGCGGCAGCTGGTCGAGCTTCTCCGAGGAGCTAGAGCCGGTCGGCGGATCGGCGAGCCGTGTCGTCGCTGGGCGCGAAGCGACCCTCGTCGCGCTGGCGGAGATCGAAGGGGACGCCTGCGAGCGCACGTCGAGCGGGCTACCGGTCGTCGATCGGGTGCTGGGCGGGGGAGTCGTCGCCGGTGCAGCGGTTCTCGTCGCCGGTGAGCCGGGGATCGGCAAGTCAACACTCCTACTTCAGCTCTCCGAAGCGCTCGCGGCGCGCGGCTCCACAGCAATCTACGTCTCGGCGGAGGAGTCTCCCCGCCAGCTCCGGCTGCGCGCCGAGCGGCTCGGCGCCCTCTCTTCGCAGCTGCTCGTGGCCGGCGAGACCGACGTCGACGCGATCGTCGCCGCCACTCTGCGCGCACGGCCGGCAGCGCTAATTGTCGATTCGGTGCAGGCAATCCGCGCCGCCGAGCTCGAGAGCCCACCCGGTTCGATCGGCCAAGTTCGTCTTTGCGCTCATCGGCTGATCGAAGCCACCAAGCCGATCGGCACCGCCCTGTTTCTGGTCGGGCACGTTACCAAGGAGGGGACGATCGCCGGACCGAAGGCGCTCGAACACCTGGTCGACACCGTGCTCTCGTTCGAGGGCGAGAGAGAGTCGGGCTACCGGATCTTGCGCGCCACCAAGAACCGGTTCGGAGCCACCGGCGAGTTGGCGCTGTTCGAGATGCGCGATCGCGGGCTGGAGCCGGTCCCCGATCCGTCGGCGGTGCTCCTGGCGCGCCGCCGCAGCGGGACCCCAGGTTCCGCGGTCCTGCCGACGCTCTCGGGCACGCGGCCGCTCCTGGTCGAAACCCAGGCGCTGATCCACCCCACCAACTTTCCGTCGCCGCGGCGGATGTCGGTCGGCCTGGATCCGAATCGAGTGGTGCTCTTGGTCGCGGTCTTGGAGCGCTTCGGTGGCCTCGCCTTGGCCGACCGCGATCTCTTCCTAAACATGGTCGGCGGGCTGGCGATACGCGAGCCCGCCGCCGATCTGGCGGTCGCCGCCGCGGTGGTCTCGGCCTATCGCGGCGTCGCTCTACCAGCCGACGCCGTCTTTTTCGGCGAAGTCGGGCTCTTGGGCGAGGTGCGCCCGGTGGCCGGAACTGAACCAAGGCTCCGCGAAGCGGCATCGCACGGATTCCGGCGCGCCTTTCTGCCGCGCACCGAGGGCATCGAACGCCGGCACGACCTCGTTTGCGTCGAGATCGCGTCGCTGGACGAACTGGGGGAGAGAGTCGGCCTGTCCGCGTAGCTGGCGCTGTCTCGATCAGCGCTGCGTTCCCGGCCAGATGGCGTCGGGAGGGGGATCAGCGGGTCGACCGAAGATGTAGCCCTGGGCGAGATCGACGCCCACCGCGATGCACGCGGTCAGCTCGCCGGCGTTCTCGACTCCTTCGGCGACGACTTGCGCACCCATTTCGTGGCAGAGACTGACGATGGAAGCGACGAGGCGAGCCTGAGTCGTGCCCGGCGTGATACCGGTGATCAGCTCTCGATCCAGCTTGACGATCTCGGGTGCCAAGTCCGCGATGTATTTGAGGTTCGAGAAGCCGGCGCCGAAGTCGTCGATCGCGAGCTCAACGCCCTTGCGGCGGATCTCGGCCAGAACTCCGTGGCACTGAGTGAAGTACTTGATCGGGACCGACTCGGTGATCTCTAGGGTCACGTGCCAGCGATGCCGGAACATTGGATCGTCGGGGCGGACCAACCAGCCGTGATCGAACTCGTTGGGATCGATATTCAAGAAGAGACGAAAGCCATGGCAGCGATCGACGGCGCGTTCGCGGTGTAGGCGCGCGAGCTCGGCGACCCGCCCGGCCTGGACCGCGACCTGAAACATCTCGGTGGGGGAGCTGAAGAGCTGGCTCTTGGGTCGAGCGAGGGTTTCGTAGGCGTAGATGCGTCGACGGTGGACGTCGACGATCGGCTGGAAAGCGACCGCGATCTCGGCTTTCTCGACCGTGTCGTGAATCGCGCGGATCTTCTCTGGTGAGAAGATCGTGCCACCGTCGAGGCCGGGCATCAATCCAACCCATCCACCGCTCGTCCGGTCAGGCGGCGAAAGGCCTCGGAGTACCTGGCGACCGTTCCGGCCACGACCTCCTCGGGCAGCTCGGGAGGCGGGGAGTCGTGGTCCCAGCCCGAAGCATCGAGCCAGTTGCGCACGAACTGCTTGTCGAACGAAGCCGGCTCCTCTCCGGGTCGCCAGGCCGAGGCCTCCCAGTAGCGCGAGGAGTCGGGGGTCAGGACTTCGTCGATGAGAGTGAGCTGATCGTCGATCCATCCGAGCTCGAACTTGGTGTCGGCGACGATGAGCCCGGCCCGCTCCGAGTGGTCGGCTGCGGCGGAGTAGAGCGCCAGGGTGAGCTCGCGCAGGCGGGTCGCGACGTCGATGCCGATCGCGTTCGCTACCTCGTCGAACGCAACGTTCTGGTCGTGGCCGCTCTCGGCCTTGGTGGCCGGCGTGAAGATCGGCTCGGGCAACCGGCTAGCGCGCTCGAGGCCTATCGGGAGCCGAACGCCACAGACCTCTCCGGAGACGGAGTACTCGCGAAAGGCGCTGCCGGCGAGGTAGCCGCGGGCGACGCACTCGAACGGAATTACGCGTGCCTTGCGCGCCAGCACTGCGCGCCCCGCCAGGAGCTCGGCGTACGACGGCAGCGGGCTCGGGAACTCGAGCGGGTCAGTGGCCAGCAAGTGGTTCGGCACGATCTCCGCGGTGCGTTCGAACCAGAAGTTCGTGAGCTGGGTCAGGATCTTGCCCTTGCCCGGAATCGGCGGACGTAGGACGTGGTCGTAAGCCGAGAGCCGGTCGGTAGCGACGATCAGCAACTCGTCGCCGAGATCGTAGACATCGCGCACCTTGCCGCGCTTTGGCTCGCCCAGTCCTGCGAGCTCGGTGCGCCAAAGCGCCACGGACGACTCGCTCACCGGCGCGCTCTCCCCAAGGTCGTCAAGCGCGCAGCGCCGCGCTGAATTCGCGCTCGATCTCTTCGACGAGATCACGTCCGCGCATTTCGATCAGCGTGTGGTCGCCCCAGATCGCCGCATCGACGATTTCGTAGATGGGCGTGTTGTCGAGACCCTTGAGCTGGGCCATGCCGAGCTTGCGAAGGCCGACGAGGAAGCTGGTTCCAGCGCCGTCGACTTTGACGGCGACCCAGCTCCGCTGGCCGTCGACCAGCCGGAAGATGCGATCGAAGTTCTTCTCCTTGGACAGTCGGCTGATGAACTCACCGGTGGCGACGATTCCCTCGTTGACCAGGCCGCCGTTGTCGTTGATGTAGGCGAAGAACTCGCGCGCCCGCTCGCTCTTGTCGACCACGTCGACGTTCGACCGCACCATGGGGGCGAAAAACCGGTTGACGGTGGCCTCGGGATAGCCGTGCGTGATCAGCAGGGTCTTCAGCTCCTCGATATCGCGGCTCCCCTTGCCGGTGGTGAGCCGACTCAGCTCGACCACTCCGTGTCCGAAGAACTCGTAGCGCTCGCTCTCGCGCTCCGAGCCCATCTGGATCGGCAGCAGGCGGTACTGCCCGTGGTTGAGCGCGATGCGCAGCCCCTTCGAGAACGGGAAACCGCGCGTCAACGCCTCGCGGTAGGCACGCTGGATCTGCATCGCGAGGACGACCAGGCAATGCGCCTCGCGGCTCGAATAGAAAGCTCCGTCTCCCAGGTATTTCTCGAGATTGGCGTGGTTCTGCTGAGCCAGCCGGTTCACTTTTCGCTGGTAGCGAAACATCATCCGGAACGAGCGGTCCTGCTCGAGCGATCCCGAGCGGCGCAACAGCGTGACTGTCTCGGTGAACTCGGAGATGTCGTAGATCAGCCCGAAACGCGACACCACCGGGTCGATCACCCAGGGCGCCATGAAGTCGAGCGGGCGGGTCGATGGGGAGAGGCGGAGCCACTCGCCGGTGGCCGAGACTCTTCCGCTGCCGCGCCCGCGTCCAACCACGATGTCGCCCTGCTTCTCGCACAGGACGATCGACTTGCGCAGCGCGTGGAAGAGCTCGAACTCCTTGAGCTTGACGAGCAACTTCTCCCAGACCTGGACCTGCGGGGCGGAGAGCATCTCGCTCGGGTCGTATCCCGATCGCGCGGTGAGATAGGAGAGATAACCGGGCCGGTTGAGGTGGGTGCGCGGGTCGTCGCCGCGGCCGAATCCGGCAAGCTCGGCGGAGCGCATCAACTCGGGATCGGCCGGCAGGACCGCCGTGTACCACTCCAGGACCCGTATCAGGCGAGCCCGAAAATCGCGACTGTCCAAATGGAGGCAGCCGGAGAAGTAGCTGGACAGCTCGGCCAGGTTCGGGCTCAGGTGATCTTCGGTGAAGATCAGCACGTTGTCCCGCATGCGCGTAAACAGGATCGGGAAGAGCTGCTCCTCGACCTCGTCGGTGTCGAGCGAGAGCCGTTGGACCAGGTCGTAGTTGATGTTGGTGAGGCGATCGAGGACTTTCTGGAGGATCTGGTACTTCATCGCGTCGCCGTGCTCACGACCGATCGAGAGATCGCGCCGCAGCATCCGTTTGGGTGCGTCCTTGAAGACGCGCGCGAACGACCAAGAGTGCCAGAGCCAGAAGACGGCCGGGAAGTTGCGACCGTAACTGGCGGTCGTCACGTTCTCCGCGGCGCGGGTCAAGAGCAGGCGGTAGCGCTCCCAGGAGCCCTGAAAGGCTTGCGAATCGAACGCTGCCCGCTGCAAGATGGCGAGCTCCACCTCCTCCTCGAGCAGAACGTACTGCTCGAAAGCGCGCTCGAGCGCGACAAGCTCCGGCGTCACTTGGATCGCGTAGCCCTGGATGGGGGTCGAGGCCTCGTCCTCGAGGAAGATCTTCTGCGGCGGCGGCAGCGCGCGGTCGGCCTCCGGGAAGAGCCGACGCACGTCCTCCGAATCCCGGAGCAGGAAGTTGGTCGGGCCGGTCAGGAGCTTGAGGGGCGAGGTCATGCCGTAACTGCTCGTTCGATCGAGGCTTAGAGACAACCCTACCCCAATCGCGCCGGCCCGGCGAGAGGCGCCTTGCTACAATTGGCGGCAGGTTGAGCTCACCCGAGCGCCCGATGCCAGTTTCCGAGCTGATCTCCTCCGCAGCCGCCCCAACGGCAGCGGACTCTCCGACCGCGCCCGAGATCACCGTCCTGGTGCCGGTCCTGGACGAGGCCGACTCGATCGAGGAGCTCTCCCGGCGGGTGGCCGAGGCGCTCGATGCCGGCGCAAGATCCTTCGAACTCGTCTTCGTCGACGACGGCTCGCGCGACGCCACTCGGGAGCGGATCGCCAGCGCCCGCGCCCGCGACCCGCGCGTGAAGCTGGTCCGCCTGCGCCGCAACTTCGGCAAGGCGGCGGCGATCACCGCCGGCTTCGAGCGCTCGCGCGGTCAGCTCGTTGTCACCATGGACGGCGATCTGCAGGACGATCCCGCCGAGATCCCGCGCCTGCTCGCCGCGCTCGAGGAGGGCCCCTACGATCTGGTCTCCGGCTGGAAGCGCGACCGGCGCGATCCGCTCTCCAAGACGTTGCCGTCCAAGCTGTTCAACTGGGTCACACGGCGGCTGGCGCAAGTCGACCTCCACGACTTCAACTGCGGCTTCAAGGTCTACCGGCGCGAAGTTCTCGAGCAGGTCCCGATCTATGGCGAGCTGCATCGCTACATCCCGGTCCTGGCGAGCCGTCGCGGATTTAGGATCGGCGAGCTGGCGGTTCGGCATCACCCGCGCAAGAGCGGCGTCTCGAAGTACGGCTGGGACCGGTTCTACAAGGGGCTGCTCGATCTGTTGACGGTGCTCTTCATCACCAAGTACACGCGGCGCCCGCTCCACCTCTTCGGTGCGGTGGGCCTGCTCTCGTTCGGCGCCGGCTTCGTGATCGACGCCTGGCTGGCCTGGCTCTGGGCCTTTCGCGGCGAGTCGCTCTCCAACCGCCCGCTCCTCTTTCTCGGCGTGCTGCTGATGCTGGCCGGGCTGCAGATCCTGACCACCGGCCTGCTCGCCGAGATGATGACGCTCAAGACGTTTCGGCGGACGGACAGCTACTCGATCGAGGAGATCCTCGATTAGCGATCCGCTACGGATCCTCTTTCTTACCCAGACGTTTCCGCGTTTTGCCCACGACGGCGCCGGGCCGTTCGTACGCGATCTGGCGTGCGCCCTGGTCCGCGGCGGCGATCATGTGCGAGTCCTGGTTCCGAATGCTCCCGGCGTAGAGCGCGAGCGGCGCGACGAGGGTGTCGAGATCCGCGCCTTTCGCTACGCGCCGAGGCCGTTCGAGCTGGTCGGCTACGGGCGCAGCCTGGAGTCCGACGAGCGGGTGCGGTGGGCTTCCAAGTTGGCGGCGCCGCTCTACCTCGCCGGGGCGACGCGGGCGCTTCGCCGCGAGCTCGGCGGCGCGAGCGCGCGCTGGGATCTGTTGCATGCGCACTGGATCGTGCCCAACGGGGTCGTGGCTGCCCCCTTTGCCAGCCAGCTACCGGTCGTGGCCGGTTTGCACGGCAGCGACGTCTTTCTCGCCGAGAAACCGGGCGTGCGCGCGCTCGTCGCGCGCGCCCTGGCGCGAACCGCGGCGCTGACTAGCTGTTCCCCCGAGCTCGCCCGGCGCATCGAGGCGCTCGGCTTCGACGCCGCGAAGAGCCGAGTCATCCCCTACGGCGTGGATGTCGAGCGCTTTCGCCCCGATCCGCGCCGGCGGCAGATCTGGCGCGATCGCCTCGGGATTCCGAGCTCGGCGCCACTCGTCCTCGCCGTCGGTCGGATGGCGACCAAGAAGGGCTTTCAGCGCCTGATCGAGCGACTGCCCGAGCTCCTCCTCGCCTCTCCAGAGAGCCACTGGGTCTTCGCCGGTGCCGGCGATCGCTGGAACGAGTATCGGGTCGCCACCGAGAGGTTTCGCGATCGCGTCCATCTCCCCGGGACGGTGCTCCACGACACCCTGCCCGATCTCTACCGCGCCGCCGACCTCTTCGTCCTCCCCGCCGTGCACGACGGTTCGGGCAACGTGGACGGACTTCCCAACGTCATCCTAGAGGCGATGGCCAGCGCGCTGCCGGTGGTGGCCTCGGCGATCTCGGGAATTCCCCTCGCGGTGGTCGACGGCGAGACCGGTCACCTGGTCGGCGAAGAGGATCATCAGGCGCTGGTGACACGGATCGTCGAGCTGCTCGCCTCTCCAGCGCAGCGGTCGGCGTTCGGTACTGCTGGGCGCCTACGCGCGGAGCGCGAGCTGACCTGGACGCACGTCGCCGCGCGCTATCGCGCGGCCTATCTCTTCGCGCTCGCGCGCGGCGGATGGGCCGTGTCTCAGCACCTCAGTTGAGGATGATGCGGATCTGTATCGGTTTGCCGTCGCGCAGAACGTCGAGCAGAGCGCCGCGCTTCGACTTCAGGATTTTTTTCAGCGCTTCGATGCTGTCGAGCGACTTCCCTTCGGCGCGCAGAATGAGGTCGCCGGCTCGCAGCCCGCCCTTGGCGGCGATCGAGCCGTCTTGGACGGCGTCGACGCGCAGCCCTCGAATACCCAACGGCTCGTAATCCGCGACCGCGAGCCGGGCGCCGATCTCACCGGTTTTCGATGGCGGTGGAGTCGGCGGGACCTGCCGCGCCAGCAGCCGGTCGAGCGCCGAGCGAGTCTCGCCGTTCGACGGGTCGAGCAGCAGCGCTGCTCGGAGCTCGACTTCGGCGCGGTCGTAATCTTGGAGGGCGAGGTAGACGGTGCCCAGATTGTGCGCGATGTCGGCGCGGTCGGGGGCGAGTTGGCGGCCGCGCGCCAGCGCCTCGAGCGCTCCGGCTGGATCGCCGCGGTCGAATTTCGACAGGCCGAAGAGCATCCAGCCGCCGGCGTCGTTGGGCTGGATCGCGACGACGCGCGCCGCCGCCTCGCCGGAGCCGGCGAAGTCGCCCTGGCCGCGCAACGTTTCGGCGAGCAGCAGCGCTGCGGTGGCGCCGATGCCGGCCGCTCCGTCGGAATCGGCGGCCAGTGCTTGCCGAAACGATTCCAGGGCGCCGGCGACGTTGCCCAAGCCGCGTTGGGCGCGGCCGAGGTGCAGTCTGAGATCGGCGTCGGTCGGCTTGACATCGGTCGCCGCCACGAGCAGGGCCACGGCCG
>CAZPYU010000226.1:0-2761 GCA_964590905.1 uncultured Thermoanaerobaculia bacterium
GGCGTGGCGCTCCTCGAGTTCACCGACCGGCGCGCGCTCGAGAGCCAGCTCGAGATCCTCCGCCGCCGGCTCGGCCGGGCGCTCGTACCGGGCACGAATTCGCACGTCGAGCAGCTGAAGGCGCAGCTCGGTGAATACTTCGCAGGTGGACGTCAGAGCTTCGACCTGCCGCTCGAAGTGCCGGGCACTCCGTTCGAGCAGGCGGTCTGGGACTACCTGCGCGCCATCCCCTACGGCGAGACGCGCTCGTACGAAGCACTGGCGCACGCGATCGGGCGGCCCGGCGGCTCGCGCGCCGTCGGACAGGCCAACGGTCGCAACCGAGTCGCGATCGTCATCCCCTGCCATCGGGTCGTGAACAAGGGCGGCGAGCTCGGCGGCTACGGCGGCGGGCTCTGGCGCAAGCGCTACCTGCTCGATCTCGAACAGCGCCACTCGGGAATGTTCGCCGCCTCGTAGCTTCGCTGCCGCAGCTCTCAGCGCGCGGCGTGGAGCAGCGCCGTCCCCTTGCTGGCGATCGAGAGTCGCGGTTCGTCGACGGCGCGATTCCCGAGCACGAGCTGCGCCGCGAGCTCTCCCACCGCCGGGCCGTGCTTGAAGCCGTGGCCGGAGCCGCAGCCGACCAGCCAGACGTTCTCGCACTCGGGGTGGCGGTCGACCAAGAGATCGCCGTCACCGCTGTTCTCGTAGACGCAGACGCGCGATTCGATCAGCGGCGCCGCGGCGATCGCCGGGAAGCGCTCGGCGAGAAATCGGCGGGCGCTGGCGACCTCCTCTGGCCCGACGCTGCGCTCGCCCGTCGTCGGATCGAACGGCGGGCCGACCGCGTGGCGAGCGATCTTGAAGCCGCGCCCTTCGAGATCGGGGAAGCCGTAGAAGTCGCCGTCCAGCCAGACCGGCATCGCGGGGGGAGACCAGAGCGGGTCGCCCGCCGGCGGCCCGAAGAAGAGAACCGCCTGGCGGGTCGGAAAGAAGCGCCCACGCAGCAGCGCGGGCACCGTCTCGCCCAACCAGGGGCCGGTGGCGATGACGAAGCGACTGGCGGCGATCCGCTCACCGGACGTGGTGTCGAGCGCCTCGATCGGCCCCGCCCCACGCAGCGGCAAGACATGGGCGCGGATGAGGGAGACGCCCCGCCGTTCGAGCCCCGAGACCACTGCCTGCACCGCTCGCCGCGCCTTGGCGACGCTCCCCTCGGGCTCGAAGAGCGCGTCGACGACGCCCGTCGTCGCGATCCGCGGGAAGCGACGAGCGATCTCTTCGATCGCGAGTCGCTCGGTCGGGATCCCGAGCATCGCCAGGGTGCGCTCGCTGGCGTCGACCTTCTCGTCGCCCGGCCGCTTCAGCCAGAGGACGCCGGTCTGTACCACGAGGTCGAGGTCGTTCTCCGACGCGAGCTGGCGCCACCGCACCAGCGATCGCCAGGCGAGCTCGGCGTAGAGCGAATCGTCGGCGTAGGCACAGCGCAAAATGCGTGAGGCGTCGCTCGAGCTGGCGCGGGCGTTGGCGGCCCCCCAGGCATCGACGAGCACGACGCGCGCTCCAGCGTCGACCAGCGCCCTGGCGGTCCAGGCGCCGAAGACCCCAGCGCCGACGACGGCGACGTCTGGGAGCGCGCCCGCCAAGCGGCTCAGTCGCGCGGAATCTCGCGGTCGAGGTTGACCGCGGAGTTTGAGAGCCGCGCGATCAACATCAGGCGGCGCTTGAAGCGGTTGGCGCGCTCGAGGGCGACGATCTTGGCGACGATTTCGGCCGGATAGTCGCGCGCCACGATCTCGTCGGGCAGCAGCCCGAGCTCGAACATCAGGTAGAGGATCTCGTCGGCGATCCGGTAGTCGAAGCCGAGCTCGGCCGCCGAGGTCTGCCCGGGCCAGAGGTCGGCCGACGGCTGCTTGGCGACCACTGCCGCCGGGGTTTCGAGAAACTCGGCGAGCTGCCAGACCTGCTGCTTGTACAGATCGCCGTTCGGGTTGAGCGAGCTCGCGTTGTCGCCGAAGAGCGTGGAGTAGCCGAGCAGGATCTCGGTCTTGTTCGAGGTGCCGAGGACCAGCGCGCCGAGCTTTTTCGCTTGATCGAAGAGGATCGTCATCCGCTCGCGCGCCATCTTGTTGCCGCGCCGCAGGAGATCGGCGTCGGGCTCGACGGAGGCGAAGTAGGCGTCGATCTGCGGCGTCAGGTCGATCGTCCGCAGGGGGAGCTCCAGCTGCGCGGCCACCGCGGCGGCATCCTCGGCCGAGCGCGGATCCGAGGCGCGATACGGGAGAAAGAAGGCGTGCACCCGTTCGCCGCCCAGACCGCGCACCGCGAGCGCCGCGGCGAGCGCCGAGTCGACACCGCCCGAGATGCCGACCACGACGCCGTTGGCGCCCGCGCTGGCGACGCCGTCGCGGATGAAGTGCGTCAGCGCTTGGACGGCCAGCTTGGAATGGAGACGCAGGCGGCCGGCGACCTCCTCGCGGCGAATCATTCAGGCCCCACGATGTCGCTGCGCTCGGCGGCCAGAAGCGGCAGCCGCCAACGCAGCCTGTCGACCTCGCGCAGGTCGATGTCGGCGACCAAGAGGTGCTCGTCGAGATAGGGCGCGCGGATCAGCATCTCGCCGCCCGGGCGGACGATGTGGCTGCCGCCGGTGTAGAAAGTCCCCTCCTCCCAGCCGACCCGGCCGCAGTAAAGAATCCAACAGGTGTTGAGCAGCGCCGAAGCGCGGGTCAGCGACTCCCATGCCTCCTGCGACGGCGGCATCTCGTCGGGTCCGATGCGG
>CAZPYU010000227.1:0-7496 GCA_964590905.1 uncultured Thermoanaerobaculia bacterium
TTCGCGCCACCCATCCCCTGCGCACGGTCCCCAGTTGGGGGACGCGCGTCGCCGGCGAGGCCGCGGCTTCGGCACGCGACGCGGAGCTCGTCGAAGAGCTCGGCGCGCTCGGCTATCTGAGGTGACTGCCCTTCAAGGCGAGGTGCGATCGAAGTCGAGCGCTACGTCGAGCGACGGGGCGCTGTGGGTGATCCAGCCGACCGAGATCAGATCGACTCCGGTCTCGGCGACGCCGCGCACCGAATCGAGTGTGATCCCGCCCGAGGCCTCGAGCGGCACACGTCTCCGATTCGACTCCACCGCGGCGCGGAGCGCCGCTTCGGAAAAATTGTCCAGCATCACCACGTCCGCTCCCGCCGCGATCGCTTCGTCGAGCTGATCGACGCGGACGATCTCGGCCTCGATCTTGACCAGGTGGCCGACGCGCGCGCGCGCCCGGCGCACCGCCTCGGCGACCGAGCCCGCCATCGCCACGTGGTTGTCCTTGATCAGGATCGCGTCGAAGAGGCCGAAGCGGTGGTTGCCACCGCCGCCGCAGCGGACAGCGTACTTCTCGAGCGCTCGCAACGTCGGCGTCGTCTTGCGGGTGTCGACGATCGCGGCGCCGGTGCCTGCTACCCGATCGACGAGTTGGCGCGTCGCAGTGGCGATGCCGGAGAGACGACCGAGCAGGTTGAGCGCCGTACGCTCCCCGGCCAGGAGAGCGCGCGCCGGCCCGACGACACGCGCCACGATTGCGCCGGCCTCGACACGGTCGCCGTCCGCAACGAGCTCCACGACGCTCACCCGCTCGTCGAGCTGCGCGAAGACGGCGGCGACGAGCGGCAGCCCAGCGACCACTCCAGCGCGCCGCACCACGATCGCCGCCGTGGCGACGCACGCTTCGTCCACGATCGCCCGCGAGGTGAGGTCGCCAGCGCTGCCGAGATCTTCGGCGAGGGCGGCCGCCAGGAGCGCTCTCCACTCCGCCGCAGGCGGCAGCTCGGGGCGTCTCACGTGCGCACCTCTTCCACGGTGCGGTCCTCGAAGCGAGCACACAGCCCTTCGGGACCGATCTCCGCTGTCATGAGCTGGCGCAGTCGCCAGCTCTCGGAAGGATGCGGGAAATCGCTGCGGAAGTGCGCTCCCCGACTCTCTTCGCGGCGCAGCGCCGCCGCCGCGACGAGCTGCGCGGCGGCGGTCAGATTGCGCGTCTCGCTGGCACCGGCCGGCAGGTTTCGCCAGAGCTCGGCCAGCCGCTCCTCGGCAACTACCATTCCCGAGCGGTCGCGCACGAGGCCCAGGCGCTCCCACGCGATCTCACGCACCTCGCGGCGGATCTCCGGCGCGGCCCCGAACGGGTCGATCGGATCGGGCGAGGCCGGTGAGCTCGAGCGCGGCGCAACGGCAAGCCGGGGGGCGTCGGAGGCCAGCGCGCTCTGCGCCACTCGCGCGCCGAAGACCAACGCTTCGAGGAGCGAGTTCGATGCCAGGCGGTTGGCGCCGTGCGCACCGGTCGACGAGATCTCGCCGCACGCCCAGAGCCCGGGCACCGAAGAGCGCCCCCAAAGATCGACCTCGACGCCGCCCATCAGATAGTGCGCGGCGGGCACGACCGGAATCGCCTCGTTCCGCGGATCCAACCCCGCCCCACGACAGGCCGCGAAGACCCGCGGGAAGCGCTGGGGAAAGCGGGCGCCGACGCTTGCCGTCGCGTCGAGGACGACCCGGCCGCCAGCGCGCAAACGCTTCCAGATGCCGCGCGCCACGACGTCGCGCGGGGCGAGCTCGGCGTCGGGGTGCTCGGCGAGCATGAATCGCTCGCCGCGCTCATCGAGCAGGATCGCCCCTTCGCCGCGCAATGCCTCGGTCAGGAGAGGCAGCGGATCGGCGTCGACCGCGAGAGCGGTGGGATGGAACTGCACGAATTCGAGATCGATCAGAGTCGCGCCCGCCGCGGCGGCGAGCAGCAGCCCATCGGCGGTCGCCTCGACCGGATTGGTGGTGAAACGGTAGAGCTGCCCGGCGCCGCCGCTGGCGAGCACCACGCGCGGCGCCGTGTGCGCGACCAGCCGCCCATCGGCGTGCCGCGCTAGCACTCCCACTACCCGCGCGCCGGACAAGAGAAGCTCGACAGCGAAGGCGCGCTCGTGGAGGCGGATCCGCTTCTCGCGTCGCAGCCGCGCCGCGAGCGCACGCACTAGCTCCGCGCCGGTCGCGTCGCCGTGGGCGTGCAGGATCCGGCGCCGGCTGTGCGCCGCCTCGCGTCCGAGCGCGATCTCGCCGCGCTCGCCGCGGTCGAACTCGGCGCCGATCGCGATCAACCGCTCGATGGCGAGGACGCCGTCTCGCGCCACGATCTCGGCGACTTCGGGATCGACAAGCCCGGCTCCGGCGGCGACGGTGTCGGCGGCGTGGAGCTCGGCCGAATCGCCCGCTCCGACCGCCGCTGCGACGCCGCCTTGCGCCCAAGGGCTCGACCCCGACGCCACGGCACTCTTGGTAAGCAGATCGACGGTGAGCCGTTCGGCGCCCAAGGCCACCGTCAGCCCCGCCACGCCGGTGCCGACGATGACAAGGTCGGCATCCGAGCGCTCTAGTTTCAATGCCGTTTCTCGCCGCGCCCGACTTCGAGCATCCGCTCGACGGCTCGCCGCGCGCGGACCGCGATCGCCGGCTCGACCTCGACCGCGAACTCGGTGCGTTCGAGAGTGCGCCGGATCTTCGGCAACGTAATCCGCTTCATATGCGGACAGAGGTTGCAGGGCCGTACGAACTCGACCTCCGGATAGGCTGCGGCGACGTTGTCGCTCATCGAGCACTCGGTGATCATCACCACGCGCCGCGCACCGCTCGCGCCGACCTCTTGGATCATGCCGGCCGTCGAACCGACGAAATCGGCCTCGGCGAGCACGTCGGGGGGGCACTCGGGGTGCGCGAGGACAAAAACTCCTGGAGCGCCTGCGCGAATCGAGCGGATCTCCTCGCCGGTGAAGCGCTCATGCACCTCGCAGTGCCCCTTCCAGAGGATCAGCTCGACGCGAGTCTGCGACGCGACCCACTTGCCGAGGAACTCGTCGGGCAGGAAGAGCACGCGCTGAGCGCCGAGCGATTCGACAACCTCGACCGCGTTCGCCGAGGTGCAGCAGACGTCGGATTCGGCCTTCACCTCGGCCGAAGTGTTGACGTAGGTGACCACCGGCACGCCCGGATAGCGCTCGCGCAGTAGGCGCACGTCGGCGCCGGTGATGGACGCGGCGAGTGAGCAGCCGGCGGCGAGGTCGGGAATCAGGACTGTCTTCTCGGGCGAGAGGATCTTCGAGGTCTCGGCCATGAAGTGCACGCCGCACTGGACGATGATCTCGGCGGAGGTCTTCGCCGCCTGCTGCGCGAGCCCGAGCGAGTCGCCCACATAGTCGGCGACCCCGAGGTAGATCTCGGGCGTCTGATAGTTGTGCGCCAAGACGACAGCGTTCCTCTCGCGCTTCAGGCGTTGGATGGCGCGAATGTACTCGGCGTGGATCGGCCACTCGACCTCCGGCACCACACCGCGCAGCCGCTCGTGTGCCGCCTCGGTCTCCACCTCGCGGTCGATCGCCGCCACCACCATGGCCGACCCTCCTTCGGGCGCCCATTATACTCAAACTGAGAATAAATAGACGCCGAAAAAACCGGCGAGCTCGACCCGCCAGCCCGCTTAGCCTAAAGGTGAGTATTTCTCGAAGTCAATGGCGACCCGCGAGGATCAGCCGTGGGTACGCAGCCCGGGCAGGCCGACGCCGGGCGCCGGGCGCTCGCGCAGCACTTCGCGGCGGAAGCCGAACAGCTCGGCAGGGCGGCCGCCGGTCTCGGTGTCGAGCCGGCCGGTCCCTTCGACAAGGCCGCCCCCTTCGACCAGCCGGCGAAAGTTCTGCTTGTGCAGCCGGCGTCCCGCCAGCGCCTCGACCACCCGCTGCAGGGCGAGGAGCGTGAAGCTCGGCGGCATCAGCTCGAAGACCACCGGGCGGTAACTGAGCTTGCCGCGCAGGCGCCCGAGCGCGCTGGCCAGCACGCGGCGATGGTCGAGCGCCAGCTCGCGTCCGAGCCGGATACCGAAATCGGTCGGCGCCGAGACGGCCTCCTCCGCCGCCGTCTCCCCTCGCCCGCCGCCGGCGCGCCACGCCTCAGCCACCAGTCCAGCCTCGTAGAGGAGCTCGTAGCGGTCGAGCACGCGCTCGGTGTCCCAGGAGGCGCCGCTCAAACCGAAGCCGATTTCCACTCGCTCGCGGCGCGCACCGGCGGCGCGCTTCGCCGCCCCGCCGATCCAACCCTCGAGCGCCGGCACGATCTCGCGATCGAGCAGCGCGGGCCGCCCGCCTCGCCAGTCCTCCCACGGCAAGAACTCGTACCAGCCGCGCCAGCGCGCGCCGCTCGCCGGCGCTTCGCGCACGAGAGCTAGGTAGGCGATCGAGAGGACACGGTCGCCGCCGCCACGCTCGGCGGGATCGCGGAACCGGTTGCCGAACGTGTAGAGCTGCTCGACGTAGCCGAGATCGGTGCCGGTGCGCTCCTTGACCCAACCGCGCAGCGCTAGCTCGAGGGTACGGTCGCGCTCCGGATCGAGCGCCCCCGACGGCAGCGCCGCCTCGCCCTCGCTCTCGACCACGACCACCCGCGGCTCTTCACTGGTCACCGCCGCGATCACAGCGATGAGATCGAGGCGAACGCCTTTGGCCATCTTCTCTTTCCCCCGCCGATCTTTTCACGCCGTATCCCGAACTTTTCAGTGTTCGATTCTCACCGAGCAGCCGCGAAGCTGTCGTCGCGGACGAGGCTGCGGTCGAAGGTCGCCGCGAAGATCGGGACGAGACGCAACGCGACCTCGGAGAGCGGCGGCGCGGCGCCGCTCTCGCGCGCCAGCGACGTCATCTCGACGCCGTGCAGGCCGCAGGCGACGATGCCGGCGAAGAGCCCGAGATCGGTGGTGACGTTGAGCGCGAAGCCGTGGGTCGTTCGCCAGCGCGCGAGATGAATGCCGATCGACGCGATCTTGCGCTCGCCGACCCAGACTCCGATGCGCTCCCCCTCTCCGCCCGCAGCACCGACTCCGTATTCGGCGAGAACCTGGACGAGCACCTGCTGGAGGTCGCGCACGTAGCGCCGCAGGTCACGACGATCGGGGTTCAGATCGAGGATCGGATAGCCGACCAACTGCCCCGGACCGTGATAAGTCGCTTCGCCGCCGCGATCGCTCGCCGCGACCGTCACGCCGCGTCGCTCGCGCTCGGCGTCCGGCATCAGGATGTCGGCGCCGTCGGCGTTCCGCCCCAGGGTGAAGACGTGCGGATGTTCGAGGAGCAACAGCCGCTCGGGACCCTCGCCCCTCGCCAGCGCTTCGCGTACCGAGAGCTGCAGCGCCGTCGTCGCGTCGTAGGACACTCTCCCCAGGTAGCTCCAGTGCGTCGCGCGGTCGCCCACCACGACATTCTAGATTCCGTAGAATCGCCGCGCATCGACCCCCGGGAGAGCACGATGTCCTCTTCGCCCGTTCGCGACTTTGTCCGCCATCACTTTCGCCACTTCAACGCCGCCGCGCTGGTGCGCGCCGCGGAGGACTATCAGAAGCATCTCGACGGCGGCGGCAAGATGATGGTGACGCTCGCCGGCGCGATGTCGACCGGCGAGCTGGGGCTCTCGTTGGCCGAGATGATCCGCCGCGACAAGGTTCACGCCATCAGTTCGACCGGCGCCAATCTCGAGGAGGACGTCTTCAATCTGGTGGCCCACGACCACTACGTCATGGTGCCGAACTACCGCGATCTCACCCCCGAGCAGGAGCGCGATCTCCTCGACCGGCACCTGAACCGGGTCACCGACACCTGCATACCGGAGGAGGAGGCGATGCGCCGCATCGAGCGTGCCGTGCTCGAAGAGTGGCAAGCGGCCGAGGCGCGCGGTGAGCGGCTCTTCCCGCACCAGTTTCTCTACCGGACGCTGCTCTCCGGCAAGCTCGACGCCATGTTCCAGATCGATCGGCGAGACAGCTGGCTGATGGCGGCAGCGGAGAAGAACCTGCCGATGGTCGTGCCCGGCTGGGAGGACGCCACGCTCGGCAACATGTACGCCGCCCACGTGCTCAAGGGGAGCCTCCAGAACGTGCATACCGTGCGCACCGGCATCGAATACATGACCTACCTCGCCGACTGGTACCGTGCTGAGAGCGCCGCGCATTCGATCGGCTTCTTCCAGATCGGCGGCGGCATCGCCGGCGACTTTCCGATCTGCGTGGTGCCGATGCTCTATCAGGACTTGGGAGTTCACGACATCCCGTTCTGGGGCTACTTCTGCCAGATCTCCGACTCGACGACAAGCTTCGGCTCCTACTCGGGCGCAGTGCCGAACGAGAAGATCACCTGGGGCAAGCTCGACGTCGACACGCCGAAGCACATCATCGAGTCGGACGCGACCATCGTAGTACCGCTCATATTTGCCTACCTGCTCGGCTGGTAGGACAGCGTAGCTCGGCGCAGCGCTCCGACTACTCGAGAAGCGGAGCGAGTCTCGATTCGAGCTGTTCGAGGCGTGCTTCGAGCGTCGCCACGCGCTCGGCGAGGGAATAGGGGCGGTCCCCCGCGGAGCTCGCCGAGCTCGACCCGAGCTCGAAGACGCTCTCGTCGCCCAGCAGGTGGATCCAGCGCGACTCCTTCTGGCCCGGCTCGCGCGGCAGTTGGCGAACGAGCGGTTCGTCGCCTGCCGCGAGCTCGACCAACGCCGCTTCTACCTCAGCGACCAAGCCGAACGCGAAGAGCCGCTCCGACCTGCCTCGCAGCTCGCCGGGCGTCTGGGCGCCGCGCAGCAGGAGGAGAGTCATCAGCGCCTTGCCCGCCGGCGACACTTTCCAGCGGCGCTCGACGTTCTGCTCCCAGCGCACCGCCCGGCCGCCTTCCCGCCGCCAGACGAGCACGTCGCGAAAGAGGCTCTTGAGCGCCTCGGCGACCTCGGCCTCGTCGAGCTCGAGCACCGGTTCGCGATTCGTCTTCTGGTTGCACGCCGTTACCAGCGCCGGCAACGTCATCGGATAGGAGTCGGGGACCGCCTGCTGCTTCTCGAGCAGCGAGCCGAGCACTCGACACTCGGTCGCCTCGAGCGGGCGCGCAATCCGCGGCATCGGTCCCGGGTCGCTGCCACCCCAGATCTGGGTCATCGCTTCAGAGGTACGGCTCGAGCTCCGGCCACGAATCGGACTCGAGCACCCTTTTCACCGAGTTCATGAAGTGGTCGGCGTCGGCGCCGTCCACGAGCCGGTGATCGTAGGTGATCCCGAAGTACGACATGACGCGGATCGCGATCGTATCGCAGCCGTCGGCGTCCTCGGTCACCACCGGCCGCTTCTCGATCGTGCCGATGCCCAGGATCGCGACCTGCGGCTGGTTGATGATCGGCGTGCCGAACAGGCTGCCGAACACCCCGGGGTTGGTGACGGTGAAGGTGCCGCGCTGGATCTCCTCGGGCTTGAGCTTCTTCGCTCGCGCGCGCTC
>CAZPYU010000228.1:0-3730 GCA_964590905.1 uncultured Thermoanaerobaculia bacterium
TGCTCACCGGCACCGACGAGCGACGCATGGCCGCGCTCCGGCGCGCCGCCGGCGAGCGCCCCATCACGACGCTGCTCGGCTTTCGGCTCGAGACCATCGACAAGGTCGAGCCA
Organism: uncultured Thermoanaerobaculia bacterium; assembly: GCA_964590905.1. GTDB lineage: Bacteria > Acidobacteriota > Thermoanaerobaculia > Multivoradales > JAGPDF01 > JACTMI01. The sequence goes on from CAZPYU010000228.1 coordinate 114, forward strand.
CGCGACAAGCAACGGTTCATCGAGGACCTGAGCATGTCCGACGTCGCGTTCTTGCTCGGCGAGTTCGATCGCGTCGACTGCGGCGTCGACACCGAGATCGAGGTCGAGTGCGCCGAGTGCTTCGGGGTCACTCGCGTCGAGCTCCCTTTCGAGAAGGGCTTCTTCCTGCCGGAGAAGCGCAGGAAGGAGCCGGGGACCACCACCTCTTTCCCGACGTAGACGTCGAGCGCTGGCGGGAGGCCATGTTCCAGCTCTGTTGGCACCAGCACGGAGGCTCAGGCTTGGCGATCACGTTCGCCGATGCGCTCGAGCTGTCCGTGCACGACCGCGACTGGCTTCTCGAACGCATCGGATCTCAGCGGTCGCGCGAGGCCAAGGAACTCGAGAAGGCCGCGCGGAGGCGATGACGGATGGCGCTCAACTCACTCGGCCTCGGCTTCGTCTTCACCGCGCGCGATCTCGCGTCGGCGAAGATGTCGTCGCTCGAGCGGCGCTTCTCCAGTCTCGATGACCGAGTCACCGGCGGCACCGAGCGCATCACGGGCTCGTTCCGCGAGTTCGGCGTTGGGCTCGCCGTCTTCAGCGCCGGCGCTGCGACCGTCGCCGGGGCCTTCGCGCTCGCGGACGCCGCGGGAAAGTTCGAGCAGTCGATCGCCGCCGTCGCAGCGGTCTCCGGGGCCACGGCGACGGAGCTCGAAGCGCTCAAGAACGCGGCCATCGACGCTGGCATCCAGACTCAGTTCTCGCCGACCGAGGCCACCATGGGGCTGCGCGAGCTCGCCCAGGCGGGGTTCAACGCGCAGGAGTCGATGCAGCTGCTGCGGCCCGTGCTCGACCTCGCCGCCGGCTCGCTCGGCGAGCTGTCGCCCCAGGCCGCGGCGGGCCTCGCCTCACAGGCCATGAAGGCCTTCGGTATCAGCGCCGACGATGCGTCCATCTCGGTCGACCGGATGCTCCAGGCCGTGAACGTGTTCGCGCTCAACGCGAGCGAGCTGCCGTTGGCGCTCGGCACCGCCTCGCGCGGCGCGCAGGCCCTGCACCAGTCGCTCTCCGAGACGCTCATTGCGCTCGGTCTCGTGAAGAACGTCATCCCCGGCGTCGAGCGCGCCTCGACCGCGACCGCGGTCGCCATGGAGCGGCTCGCAGATCCGCAGGTGCAGCAGCGCCTGCGCGGGATCGGGGTCGCCGTCGTCGACAGTCAGGGCGGCTTCCGCTCGTTCCTCGATGTGCTCGGCGACATGGCTCCGGCGCTCGATCGCATGACCGAGGCGCAGCGCTCGGCGTTTCTCCTCCAGGCCTTCGGCCGCGAGGCGTTGGGCGGTGTGAACGCCATCCTGACGCAGGTCACGACGGGCATCCGCACGAACACCGGCGAGACCCTCCGGGGCGCGCAGGCCATCGCGTACCTGCGTCGCCAGTTCGAGGAGGCGGGAGGAACGGCGGGGCAGTTCGCCTCGAAGATGCTCGACACGTTCTCCGGGCAGAAGCAGCTCCTTCGCGGCTCGCTCGAGACGCTCGCCATCGTTCTCGGTGAGCCGTTCGCCCAGGTTCTGAAGCCGGTCGTCGCCGCGGTCGTCGAAGCGCTGAACCTCTTTCTCAGGTTCGTGCGAGCCGTGCCCGCGCCGGTGAAGAAGGCGTTCGCGGGGTTCATCGTTGCGGCCGGCGCGGTGGTCGCACTCATCGGTGCGGTCATCGCGGCCAAGGCCGGCATCGCGCTCCTCGCGATCGGCTTCAAGGTCCTCGGGATCAGCATCGGCGGCATCATCGCGACGCTGCTGCCGGCCATCCTGATCGTGTCGTTGCTCGCGGCAGTGGTCGCGGGCTTCGTCGTGGCTTTCCAGAAGAACCTCGGAGGCATCGGCGACTTCGCCAAGCGCATCGGCGAACGCGTCACGCTCTTCTTCAACGGCATCAAGCAGCTCTTCGAACAGGGCGGCTTCTCGGGCGCCGTCAGGGACGAGCTCAACCGCGCCGAGAACCTCGGCCTGAAGCAGTTCCTGATCCGCGTCTACCAGATCGCCTACCGCATCCAGCAGATCTGGGAGGGCTTCAAGGACGGCTTCACGCGCACGATCGAGGACGCGCGACCGGTCTTCCAAGACCTAGTCGACGCGCTCTCCGAGCTTGGCAACGAGATCGCCGCGCTGTTCACGGGAGCGGCGGATGGAGCGGCCTCGCTGCCGTCGAGCGAGTTCCGGTCGTTCGGGCAGATCGCGGGCTCGGCGATCGGCACGGTCGTCACCTGGCTCACGAAGCTCATCGCCATCTTCGCGCGCATCACGGGCGGCGCCATCGCGGGCTTCCGCTCGATGATGGACTACATCGGCCCGGCCTTCGAGACCATTGGCTTCGCGCTCGGCGAGCTGAAGGCGGCCTGGAACACGCTCACCGGCGCGACCAACGACTCGAGCGACGCCGTCAACCAGTCGACGAGCGGCTGGCGCACTTTCGGCGAGGTTCTCGGCAAGATCGTCGGCGCGGCCGTCACGGTCGTGGCGCTCGCGCTCGCCGGCCTCATCCAGGTCGTCACCGCGGTCATCTGGGTCGTGAACATCGTCAAGGATGCGTTCATCGCGGCCGGCACGTGGATCGGCGAGACCGCCGCGAAGATCTACCTCTGGTTCACCGAGACGCTGCCGGCGGCCATCTCGTCGGCGGTGCAGCTCGTGGTGGGGTTCTTCACGGCCATCGGGCAGTTCTTCGTTGGCATCGGCCGGTGGTTCTCGGACCTCTTCAGCTCGATCGCCGAGGGCATCAAGAGCTTCCTCCGTCCCGTGGTCGACTTCTTCTCGGGGATCGGCCGCGCCATCAAGGCGGTCTTCGACGCCATCGGCGACTTCGTCATCAAGCTGTTGCGGAAGATCCCGGACGCGCTGCTGCCCGAGAGCCTCGAGCGGCTCAAGCGCTCGCCGCTGTCGACGGAAGTGCGAAGCGAGGATGACTTCGCCGCCGTCCAGCGAACGCAGGACACGGCGGCACGCGCCGAGGCGGCGAGCTCGTCGATGCCCGCGGCAGCCGACTCGCGGGCCCGCATGGGGGAGCTCGCCCAGCTCGAGGCCAACATGATGTCCTACGCGAACTCGCAGGCGACCGAGCGCGGCCAAGCGCCGCCCTTCACGGTCAACGTGCAAGTCGATGGCGAGACCGTGGCCCGCGCCGTCAACAGCGCCCAGCAGGGCAACGCCTCGAGGGCTTTCTCACCGGTGCCTGCGTACTGAGGTGATGAACCATGGGCATTGAACAGGCTGTCGCCAAACCCCCACGCTGCGTGCTCGTCAACGTCGTCACGGCCGAGTCGATCGACTGCCTCTTCAACCCGACGCAGCTCACCGAGAAGCTCCAGGTCAACTGGAACCGCCTCTCGGTGCCGGGGCTCTCGCATCAGGTGCTGCAGTTCCAGAGCACCGGCAACCGACAGTTCGCGGGCGTCGAGTTCTATCTCGACAAGATCTTCGCGGCCGAGCAGCCCGGCGACCCCGACGTCATGGAGTTCCGCAAGTTCCTGCGGGCGCTGACCGTGCCACCCGCGGGGACCGAGGGCGTACCCGCGACCGCGCCGCCGCGCGTGCTCGTCGTCTGGCCGGGCGTGCTGTCGGTCGAGACGGTGCTCACCGACG
>CAZPYU010000229.1:0-12636 GCA_964590905.1 uncultured Thermoanaerobaculia bacterium
TCGACGCCTTCGAAGCGGCCGTGCGCCTCGACGACCGCTTTGCGCTCGGATGGATCGGCCTCGCCGACGCCTACCTTATGGTCCACCTCGAGTTCGATCCCGACGACGCCTGGTGGCGCCGCGCCGAGGAGGCGTGTGGCCGGGCGCTGGCACTCGCCCCCGACCTCCCCGAGGGGCGCTACGTCGCCGGGCGGATCGTCTGGTCGGCGCGCGGCGGTTGGGACCACGCCCGCGCGCTCGCCGAATGCGCCGCGGCAGTGCGCGCCCGCCCCGGCCTGCACGAGGCGTGGCATCGCCTCGGCACCGTCCTCTGCCACGTTTCGCTCCTCGAGGAGTCGTCGGCCTGCTTCGCGCGCGCCCACGCGATCAACCCCAACGACCTCTCCTCTTACTCCGTCTGGGCCTACTGTCGCTATCTCGAGGGGCGGCTGGACGAAGCTGTCGAGATCGCCGAACGGGTCTGGCGCGAATCTCCTTCGGCGTGGGTCGGCTACGAGCTGGCGCTTTGTCGGATCCAACTCGGGCAAGCCGCCGAGGCGGAGCGACTGGCGGCGACCGCCGCGCGCCAGTTCCCCGGCACGGCGCTCTTCTTTTCGATTCGCGCCATCCTGGCGGCGCTCGCCGGCGACGCCACGCGCGCGCGACACGAGATCGAACAGGTCGAGCAGCACTCCCGCGCCTTCAACCACTACCACCACGCCCAGTACGACGTGGCGACAAGCTTCGCTCAGATTGGCGAGCGCGACTCGGCGCTGGCCTGGCTCACGGCCGCCGCCGGGAACGGCTTTCCGTGTGCCGACTTTCTGCGCCGCGATCCGCTGCTCGAGCCGCTGCGAGCGGAGCCCCGTTTCACCGCGCTCGTCGCCGAGCTCGACCGCGGCCGCGAGAGCTATCGACGGATCTGGCGCGACCTCGCGGTCGAAATCTGAGCGCCCGCTCGAGGGTCGAGCCGAAAGCTCTAGCCCTGCGCCATCGACTGCGCGAACGCGATGGAGCGCCGCTCCATCTCGCGCTTGCCGACGTCCTCGATGTGGGTCGCGAGGCTCCAGAGGTGGCCGAACGGATCGCGGATCTTGGCGTAGCGGTCGCCCCAGAACATGTCGGCCGCCGGCATCTCGACCGTGGCGCCGGCGGCGACAGCCCGGGCAGCGAGAGCGTCGACGTCCTTGACGTAGAGCATGACGTGGGTGGCGTTGCCACCGAGCGTCAGCGGCGAGAGCGCCCCCCACTGCGGATTCTCGTCGGAGAGCATGATCATCGAATCGCCGATCTTCATCTCGGCGTGCATGACCGTGCCGTCGGGCATCCCCATCCGGGTCTTCTCCTTGGCGCCGAAAGCGCGCGCGTAGAAGTCCAACGCCTTGCCCGCGCCGCGCACGATCAGATACGCCGTGGCGGTGTGGAACCCTTTGGGAACCGCCGACACCTTCCGCTTCGTCCTGCGCGCCGGGAGCTTTGTCTTTTTCTTGGTTGGGATCGCCCGTTTCCGAATCGCCACGCTTCACCTCCCAGGTTCACGTCCGCACTATCCAGGACGCGGGCACCGGCTCAAGCACCCGCAGGCATCGGTTCAGCCGGGGCGAGCGTCGGCGTCGACGGGCGCGGCGATTCCGTCGCTGCCGAGGCTTGGGCGCCGAGCAACAGCTCCGCCAACCGTGCCCAGGCCCGGCCGAGAGCTACCTGCGCATGGAGCGAAACGACGAGCAGGACGTAGCCGGCCAGCGCCATGAGCCAGCTCTCGAACGGGCCGCTGACCACCCAGAGATCGATCCTGACTTCGCCCAATCCGGTCATTTCGACCCACGGAACGGCGAGAAAGGCGAAGGCGACGACCAGCGAAACCAGGGAGAAGATCCAACCCGCGAGCCCGAGCGGAAAGCGGAGAGCCAAGAAGAGCAGACCCTTCCAGAGCGCCGGCCCGCCCAGCACGATTCCCAGGCGCGCGCGCAGCGTCTCACCGGCGGCGCGGGGCGCGACCCGCTCTGGCACCTTCGCTCCCAGCAGCTGGATCGCCAGCTGTCGCTCGAGGCCTTCCGCCAGCCAGGCTCCGGCCAGAGTCACGGCGAGAATCCCGAAGCCGAGCCAGACCAGGGTGAGCGGAATCCCTGCCGCGAAGCCGACCACGAGCGCGACGAACCAAGCGAGCCCGAGTGGAAAGCCGAGCCAGAGGTAGAGGACCGAGCTCCAGGTTCGCAGATCGAGAAAGGGCAACAGGGCTCTGGCTGGAGCCGGGAGCTTCGCGAAGCTGAAGTCGGAGGTTGTCATCGGCCTCTCCCGCCGCCGGTTCGAAGGCAGCGCACAGAGCTCTACTACGTCGCCCGGAGCCGGCGAGTTTCGTCGGCGATGAAGCTGATCGTCGCGGCCTACTTCGGCTCGTCCGCGGCTTCCAGCTTCTGCACGATCGAGGTCACTTCGACCTCGGCACGCCGGATCTTGGCGCGGCAGAGATCGAGGAGCTCCGCGGCGCGTTGGAGCTCAGCTGCCAGCCGGTCGAGATCGACCTCTTCGCCCTCGATCCCTGCGAGGATCTTCTCCAGCTCGCGCACCGCGTCGGAGAATCCGACCGCGGCGGGCGGCGTATCGGCTTCGGTCCTCCCGCTCATTTCGCCTCCACTCGGCTGCTGATCTCGCCTCGCCCGACTGTCGTGCGGAGGAGCTCGCCGACGGCGAGCGCATCGGCTACCCGCACGATCGCTCCCGACTCGCGGCGGGTGATCGAGAAGCCGCGCGAGAGCACGCGCTCGGGAGCGAAACCGGCCACCAGGCGCGCTCGCCCCTCGAGCTTCGCCGCCTCCGTCGCCAAGCGGCGGCGCGCGGCACCGGCGATCCGCCAAGCAAGCGTCGTTTGTGCATGGGCCGCTGCCTCGATGCGTCGCCGTGCCAGCAGCAGGCGCCGCTCGGCGGCGGCGATTCGCTCGCGGGCGGCGCCGAGCGGCAAGAGCGCCGCCCGTCCGACCCGTTCGCCCATGCGCGTGACGACCTGCTCCGCGGCCCCGATCCGCGCCACCAGGAACTCGGCCACCTTGGTCGGCGTCTTGAACGCCCGATGAGCGACGCGGTCGGCGACGCTCTCGTCGATTTCGTGGCCGAGCCCAGTCAGAACCGGGAGCGGCGAGCGCGCCACCGCGTAGGCGATGGTGCGCGCGTCGAAGGCGGCGAGATCGCTCTTCGAGCCGCCGCCGCGCACCAGGGCGACGCAGTCGACGCCGAGCGTCGCCGCGGCAGCAAGCGCCGAGGCAATCTCCGTTTCGGCCTGGTGCCCTTGCACCGCGGCGTGCAGATGGACGACGCGAAAGGCGTAGCCGCTCTCGCGCAACGTGGCGACGAAATCGTGGTACGCCGCCGAGCCGTGCGAGGTGACCAGCGCGATGACGAGCGGCAGGTCGGCGAGCGGGCGGGCGCGGTTGGCTTCGAGCAGGCCGGCGGCGGCGAGCTCGCGCAGCGTCTCTTCGCGCCGGCGCGCCAGCTCGCCCAGGGTGAAGACCGGGTCGATCTCCTTGACATGCAGTTGCAATCGCCCGTGGGGGGGATAGAAGTCGATCACCACCCGACAGCGGATCGCCACCCCCTCGCTCAGGCTCTGGCCGCTCCTCGCCAGAAGCGACGCGATCTTGGCGAAGTCGCCCTTCCAGACGACCGCGTCGAGCTTGCCGATCACCGCGTCCCCGGCGCCCTTCTCGACCAGCTCGAAGTAGCGATGCCCGTTCGGCCGCAGCGCGAGCCGCTGCAGCTCGCCCGTCACCCAGACGGAGGCGTACGCCTCGCGCAGCAGGCTCTGGATCTCGCCGCCGAGCTGCGAGACCGTGTAGGTCTCCGCGTGGCCGAGGTCGGCGTCCGGTTCTGGATCGAAGAGGCTCACTCGGGTCGAGCGCTCGAACGCGGCGTCAGTGGTAGCTCTTGAGCTCCCGCGCCGAGGCTAGCGGGGTCGACTCCGCCCATTCGAGCGCCTTCTTGTCGCCCGGATAGAGCTTCTTGACGAAGCCGATCGCCGACTTTCGGTCGGGGAGCAGCCGCCAGAGGAAGGTGTGCCCGGCAGGGATGGTGAAGTAGCTGAAGTCGGCCGGACTGGCGACGACCATCGGCCCGACCGCCGCCTCGCCGTTGACGCCGACGCAGACCGCGGCGATGCCGCGGTGGGCGAGCACCAGCGCGCGCACCGAATCCTCGAAGTCGCCGAGCTCCTCCTTCGACTGCGGCGAGTGCAGGAGCGCGATCTTGCCGGCCTCTTCCTCGGCCAGGAGGTTGTAGGGGACGTCGTGGCGATCCATCGCCTCCTTGGTTTCGGTGGTGGTGACGAAAACGTCGTCGGTCTCCACGACCTTGTAGGCAACGAAATAGCTCTGTTGCTCGAACTTGGGGAACGCTTCGGCCAACATCCCTTCGTCCTCGACGGTGAAGTAGTAGAGACGGTTGAGCAGACGGCGCGAGCTCATGCAGCGGACCTCCCGGACCTCTTCTATCACAAGCTGCGAGCCCAAAGACCCGCTCAGAAAGCGCCCAACAGTCGGTCGAGCTCGGCGCGATCGGCGTCGCTCAGGTCGGCGTCGGCGACGAAGAGCTCGCTGCCGGCAGCGGGCAGCGGCACCCGCGGGTGCTCGAGTAGGGCGCCGATGGGAGCGCAGTCGAGGGCGCCCAAGGTAAGAAGCGAGAAGCCGGCGCAGGCGTCGAGAAGCTCGTCCACCAGCCGCGACCGGATCTCGATCTCGACGCTGGGAGGCAGCCGCTCGACCACCGCGCGGTAGCCCCCCGCGGCCCGTTCGATCCGTACCGCGCCCGCGAGGACGATCCGCTGCTCGGGTAGCAGGAGCTCGCCGGTCAGCCGTTGCGGCGCGCCGGCGCCGAGGGCGATGTCGGCGACCAGGTCGCCGCTCCCCGCCAGCTCGATCTCCACTACCCCTTCGAGATGGCCGCCGCCCGTTGGCGCCAGGCGCAACCGATGTTCCCGCACCTCGATCGCCTGACGAGGCGATTGGAGCTCCACAGTCAAGAGCTCGGAAGCGAACGGCACGAGCTTGCCGGGCATCACGTCGGTGTAAGTCCGGTTGAGTCGCTCGAGCTCGAGCTCGACGGCGGCTACCGGGCGCGGCGAGAGCGCGCCGACGAGCGTCACGAGGAGAAAGAGAGGGACGATCGTCACGCCGTCACGGAGTGTATCCGCGGGCGGTGCGAACTCTCCACTTTCCGCTCTTCGACTCGACGGCGAGCGTGTGGCGCTCTCCCTCCTTGGGGGGCGGTTGCGGTGAGAAGGCGAGGAAGTACTGGCTGCGCAGCTCGAGTTCGATGGTCTCGTAGGCGCCGGCCAGCTCGCTCGCCTTGTCGACGAAATAGGTCTTGCCCCCGGTCTCGGCCGCGAGCTGACCGAGCTTGGAGCGGATTCCGAGGCTCGCACCCGAGATTCCGAGCCCGATCGTATAGATCGAAACCCCGCTGCGCTGCGCGAAGGCGAGCGCGTCGGCAAACGGTACCAGGCTCGCGGTGTCGTCGCCGTCCGACAGGAGGACCATCGCCTTTCTGCCGCGCACGCCGCGGAACTGGTAGAGCGAGTAGACCAGTGCGTCGTGCAGCGAGGTGGCGCCGAGCGCCGGCAGGTCGCGGAACGAGATCGCCAGCGCCTTGGCGTCGGAGGTCAGCGGCAGGACCAACGCCGGGCGCTCCGAAAAGCCGACCGCGAAGCAGCGATCGCGCGGCGTCAGCACGGCGGTGAGGAACTCCTGGGCAGCGCTCTTGGCCTCCCCCATCGCCTCGCGCATCGAGCCCGAGGTGTCGAGCACCAGCCCGAGCGTCAACGGTAGATCGCGGACCAGCTCGAACTTGTCGATTGTCTGTCCGCGATCGTTGTCGCGGATCGTGAAGTCCGCGGCCGAGAGCCCCTCGACCAGCCGGCCGTCGCGATCGGTGACCGTGGCGTAGAGCTCGACCAGGTCGACCTGCACCTCCTCGACGAAATTGGCGGAGTTGAGGACGCGAAAGTCCTCGACTTCGGTGCCGTCGGTGTACTTGGCGACCACGGTCAGGTAGGTCAGCTCGGTGGAGCTGGGAATCTCGATCGTCGCCTCCCACGGCGGCAGCGTGAGGGTGGCGACGGGGCGGTCGTTGAGCTCGAAGACGACCGACTCGACGCGCTTCCCCTCCGGCGTCACGACCGCGGCGCGGGCGTGCACGCTCCCCACCACGCGGCGGCCGCGCGGCGGAGCGAGGAGCTTGACCCGCGCCTCCCCTTGCGGCTCGTTCACCAGCACTTCGTCGGCCGCCACCACCTTGCCCTGGGCGTCGAGCCCCTCGACGCGCACGATCGTCTCGCGCGGGATGTTCGGCAGCCGCAGCTCCGCCGTCCAGGGCGGCGAGGTGCGGGCAAACTGCTCCTTGCCGTCGATGTAGTAGACGAGCTTCTGGATCCGCTCGCCAGCGACGATCGCCTCGGCCCGCCAGAGGCCGAAGAGGACGTCGTCGACTGGCGGCAGGAGGAGGACGGTGTCGCGCCCGGAGAGCCTGGTGAGTCCGATCTCGCGACCGACGATCCTCGCGACGGTCGGCCCCGGCTCGAGCGTCGGCTCGGCCGGCACCGAGAGTGCGCGATCGAAGTGCGCCGTGGCGCCGGTCAGCTCGTCGCGCAGCTCGAGGCGCAGCACGAAGCGCTCGCGCGGACGCAAGGGGCGCTCGAGCTCGAGTGCGATCGGCGACTCGGGCGCCGCGGGCGGGAAGATGAAACGCACGCTCCATTCGTCGAAGAGCGCCTCTTCCCGTTCCAGCGCGGCGTCGAGCGCCAGACGCGACTCGCGCCCGCCGTCGACGTCGACGGCGCCCAGAGCCGTTCCAGCCGGCAGCTCGAGTTGGATCCGCGCCAGCAGGCGTTGGTCGCGCCGCTCCGGAAAGGTGACAGTCAGGCGCGGCTCGGGCAGGAGCTTCGGCTCGACGCCGTCCGCCGCCGGGGCAAGTACTGCGCGCGCCCACGCCGCGAGATCGCTCGGCGGAACGAAGAGCGCCTCTACGTCGGCGTCGCGCATCCGCTCGGGTCGAAAGCCGAAGAGGCCGTCGACGCCGGTGACGCGATCGACCTCCGGAGCCTGCTTGCAGAGCTGAAGGTCGGGCCGCCTGCCGCGAATGCGGCCACGCAGCTCTTCGAACTGCTCGAGCAGGTATTCCATCTCCGGCGCGTAGAGCGGCCGCTTCGAGTCGGTCGGACGCCAGGCGCGGTAGTGCGCCGTGAGCCGCTGCCGGACCAAGACCGCGGCGCGCCCAGTGGGGGCAGCGTCGAAGCGCCAGATCTCGAGCGGGCGGTAGGTCTCGGCGCACTCGACTTTGGTGCGCAAGTGTGGAATCCCGCCGAGGAAAAGCAGCCGCCCGCGGTCGTCGAAGAGGGAGAGCCCTTCGGCGAGAACCTGCCGCCGGCGTTTCTCGACCGCCGCGGCCAGCTCGTTCTCCGGCGTCGTCGGATCCGGATCGCGGGCCAGGAAGTCGCGCGCGAACTGGGCTCGTTCGGCTACCGAAGCGGCCGCCAAGCGCTCGCGCTCAGCGCTCGGCAGGAGGAGGGCGGGGCCACCGTCGAAGAAGCGCCGCGTCACCTCCTCTTCCGGCAGGTCAGCGGCGGGGAGAGAAGACGATCCGAGGAGGGCGCAGAGCGCGACGACGAGCGGGGCTCTCGACATGAATTCGCCTTGTCAGCAAGCCGCGCGCCAGGGGGCGACTAGAATGAGGTCCATGAGCTTGGCACCCTCCCGGCCGTTCGCGCCGTTCGCGCCGATCGCAACATGGAAGTCGGGCGAGAGCGTATCCGGATTCGCGCTTCTCAAACGGCGCGAGGAGCGGCGCGACAAGGGCGGCAAGAGCTACCTCGACCTCGAGCTAGCCGACGCCTCCGGGTCGATCCCGGCCAAGGCGTGGTCCGATTCCGCGGCTCTCGGGCAGAGCTTCGCCGCCGGCGAGTTCGTCAAATTTCGCGGCCAAGTCCAGAGCTATCGCGAGCAGCTGCAGCTCAAGGTCGACAACTGCCGGCTGGCGATCGATGCCGATCGCGCCGACGGTTTCGACGAGGCGTTCCTCGTTCCGACCACGCGGGAGGACATCGACGAGCTCTGGACACGGCTGACCACGCTCCTCGCGGAGGCGCTGGAACGCCCGCACGCGCAGCGCCTGGCAACTGAGACGCTGGAGCTCTGCGGTGAGGCGCTCCGGCGGCACCCGGCGGCGAAGTCGATCCATCACGCTTTCCGCGGCGGCCTCCTCGAACACACCGTTTCGATGCTCGAGCTGGCGCGCGCAGTCGCGGCCCACTACCGCGAGCTCGACCGCGACCTCCTCCTGCTGGGAACTCTCTTCCACGATTTGGGCAAGCTCGTCGAGCTCGGCGCGATGCCGGGGAGCGACTACACCTCGGCGGGCCGGCTCGTCGGCCACATCGTGCTCGGCCGCGACCTGCTCCGCGAACGCGCCGCCGCCATTTCCGGCTTCCCCGACGACTTTCGCCTCGCCCTCGAGCATCTGATTCTCTCGCACCAGGGGCGGCACGAGTTCGGCTCGCCGGTCGTCCCGATGACCGCCGAGGCGCTCGCACTGCACGCGATCGACGACCTCGACTCGAAGCTCGCCATGTTGCGCGACCTGCGCCAGACCCAGCGCGGTTTCGTCTTCGTCCGTAGCCTCGAGCGCTTCGTCTGGCTGGGCGACGGTGCCGCCGCCGCGCCGCCCGCAGGCGAAGAGGACGAGCCTCGGACCTAGCGGCCAGCATGAACGCTCGGCCGGGCACGGCTCACGGAGCGGAGGTCGCCTGGCTACCGATCGTCGTGCCGGCGATCATCTTCGCCCTGGCGGGAGCGTTTCTCCTCCCCCAGGTGGGGATCAGCTTCGACGAGCCGCTCCATCGCGAACAGGGGATCCGACTGCTGCGCTATTACGCGAGCGGCGGCGCCGATCTCGGCTTCGAGCAGTTGATCAACCTGCGCTTCTACGGCGGGCTCTTCGACCTCGCCGGCGCGCTCCTCGAACGCGCGCTCGGCACGACTCCCTGGCATGTCGGACGCCATGCGCTGACGCTCGGCTGCGGGGCGCTGGGCGTAGCCCTCGCCGCCGCGATCGCCGCGCGGCTCGGCGGTCGCCGGGCGGGCTGGACAGCCGGCGTCTTCTTGGCTGCGACGCCGGGCTGGTTCGGCCACTCGCTCTTCAACCCGAAAGACGTTCCGTTCGCGCTCGGCTATCTCGCCGGCCTCTACGCGCTGGTTCGGCTGGTGCAGGAGCTGCCCGCGCCTCCGCTCGCGAGCTGGCTGCGGTTCGGGCTAGGAACCGGCCTCGCGGTCGCGATCCGAGCCAGCGGCATCGCTCTCGTGGCGATCGCCGCGCTCGTCGTCGCGCTCCATCTCGGGCGTCGTCGCCGCACGGGCGTCGCGCACTCCGAGCTCCGCGCCTCAGCTCGGCAGCTTCTCTTCGGGGGTCTCTTGTCTCTCGGCACCGCGCTGGTTTTCGGAGCGCTCTTCACGCCCTATCTTCATCGCCGGCCCCTGGCCCACTTGGTGGAGATCCTCGCGATGCAGCAGCGCTTCTCTGGACCCAACCGCGTTCTCTTCGCGGGGGAGGAGGTGCGCCCCGCGCTGGTCGCCCACCTCTACTTGCCGACCTGGCTCGGCATCACGCTCCCCGCGGCCACACTCGTCGGCTTGTTGCTCGCCCTCCTCGCACTCGCCCGCCGGTCGCGCGCCGAGCCCGTGTCGGAGGCGGCTCGGGCGGTTGCGCTGGCCGCGCTCGTTCCGCTGGCCTGGATCGTCGTGCGCGGCGTGCCGCTCTACGACGGCAGCCGCCACGTCCTCTTCGCGATCGCACCGCTGACGATCTTGGCTGCCCTGGGCTGGGTAGCTTCGTGCCAACCCTGGTTCGAATCGCGGCCCCGGCGCACCGCGCTCGCCGTCGCTCTCGTCCTCTGCCTCTTCGAGCCGCTGGCCTGGATCGCGCGAGCTCGCTCGTATGCTTACACCTACTTCAATCCGCTGGCCGGCGGGCTGGCACGCGCCAGCCACCGCTTCGACTCCGACTATTGGAACCTCTCCGGCCGAGCCGCCGCCGGGCAGCTCGATCGGCTGACCGATCGCCTGCCGACCGGGGAGACGCTGCAGGTGCGATCGAACATCGGCTGGGGCCTGGTCGCGCCGTTCCTGCGGCCGGGGAGCCGGGTTCGCCTGGTCACCACGGTGACTGTCGAGGCCGATGTCGAGCTCCTCGCCACGCGCTGGCGCGCCGATCGCGAACAGCTCGCAGCCGGCGACGACGTCCTCGTCGCCGAGCGGATCGTCGCCGGCCAACTGCCCTTCCACGTCATCGTCGACCGCTCGGGGAGAGTCGGTGCCGTGCGAGGCGCCGACGGCAGCTCCCCGACCTACCCCCAGTCGAGCCGATAGAGCATCACGTAGATGACGACGCCGGTGACCGAGACGTAGAGCCAGATCGGCAGGGTAATGCGGGCGATCTTCTTGTGGCGGTCGAAACGCTCGCGCAGCGCGCGCACCAGCGTGATCCCGGCCAGGGGTGGTACCAACGCGGCGAGGAGCGTGTGGCTGAACAGGATCGTGAGATAGAGCGTGCGCGCGGCACCCGTTCCGGGAAAGGGGACCGAGCCGACTTCGAAGTGGTAGACGAGGTAGAAGGTCAGGAAGATCGTCGAACCGAGGCAGGCACCGAGCATGGTGCGGCGATGTTCGACAATCCGCTTCTTCCGGATCAGGTACCAGCCGCGGAGGAGGAGGAGCGTGGTCAGCGCGTTGAGCAGCGCATTCAAGGTCGGCAGCAGCCGCAGGTCGAAGCTCACGGCGTGCGCTCCCGCTCGAGCTGCGCCAGGTCGGCGACGATGCGCTCGAGGGCGTCCGGCTCGAACGCCTCGTAGGTGCCGCGGATCCGGCCGCTGCTGTCGACCAACACGAAACGATTGCTGTGCAAGATCGGCGAGCCCGTGTCGCCGGGCGACTCCTCGACGGAGAGGAGGAAGCCTTCGCGCACGAGCCGCCAGATCTCGTCGCGACTCCCAGTGAGGAAGAGCCACTCCCGGCCGGTGATCTCCCACCGCGCCGCGTACTCCGAGAGCACCTGCGGCCGATCGTGCTCCGGGTCGACCGAGAACGAGACGCTGCGCACCTTGGCGGGAAGGCGTTCGCGCAGCTCCTTCATGCGCTCCGTGAGCCGCGGGCAGAAGGCGGCGCAGCGCGTGAAGACGAAGCTCGCGACCCACGGTCTGCCGTCGAGATCCGCCCGCCGAACCGTCGTGCCGTCGCGCTCGAGGAGCGCGAAGTCGGGAACGGTCGCAATCACGATGGGCGGCTGGCGCTCGGGAGCGCGACAGGCTCCGGTCAGGAACAGCAAGACGAGCGCGGCAGCGACAGCAGCGCGCTCGTTCCGCATCGTGCCTCAGCCTACGATCCGGTCGACGACCAGCACTCCCAGGACCGCCGGCAGGTAGAAGACCGAGGTCAGCAGCAGCCGGCGGGCGCTCGCGACCCGCGGCGCGCGCGCGAAGGCGATGGCGGTGCCGAGCAGGATCGCCCCCGAGAGGATGGCGCCGACGAGATAGAGGCGCCCGGCCAATCCGATCGCCGCCGGCATGAGCGAGACCGGTAGCAGCGCGACCGCCCAGAGCACGGTCTGCTGCTTGGTGCGCCGAAAGTCGGGATCGTCGGTGGTCAAGAGAGGCATCCCGGCGCGCAGGTAGTCGTCGCGGTAGAGCCAGGCGATCGCCAGAAAGTGCGGCAGCTGCCAGAGAAAGAGAAGCGCGAAGAGGATCCAGCCGCCGAGCCCGAGCTCCCCGCTGGCTCCGGTCCAACCGAGCAGCGGCGGCGCCGCCCCTGGCACCGCTCCGACGATCGTCGCCAGCGACGTGCGCGTCTTGAGCGGCGTGTAGGCGAACAGGTAGGCGGCGAGCGTCGCGGCCGCGAGAGCCGAAGTCAGCGCGTTGACGAAAATCGCCAGCTGGGCGATCCCCGCGGCCGCGAGAAGTGCGCCCCAAACGAAGGCCAGCGTCGGCTGGCGGCGGCCGGCCGGCAGCGGGCGCAGCGCGGTGCGTCGCATCCGCGCATCGAGATCGCGCTCGGCGTACTGATTGAGCACCGCCGAACCGGCGGCCACCAGGCCGGTCCCGATCACAGTGTGCGTGAAGAGGAGCCACGGGAACTCCCCTGCCGGCGTCGCAACGGCAAAACCGGCCGCGGTCGTCAACGTGACGAGGAGGGTGATTCGCGGCTTCGCCAGCTCCAGCAGATCGGTCGCTAGCGCCGGCGGAGCGGCGTCGTGGGTCATCGTCGCGACTCTATCTCGCGCTCCGACTCGACCCGCACGACCCAGTCGACCTGGTCGCCCGACTCGACCCTGTCTTGGCTCGCAGATCAAGTGGACCCGGTGGGTTGAGTCTTGGGTAACTTTTCATGAGGTCGGTTTTCAGGCCGTCTCGGCTCTCGTACTTGTTCTGTGCGCTGCTCTCCAGCAAAATCACGTAGATCGCGCGGGGAGAAGCCGCCCTGCGCGCGCCGACGCGAAAACCGGGAGGAGGCACACGATGAACATCCTGTTGTGGGTCCTGCAGGTCCTCGCCGCGCTCCTGTACGGAGCGTCGGGCGTGATGAAAGTCTTCATGTTCGACAAGGTGAGCGAGGGGGTCCCGTCCTTTGG
>CAZPYU010000230.1:0-4455 GCA_964590905.1 uncultured Thermoanaerobaculia bacterium
CTTTCACTTCTTCTTCCCGTTCTTGATCCTGCTCCACCGCGCCGTCAAGCGCCGGGCGGGGGCGCTGGCGGCGATCGCCGCGTTCGTGCTCGGCATGCGCTGGGTCGATCTCGTCTGGCTGTCGCGGCCGAGTCTTGCTCACGGCGGCGAGCACGCTGGCTTCGCCATCTCCTGGCTCGATCTCGCCGCTCCGGTGGGAGTCGGAGGCATCTGGATCTACTTCTTCCTCCGCGAGCTAGCGCGCCGCCCGCTCCTGCCGATGAACGATCCGCGCATCGCCGAGGCGCTGGGCCATGAGTGAGCATCGAGTGGTCGGGCCAAGCGGACCGAGCGGGCCGACTGGAATCGATCGCGAGATCGACGTCCACAGCATCCGGCAGCTCGGCTTCTGGCTGGCCGTGGTGACAGTCGTTTCGTTCCTGATCGGATGGGGGTTCTACCGCGGGCTCGCGTCTTGGGAGCGGCGGCTCGATCTCGAGGCGTCGCCGCTGGCCGAGGCGAATCGCCCGGTGGTGCCGCCGGGTCCGCGTCTCTTGCCCCACCCCGAGACCGAGTTGGCGCATTTCCGGGCGCTGGAGAGCGCGCGCCTCGGCGGCTGGGGCTGGGTGGACAAGAGCGCCGGCATCGCCCACGTTCCGATCGACAGGGCGATCGAGAGCGTCGCGAGCTCCAGTCGGCTTCCCGACTGGACGCCTGCCGCCGAAACGGAGGTCGAGACGCCATGAGGCGCCGTGAAATCTTCGAATCGTCCAAGGTCGAGGTCCTTCGCTCCGCTCAGGACGACAGTGGCAACCTTGTCATCCTGAACGAAGTGACCCCCGGTCGGGGGCAAGCGGATCTCGATGCGAGTGTTTCGAAGAATTCACGGACTCCGAGCGCTCCGCCGCGGCTCCGCTGCTCAGCCCTGGCACTGATCGCCGCTTGCGTGTTCGGTTCGGGCGCGACAGAGGCGCAGTTCATGACCGGGCTGCGCGTCGACAAGGAGCGCAATGCGCAGCAGGCGGCGCTCTCGTCGCGCGATCTGGTCGAGCGCGTCGGCTTCGACCAGCGGCTCGGCGAGCCACTCCCGTTGGACGCGGCGTTCCACGACGAGACTGGGCGCGCCGTTCGTTTGGGCGACTTCTTCGGCGAGAAACCGGTGGTCTTGGCGCTGGTCTACTACCGCTGCCCGCTGCTCTGCACCCTGATCGAGCGCGGCCTGGCGCGCGGGCTGAAGCCGCTCCAGTTGATGCCGGGTCGCGAGTTCGACGTCGTCTTCGTGAGCTTCGATCCCGAAGACACGCCGGCGACGGCGCGCGAGAGGAAGGCCGCCACCCTGGCTGCCTACGGTCACGAGGAGACGGCGCACGGCTGGCACTTCCTCTCCGGCGACGCGGCGGCGATCGCCGCGGTGACCGGCGCGGTCGGCTTTCGCTACACCGTCGACCCGTCGAACGGCCAGTTCGCGCACGCCAGCGGCGCCGTGGTGGCGACTCCGGGGGGCAAGATCTCGCGCTACCTCTTCGGCGCCGAGTTCGCGCCGCGCGACCTCAAGCTCGCGCTCGTCGAGTCGAGCGAGGGGAAGATCGGCGGCACGATCGAGAAGCTGATGCTGGTCTGCTTCCAATACAACGCCGCGCTCGGTAAATACACCGCGGTCACCATGCTGGCGCTGCGCATCGTTGCCACCGCGACCCTAGCCGCGGTCGGGCTCTTCCTCTTCGTCTCCCTGCGCCGCGAGCGCCGCCAGCGGCTGCTCGTCGCCCGAGGGGCCGTCTGATGCCGTTCCGTCTGCCGTTCTTCCCCGAGCAGGCCTCCTCGTTCGCCAAGGAGGTCGACCTGCTGACGCTCTACCTGGTGGTGATGGCCAGCTTCTTCACGCTGGTCATCGCCGGGATGGTGATCGGCTTCGCCTTCAAGTACCGCCGCACCCACCCCGACCAGGTCGGCACCGAGTTTCACGAGTCGCCGCTCCTCGAGCTGACCTGGACGATCGTTCCGACGATCATCGTGCTCTTCACGTTCGTCTGGGGGGCGCAGGTCTTCTTCCGTCTCTACCGACCGCCGGTCGGCGCGGTCGAGTACCACGTCACCGGCAAGCAGTGGATGTGGAAGACGCAGCATCCGACCGGCCAACGCGAGATCAACGAGCTGCACCTGCCGATCGGACAGCCAGTGAAGCTGACCATGACCTCGGAGGACGTGATCCACAGCTTCTTCGTCCCCGCATTCCGAACCAAAGCCGACGTGATCCCGGGACGCTACTCGACGATGTGGTTCACGCCGACGCGCACCGGCCGCTACCATCTCTTCTGTACCGAGTACTGCGGCCTCGACCATGCGCGGATGATCGGTTGGGTGACTGTGATGGAGCCCGAGGAGTACCAGAGCTGGCTGGCCTCGGTGCCGGTGCCCGTCTCGCCGGCCGAACAAGGGGAGCAGCTCTTCGCGCGGCTCGCCTGTGCCGGCTGCCACGACGGCTCGGGCGCCAAGGGGCCGAACCTGCACGGGCTCGTGGGCAGTGAGATCCTGCTCGCCTCGGGGCGACGCGTCCGAGTCGACGACAACTACTTGCGCACTTCGATTCTGGATCCGGCGGCGGAGATCGTCGCTGGCTGGCAGCCGCTGATGCCGACCTATCGCGGTCAGGTCGGTGAGGAAGAGGTCTTCCAACTGATCCGCTACCTGAAGAGCCTGCCGGACGATCGAGCCGCGTCCGTGCCGGCCCCGACGGGAAACAACGAGAGCGTCGTGCGATGAGCGCCCACCCCGAGAGCCCCGGCATCAACTACCTGAACGCCACGCACGGGCTGAAGTCGTGGCTCCTGACGCTCGACCACAAGCGGATCGGCATCCTCTACCTGATCGGAGTCAGCTTCTACTTCCTCGTCGGCAGCGCCTTCGCGATGCTCATCCGCTTCGAACTGCTGACGCCGCAGGGCGATCTCATGTCGGCGGACGCCTACAACCACGCCTTCACGATGCACGGCGTGTTCATGATCTTTTTCTTCCTCATCCCCGCGATTCCCGGTGTGCTCGGCAACTTTCTGCTGCCGATCATGATCGGCGCCAAGGACGTCGCCTTTCCCAAGCTGAACCTGCTCTCCTGGTACCTCTTCATGACCGGGGGAGCGTTCACCGTCTATGCGTTGCTCGACGGCGGCGCCGACACCGGCTGGACGTTCTACCCGCCCTACAGCTCGCTCTATTCGACCTCGGCGGTGATTCCGATCGGCCTCGGCGTCTTCATCAACGGCTTCGCTTCGATCCTGACCGGCGTCAACTTCATGGTCACCGTGCACCGCATGCGCTGCCCGGGCATGACCTGGTTCCGGCTACCGCTCTTCGTTTGGGGGATGTACGCGACCAGCCTGGTGATGGTGCTCGGTACGCCGGTGATCGCGATCACGCTCGTTTTGCTGGTGCTCGAGCGGCTCTTCCAGTTCGGCCTCTTCGACGCCGCCAAGGGCGGCGATCCGGTCCTCTTCCAGCATCTCTTCTGGTTCTACTCGCACCCCGCGGTCTACATCATGATCCTGCCGTCGATGGCGGTGGTCTCGGAGCTGATCGCCGCCTTCGCGCGCAAGCGGGTCTTCGGCTATCGCGCCGTCGCCTTCTCCTCGATCGGAATCGCGGTGCTGGGCTTTCTGGTCTGGGGGCACCACCTCTACGTCTCGGGGCAGTCGGTCTACGCCGGAGTGGTCTTCTCGCTCTTGACAATGCTGGTGGCGATTCCGTCGGGCATCAAGGTCTTCAACTGGTCGTTCACCCTCTATCAGGGCGCGGTCTCGTACCAGCACCCGATGCTCTACGCGCTCGGATTCCTCGGCCTCTTCACTATCGGCGGCCTGACCGGCGTCTTCCTCGCCACCCTCGGCTTCGACGTCTTCGTGCACGACACCTACTTCGTGGTGGCGCACTTCCACTACGTGATGGTCGGCGGCACGATCATGGGCTACTTGGGCGGACTGCACTACTGGTGGCCGAAAATGACCGGCCGCCTCTACTCCGAGTTCTGGGGCAAGACCTCGGGGCTTCTCGTCTTCGTCGGCTTCAATCTGACCTTCTTCCCCCAGTTCCTGCTCGGCATCCAGGGTATGCCGCGCCGCTACCACTCGTACCCGGACGAGTGGCAGGTCTTGAACGTGCTGTCGACCGCCGGGGCGTCGATCCTCGGCGTCGGATTCATCCTGCCGGTGGTCTATTTCCTCTGGTCGCTGCGCAAAGGTCCGATAGCAGGACGCAATCCGTGGGGGGCGCGCGGGCTCGAATGGGAGACCTCCTCGCCACCGCCGACCCTCAATTTCGACACGCAGCCGGTGGTCGAGCACGAGGCGTACGACTACCACTCGCCGAGGCCGGAAACGACCCAGGGCTCGGTTACTCCGGGTTCGCAGTAGTGGAGAGCCACTTGTCGTCCGCGCACTCGAGCGCACTCGCGCATCAGTTCGATTCGCTCGAACAGCAGAAGGAGTC